>CAYFXT010000062.1:5670-12798 GCA_964346995.1 uncultured Spirochaetaceae bacterium | reverse complement strand
GGGTGAGATTACGCATTACAGCAATGATTAATTAAAAGCAAACAAAGCATGCAGTACGCGTGAACTCGCTCAGCACCAGCAGCAGTTCGTCCCAGTGGGCACGCGGCACCGGCTCGGTGAGGTAGCGCTGCACGCGCCGCAGCTCGCGCGAAGTGAGACGCGGAGACAGTTCGTTGAGCAGGCTCTTGACCACGTTGATCTCTGCCTGATTGATCGGCGCATCGATCCATGCCGCCGCCCCGAGCACCTTGGCCAGGGCGACGTAGAACGACTGGCGGGAGTCGGGCCGCTCGCGCCGGTCGCCGCCGGTGAGCAGCTCGGACAGCGCAGAGCCGAATTGTGCTGGATTGGGAAGCACGTTTGCCTGATCAGTGTACCGTGTAATGGCCTCTCGTAGCCGGAGGCATCCCGAAGTCGATACGGTATGGCCGTGGCTGAACACTCTTTCGACCGTCCCGCTGTCCTGATAACCGAGCCGATAGGGGAATCCGGCTTGCAGATCCTGAACGCCGCTTGTGAATGCATTACCCCCTGGCGCGATGGTGCCGCGGACGAGGAGCGGCTGCGCGCCGAGCTTGCCCACGTCGACGCGGTAATCGTGCGGCTGTTTCCCATCGGCGCCGCCGACTTGGCCGGCACCAAGCGCCTGAAGGTAGTCGCCAAACATGGCGCCGGCCTCGACAACATCGACTGCCAGGCAGCGACCGAACTCGGCATACCGGTGATCTACACGCCCGGAGCCAACGCCAACGCGGTGGCGGAGCACACCGTCGGCCTGCTACTGGCGCTCGCCCGCCACACCTGCACCGCCGACACCACGCTGCGCAACGGCCGGCCCTACGAACGAGGCGAGTTCCAGGGCATCGAGCTGTCGGAAAAGACGCTGGCTATCATCGGCCTGGGACGCATCGGCCGCCGCGTCGCACGCAAGGCGCATGGCCTGGACATGCGCGTCATCGCCTACGATCCCTACCTGGCCCCCTCCGCATACGACGGTCCGGCCACCCTGGTCGAGACGTTCGACGAGCTGCTCGCCGCCGCCGACTTCGTGACGCTGCACGTGCCGTTGACCGGTGAGACGCGCAACATGATCGATGCCGGCGCCTTGGCGAGGCTCAAACCGAGCTGCCGCCTGGTGAACACCTCCCGCGGCTGCGTGATCGACGAACTTGCGCTGTGCCACGCGCTGCGCGAGGGCACCTTGGCCGGTGTGGCCCTCGACGTGTTCGAACGTGAGCCGCTGGCGAGCGATCACCCGCTCCTGGCGGCGCCGAACACCCTGTTGACCCCGCACGTGGGCGGGCTCACCGCGGAAGCGATGAGTAACGTGTCGCAGCAGGTGGCGCGCGGGGTGATCGACACGCTGCAAGGGCGCATTCCGGACGGTCTGGTCAACCCGGACATCCACGCCGCGAGGAGTCTGTCGGATTGCGACACACTCCCAGAGTAGCCGGTTGGGCCGAAGCGCGACGCCGTAGGCGACGGTTCGGAGCGCTGGCAGCGACAGATGGCGAAGCAGGAAGGCAAGTACGCGGCACTGCCTGCGAGCACACGTCAAGAGCGGGTGCATTCAAGCAGACACGCCACCATGGGGACGAACCGACCCGCGTGTGAGCGCTCTGCCACTTGGCGGGAATGCACCCGTCAGAGCCGGATGAGTACGCGAAAGCGGGCGAGCGCACGAAAGTTCAGACGAGTGTTCACTCTTTTTTCGATTCCGTGCAGTCTGGTGCCGACGAAACCTACCATGGGAAAGAACAACCCCAACGCAACGCGCAGCAAGTATGCTTTTGCGCAACGCGAGCACATCCTTGACGCGGCGGTGAGCGTGTTCACCGAACGCGGCTACGAGCGAGCCACCACCAAGCTGATCGCTCAGGCCGCGGAACTCTCGGAAGGGGCGCTGTACCATTATTTCCGCGGCAAGCGTGATCTGCTGGTCGGCGTACTGGAGCGCGTGATCGGCGGCGCGCAGGTGGAGGGAGGCGGCAACGGCAGCGCCGACCTGCATGAGCGCTATCGGCGCGCGATCAACAACCGCATGCGCCGTGCGCATCCGCAAATGAGCACTTTCTTCGCCGTGCTGTCTGCGGTTCTTGCCGATCCCGAGCTGTCCGAGCAGGTACGGAGCAAGCTACTGGAGCCAGGCATAGAGAAAGCGGAACGCGCACTGCGCGCCTCCATCGCCGGTGGCGCCATACGGCCGGTGGACGTGCCGGCCGTGGCGCGCCTGCTGTATGCCATATTCATGGGCCTCGAACTGCTCGCCCAGATCGGCGACGAAGAGACCCGTTCGATCGTGGAGGGGGGTAACCGGTTGGGCGACACGTTCGCTACCCTGGTACTCGACGGGCTCGACAAGAAGTAGGCCGGGCGCTACCCGGACCACAGGCGCAACGCGCGCGGCACAGGCGCGGAAACGAGAATCCACTTCGCCGCGTAGTAGCCGCGCAGCGCAGTGTACCTGTGTACCTACACGCCGTTGAAACAGTGGACCATGATGGGGATGATGGACGCATGCGGCGATGCACGCTCTTTGGTGAGCCGTGCGTCTCCGGCAGGAGCAACATCAACATTCATGACGAACACGGACGGACCGGCCGGCGATCGGCCCCCAATCCACGGCGTAATCGTACCGATCCTCACCCCGCTTACCCCGACACGGGAGGTGGACGTAACGTCGCTGCGGCGGCTGGTGAACTTCCTCCTGGACAACGGCGTGCACGGCATCTGGGCCGCGGGAACCACCGGCGAATTTGCCGCCTTGAGCGATCCGGCGCGCCGGCTGGTGATCGAGACGGTTGCCGACGAGGTAGCGGGACGGGCGCCGGTGATCGGCAACATCTCGGCGGTCGCCACCGCGGCAGCGATCGGTGCCGCCCGGGAAGTGCGCGGCATGCCACTGGACGGAGTCGGAGCAACGCCGCCCTACTACTACAGCCACTCCCAGGAGGAGTTGCTCGATCATTTCCGCGCCATAGCGGAAGCCTGCGAACAGCCGCTGTGGGTGTACAACATCCCCAGCACGGTCAAGCTCACCGTGGCCCCCGCCACCATCGTCGAGCTGGTCGCGGAGGGCACGGTGGTCGGCGTCAAGGACAGCTCGGGAGCGGGCGAAGCGTTCGCCGAGCTGGTGATGCGCTGCCGAGGACAGAAGCTGGATTGCTACCGCTTTCTGGGCACGACCTGGCGCAGCTCGATGGCCGGCATCGGGGCGCATGGCGTGATTCCGGGCGTCGCCAACCTGGCGCCGCGCAGCGTGGCTGGGGAGTGGGAAGCAGGCCAAAGCGGCGATGACGAGGCCATTCTGCGCCACCACGCCACCACGATGCACGCCGCCCGCGCCATGACGCTCGGCAGCGGCCCGTCGGGCAGCTTGGGCGGACTCAAGGCGGCGCTCAAGCTGCTCGGAGTGATCGACCACGACACCCTGACCGCGCCGCTGCGTCCGCTCAGCGAAGAACAGAAGGCACCGATCCGCGCCCTCCTGAGGAAGCTGGGACACTGACGAGCACCAAGGCCGCCTTGGCAAGAGGGCGAGATCAATCAGCGCCTTACCGCTGTCGACTGGGCGCTGTTCTGCTCCTCGGCTGTGGCACGGGCAGTGTATTCCTCATTCGCCCCGGATGCATTATCTTTGAAGTCATTGCCAGAATAGCTCAGTTGGCAGAGCAGTTCACTCGTAATGAACAGGTCAGGGGTTCGAGTCCCCTTTCTGGCTGTACCGTAACCACCTCGTATTCGGCCTGCAGCGGGACGGCTGGTCCATCAACATCACTGCCCGGATCAGGTCTGCCGAGTCTCATCGCACCTCATTCACTCAGCGCCCGTTCGAGTTGCACTCGCGGCTCTCGTGTTCCTCGGCCCCGATGCCCGGCCGGGACAGCCGTTCGCCAGGCATTACTGGCCGGTCATGTGGCCACGGCAGGGGCGCTGTGGAGCCGGCAATGAGCGCCGACCAACTTCAGCGGCGCCGCGCGGACGTGAACGGCAATGCCTCTCGGCTCAGGGCCGCTGCGACCGGCATCGACGACAACGGCAAGCGCCTGAACTGGTACCGCAGCCCGATCGACCGCGCCGTGCTGGCCGAATTGAACCGCAAGAACGACTGGCGGCCGCTGCTGCACAACCTCGGCATGCACGCGTTCTCGGCGGCCACCGGCGCTGCCGCTCTCTGGGCGTTCCACCACCTGGCCTGGCCGTGGGTGGTGGCGGCGATCTACCTGCACTGTTCCTTCTACGGCTTCTTCGGCGGCGGCACCGGCGGCCACGAGCTGTCCCACAAGAGCGTGTTCAAGACCCGCTGGCTCAACGAATTCTTCATCCGCATCAACGGCTTCCTGACCTGGTTCAACTACATCCACTTCCGGCACAGCCACGCCAAGCACCACCAGTACACCACCCACCACGATCTCGACCTGGAGGTGATGCTGCCGCTCGACTTCAAGTGGCACGCCTGGATCTACGGATTCACCTTCAACCCCAAGGCGTTCATGCTGCTGTTTCGGCGGCTGTTCCGGCATTGCTTCGGTCGCCGCCGCGAGGTGATTCTGGCGTCCGAGTGGGAGCGGACCCTGTTCCCCGAGTCCGACCCCGGCGAACTCGTGAAGATGGTGCGCTGGGCACGCGTGCTGCTGTTCGGCCACACCGCGCTGGCGCTGATCTTCGTGTTGTCCGGCAACTGGATTCTGCTGTTGCTGGTCACCTTCGCGCCCTTCTTCGCGCCCTGGTTCGGCATGCTGACCCACGTACCGCAACACATCGGCATGGAGCCGGACGTGGCCGACTGGCGGCGCAGCACGCGCACCTACCTGGCCGGACCGTTCGTGTGCTTCTTCTACTGGAACATGAACTACCACGTCGAGCACCACATGTTCGCCGCGGTGCCGTTCTACAACCTGCCGAAGCTGCGCAAGGTGCTGGAGCCGGATCTGCCCGTTGCTCCCTACGGCCTGCTCACCACTTGGCGCGAGATCGCCGACACCCTGCGCAAACAGAAACGCGACCCCACCTACCACCGGCCGCTCGTGTACCCCCGGCGGGCAGCGGAGACGTAGTGCGGCTTTCCGCGCGTCGGCGTCCGGTCGCGCCACCAAGCCAAAGCAGCCGCAGGACCGCGCCGCCGACCCGCCACCGCGGCGGCCAGCTCCGTGCGCGTTCGCCGTCGGCAGCAGCTTCCAGCCGTCCGGTACCTGGGGTAGAGGGATTTCGGGACACCGCAGCACCCGGAACGAGCTGTCACCGGCGGTCTCGAGTGGGTGCTCGCACGAGCCGCGCCGCCGGCGGCTGGTCTCCTATCGTACGCAGCCCGGGTAGGTGGAGCCGGCGATGGGGAAGTAGACCGGTCCGCCGGCAGGATCGGTGTGGATGGAACGGGCGCTCATGTAGGAGAGCGCGATGGCACGCCGCCACCTGTCGCTCCGATTGGGCTCGGTCGCATGCGGGAGCAGGGAGTGGAAGAACAACCCGGCCCCGGCCGGCATCGGCGCCAGGGTCTTGGCCGCTCCGTCGTAATGCTGCGGTGGAATCACGTAGTCGTCGGTGACGTGCACGTGAGGCAGGGCGCCCTCCCGGTGCGCGCCCGCGATCACGCCCATGCAGCCGTTTTCGACGTTGGCCTCGTCGATGGCGAACCAGCAACTGCACAATTCCATCGGCCGGATCGGCCAGTAGGGGGAATCCTGGTGCATGCCCTTGGCCGAGCCCACCTCCGGCGGCTTGAGCAGTACCGCGTTCCGAAACATCTTGAGGTCGGGCCCGATGATCATGCTCAGAGTGCTCACGATGTTGGGATGGCGTCCAAGCGCCTGGAACAGGTCATCCGACTCCACCAGACCGTCGATCTTGCGGATGCCGTCGCCGGGATGCGCTACGCTCAACTCGCCGCGGGTGACGCGCGGCTCGGTCTGCACCCTGATGCGCTTCTGCGAACGCCCCCCGTGCGTATACTCGCGCAGCCGGTCCTGCAAAGCGGCCAGCTCCGCCTCCGAGACCAAGTTCTCGATCACTACGAATCCCTGGCTGCGGTAGTGGGCGAGCTGCTCGTCGGACAGTTCGACAGTCGGAGCGGTGCCGGTGTCCTGTGCGGTTGCCATGGTGATGCAGGGTAGGGCCAGCACGCGCGGCTTGGCAAGCGGCGGCCTACAGGACCGGCAGGAACGTCCGCCGCAGACGCGAGAGGGAATTGCGACGTGACGATCGGCGGTCCCGGGGCCAACGGGAACTTCAGAGCGGATGCGGCGGCCATCAGGCTGATAAAATTAGGCACGCCCTGTGACGTACCAGCAAGAACGTTTCCATCACGAAACCGATCGGCCTCTGTCGTCGGATACCGCGCCACGCCAAGACGGCGACGCATGGTGATCGCACGCGCGACAGGATCGATCCTTGCAGCGGCGTTGCTCGCGCTGCCGGCCGTGGCGAACGCGGAGTGCACGCCGGAGGTGGCCGGGGACGCCGTGACGGTCGAGTCCTGCCCGATCAAGCACACCGGTTACCGGCTGGTCGTCAGCCGCACCACGGCTGCTGGAACGGTTGGCGGTGCCGTCCTGCTGCTGCAGGAGGACGGCGAGCGCGACACCGGTGCCGGGCCCGCGCACCGCTCGATCCTGCACGAGGTCACGGGCGCCGGCTTGAGTCACCGCGTGGTGATCAGCCGCCGGTGGTGGTCGCGGCTCCACGACGGCGGGGTGGTGCTGGACATCGTCGGCGCCGACGACCTGGCCACGGACCTGCAGGGGACCCGTGTGCTCTGCCTGCGCTCGCGGTGGACGATCACCCCGGCCGACGCCGCGGGCATGATCGAGATCCTCCAGGAAACGGTCAGTGATCCTCGCCCGCCGTTCGGCCTGACCGGTCTGGTCACGGCGGAGACGTCAAGGGTCATGCACGAGATGCTGGCAGACCTGCGCACGCAACTGGCGAGCCCCGAGCAGCCGGATGATCCCGACCTGTCGTTGTGGCCCCTGCTGTCGGAGCCGCTGCCCGACGTGTCCGCCCGATTCGCCGCGTGCCACCTGGACAGGTGAGCGGCGTCGACAGTGCGGGTCAGGCCGGGGAGGAGGGAGCGCGGTGCAGGTCGGCGGTCCGTGTCGATGTCGAGCTCGCCGCCGGGAACTCCACGACCTG
>CAYFXT010000062.1:0-5570 GCA_964346995.1 uncultured Spirochaetaceae bacterium | reverse complement strand
TCTCTCCCGCACGTCCTTCAGGCGTAGGGGTCGTTGCGCCACGCCGGGTCGATCTCCGGGCAGGCGTCCAGCTTCTCGCGGAACAGGGCGCGGATCTCGCGCAGGCGCCGTTCGGTGCGCGCTTCGAAGATGATCACCAGTTCCGGCAGGTTGGACGACGCCCGCACCAGCCCCCAGCCGTCGCCGAAGTCTACCCGCGCGCCGTTGATGTCGATCACCCGATCGCCGTAGTCCGCCTTGAACCCCGCTACCAGGCGATTCACCACCTCGTACTTCACGGCATCGGGGCACGGCGCGGCGATCTCCGGCGAGGTGAGGTAGGGGGGAGTGGAAGCCACGAGATCGGAGCAGGTGCCGTCGTGCGCGGCCAGCACCTCCAGCAGGCGGATGCCGGCGTACAGAGCATCATCGAAACCGTAATAGTCCGCACCGTAGAATATGTGCCCGCTACGCTCCCCTGCGAGTTCGGCGCCCAGCTCGTGCAACTTCGCCTTGATGTGCGAGTGGCCGGTCTTCCACATTACCGGGGTCCCACCGCCGGCCCGGATTTCCTCCGCCAGCCCGCGCGTGCACTTGACGTCGTAGACCACCGTAGCGCCGGGCCGCTCGCGTAGCAGGCAGCGGGCGAGCAGGATCAATACGCGGTCGCTCCACACGTCAGCGCCCCGCTCGTCCATTACCCCAACGCGATCGCCGTCGCCGTCGAAGGCGACGCCGATGTCGGCGCGGATGTAGGGGTGGGTCACGATCTCCCGCAGCCGGCGGCGCGCCTTCAGGTCGGACGGATTGGGGAAGTAGTGCGGGTAGCGGTCGTCGGGATCGCAGTAGAGCTGGAAGGTGAGGCAGCCGAGCCGCTGCAGCGCCTCGTAGGCGAACACCCCGGCGGCGCCGTTGCCGCAGTCCACCGCGACCCGCAGCGGTCGCTTCAGCGTCGTGCCCGCGGTGACCCGCGCAAGGTATGCGTCGCGGGTATCGGCGGCGCTGCGGCCGCCGATACGGCCGGCCATGCGCTCTCCCGTCGTCACGTGCGAATACAGCTCGCGCATCTCCTCGGGTCCGAGCGTTTGCGAAAACCCGTGCGCCAGCTTCATGCCGCACCACTCGCTCGGGTTGTGGCTGGCAGTGATCATCAGGCCGGCCGGAATGCCGAGGTGATGCTGACTGAAGTAGAGGGCCGGGCTGATGGTCAGCCCGATGTCCGCCACGTCGATCCCGGCCGCCGTCAACCCGGCGACCGCCGCCTCCTTGAAGCCGGGTGACGCCGGACGGTTGTCGTAGCCCACCACCGCGCGGTCGATGCCGCGCGCCTCGATGAGCCGCCCGAAGGCGTTGGCGATCAGCCGTACCGAGTCGTCGCTCAGCTCATCCCCGGCGACCCGCCCGCGTAGATCGTACTCGCGAAACATCGCCCGGAAGGTGGGAGCATACACGTCGACGGACGGCTTCATGATGCTGGCGGCGCGTTGCGTTGCGAATCAGGCCGGCCCCAGGCCCATGGTGCGCCGCCACGCGGCTACCTGACCAAGGTGGTTGGCCTCATGCGAGGTCATCAAGGTCACGGCGTAGTCGCCGATGGTGGGGAACACCCGACGCGCACGTGGATTGGGATGGGGCTGCGAGAGCAGCTCCTGGTCGGCTGCGGCGAGCGCCGCCGCCACCCGCTCGTGCTGGGCCTGGAGCTGTTCCAGAAGCTGCTGCTTGGAGGGGAAATCGGAAGCGTTGCCACTGGGCGTGCCCCCTGTCTTGCATGCTTCGCGCCAAGTGTCGGGAAAGGTCCCCTCCAGGCCGAGCACCTTGGCCAGATTGTCCGCGGTCGCCGCGAGATGGCCCAAGGTCCAGGCCGGGTGATTGATCACTCCGGAAGGTTGCTGAACCATCTGTTCTTCGGACAGGCCCTGAACGTACATTCCCGCCCGCTTGAGGTTCATCGCGTAGGTATTGAGCAGATGCTGCAACATGAGGTTCTCCTGAGAAACGCCGCACCACGGCTGATTTGAGGACGTTCGATTATACCACGACGCACGCGGACCGTCCGTCGACAGCGCTTGCGCAGAGCATAATGACGGTGCATGCTGCCGGTCCATGGCACAGCTTCGAGCAGCAGTTATTGGACTGGGACGCATCGGCAGCACCTTCGACGACGAAATCACCCGTGGCGGCACCTTCTTTCTGCCCTACTGTCACGCACCGGCCTATCACGAGTCGCCCCTGGTGGAACTGGTGGCCGGCGCCGACCTGAACGCGCAACAGCGCGCCTGGTTTGCCGAGCGTTGGGGGCTCGACAAGCAGCACGTCTACGCCGACTTCCGGGAGATGCTGCGTCACGAAGAACTGGACCTGGTAAGCGTGTGCACCAGCGCCCGTCCGCGTGCGGGGATCATCGAGGAAGTCTCCCGAGCCGGCGTACGCGGCATCTGGGCGGAAAAGCCGATTGCCACGGGCCTGGCGGAAGCGGACGCCGCAGTGCGCGTGTGCAACGAACATGGCACGGCCGTGGCGGTGAACTGCCATCGCCGCTGGAACGCCCTGTTCAGGGAAATCAAGCGCATGATCGACGCCGGCGACTTCGGCAAGCTGCTGCAGGTCACCGTGCACGGCACGTTCGGACTGTCCTCCAATGGCAGCCACATGTTGGACACCATGAACTTTCTCGCCGGCAGCCACGTGCAATGGGTGTTCGGGGAGATGGAGTCGGACGCCGCGGCCGCCAAGGACGACGAGCTGCAGGGTAACGGCTACCTTGCCTACGCCAACGGCGTACGCGGCTTCGTGCGCAGCATGCCGAGCGGCGCTGCGTTCACCTCATTCGACGTCATCGGGGAGCAGGCGCGCGCCCGCACGGGCGACGATGGCATGACCTGGCAGCTCACGCGCCGCGTGAAGGGAGATCTGGAGCGGCCGAGCATGCGGCCACTCTCCAACCGGTTCACCGGTGACCTGCCGGTGGAGTTTCCCTTTCCGCTGCCCAACCGCCTGCAGGCGAGTGGCTTGGCGATCGTCGAGGATCTGGTATCCGCGATCGCCGGCGGTCCCGCTCCGCAGTGCTCCGCAGAGGACGCGCGCGACGCGCTGGAAATTGCGATAGCGATGCGCGAGTCACACCGCCGCGGCGGTGAGCGCGTGTCCCTGCCGTTGGCAGACCGCGACCGGTGGCTGATCTCCAGCGACACCTTCCACGACGCCCTACCGGCGCGGCTGCGCCGGTAGGGAAGGGGTCAGCGGTCCAAACTCAGGCCGGCCGGCGAACTGGCCCCCATGGCATGGGCAGGAGGCACCTCTCATGATCTCTCCAGTGGTACGGAGAACCGTGCCGACTATCCCGAACTGCGCGGGGGTGCCAGCGACTGCAAGCCGGCGGCTGCGAGCAGCGTCTCCTGAACTGCGAGCTCGTGGGCGAAGGTGCGGTCCGCCGGCTGTTCGCCGTGCACGGTGGCGAGGAAGGCGCGCAGGCTCTCGACGTAACGCGGACGCGCTGCCACCGTTACCTCATGCCAGCCGGCCGCGTAGCCGTCGCGGGCGGCGTCCAGGCACAGCCGCAGGCGGGGTGGCTCCATCGGTTCCAGAATGACGCTGCCGCGGGTGCCGTACACTTCCATGCGGCGGGCGGCGCCGGCGTCCACCTCGCCGGCCACCGATTCGACCACCGCCAGCGCATCCGGGTACTCCAGCACGGCCACGTTGTTGTCGCGGTACCAGGGGTAGGCGTCGGTCTGCTGGCGGGCGAACGAACTCACCCGGTGCGGACGGCCGAGCAGGGCCACTACGATGTCGATCACGTGTCCGGCCAGAATGAACATCAGGCCGCCGGCGCGTTCACCGTGCGAGTCCCAGCGCCTCCAGGCGGCATCGCTGGCGACGCCGCTGGAGATCCGCGTTCGCACCGACCGAATCGTGCCCAGCCGCCCGGTCGCGGTCCAGTCGAGAAGGAACTGAAAGCCGGCATTGTAGCGGAACATGTACCCGAGTTGCACGTGCAGGTTGCGCGCCGCCGCCGAGCGGAGCAGGGCTGCAAACTCCTGAAGGTCGGCGCCGGCGGGCTTGTCCAGCCATACGTGCTTGCCGTGTTCGAGCGCCGCACGCGCGAATGCCAGATTCTCCGAGACCCGGCCCTCCACCGCAACGGCGCTAATGGTCGGGTCGTCGAGCATCTCCTGCGCCGACCGAAACCAGTGCACCGCGTCGTACGGCTCCTGTCCCTCCACCATGGCGCGCAACCATGAGGTCGGCTCATACACGCCGGCCAGCTCCACCGCCGCACTCTCACGCATCACCCGCGCCTTGCCGGCGGCATGATCGTGGCCGACACCGTATTGAGCCATTCGCGTTTTCACCAGGACACCTCTCGGCGTCGATTAAATCACCTTCGCGGTTCCTCACCAAGGGGGGGACGGGGAACGCACGGCCCGTGGGCATCGCAGATGCGAAAACCCCGGACGCCAGTCGCTCGCCGAAGGCATTCAGGATAGAGTATTCCGTGAACGACATTAGCCGATCAGGAGGATCATCCATGTCCAAAACCAGTGGCCAACCACCGTTCGTGTTCTCGCTGTGCGAAGACCTGTATTCTCTGCCGGAGGCGGCGCGGGCATGCGAAGTGGACCTGCACGGTGGCTTTGCCGTCGATACCGAGCCCGGCGGCCGCATTTACTACGGCATGCCCGGCTGCGGACTGATGGCGGTCGCCGCCGACCTGCACAGCCAGGAGATCATCGAGCTACCGTCGGACCTGAAGCCGATCAACTTTCACAGCACCAAGCTGGTGCAGTTCGACGGCAAGCGGCGGCTGGTCATGCCGGCCAATGGCGACGCCAAAGTGGTGGTGCTCGGACTCGACGGCAATCTCGATTTCGTGCTTTCGCGGCCCGAGTTCGACGAGTACCAGGACGCCGAGACACCCTTCAACCCTACCGACACGGCATACGCCGCCGGCACGCTCTACGTGGCGGACGGCTACGGCGCCAACCACATCTCGACCGCCAGCCTGAGCACGCGGCAATGGCAGGGAATCTTCGCCGGCAAGACCGACGACCCGAAGGCGCCCGGCCTGTTCGGCACCGCACACGGCCTGAACGCGCATCCCGATGGCCACCACCTGGCGATCGCCGACCGCCCGCACGCGCGCTTTCAGCACTTCAGCCACGGCGGTCACTTCCATTCCTCGCACGACATCGCCCACGGCTCCAAGCCCTGCGGCATCGACTTCCTGCAGCGCGGCCATCACTGGTACGCCCTGGTGGGCAGCCTGGACGATCCGCAGGAGGGGAGGGCGGCTCCGATCTACATACTCGATGCCGATACCTACGAGCTGATCTCCACCATTCGCCCCAAGGAGGAACTGGGCGTCGAACTGGCGGATCACATCCACAATACGGTGTGGTACGAGCACGACGGCCAGCTCTACCTGATCTGTCAGGCGTGGAATCCCGGCCACTACTTCGTTCTTGCCCAGGAGACCCTTCTTGCCCAGGAGACGTAGGGTGGCCGTACCGGGTGACGTAACCGGACAAGGGCGCGTGGCGCGTGGGGTAGGAACGTGCGGAACGCCACACCACCGGACGCCCGGCGGGCGC
>CAYFXT010000061.1:0-12963 GCA_964346995.1 uncultured Spirochaetaceae bacterium | reverse complement strand
ATCCCGTTGTTGCGGTAGAGTCGGTGGCGACCGGGCCTGGCCGGCGCGTTCGCCTCACCCAGACTGGTGACGAACAGGTCGAGCCAGCCGTTCCCGTCGTAGTCACCAACGGCGGCACCAACCCCCCGGTGCGTAGCCGCCAGCCCTGCCTCCTTTGCATGATCGCTGAACGTGCCGTCGCCGTTGTTCAGATAGAGGGCGTCCGGCCCGCCGCCGCCGGCGAGGAGGAGCAAGTCCTGCCAGCCGTCGTTGTTGAAGTCGCCTACGGCTCCGCCTCCCCCCATTGCCGGGACTCCGTCGGGCAGCGGTGAACGACCCACGGTCAACGCCGCCGCGTCACTGACGTCGGTGAACCTGAGTTCGCCGCGGACGTCGGTGGCTACCGCATGAAGCCCGACGCCCACCATCGCCGCAACCAGCACACTTCCACAACGGCGGCTGCCAGAAACAGCGGGCCGTCGCGCCGTGACCGCTGCCCTACCCCGGCCGCGGAACAAGTACGACACAAACCGACAGACGATAGCTGACCTGAATAGACGAAGGCTGTTGATGGCCCCAGGCGCGAGCAAACGCGACGGCGCAGGGCTTCGTCGCGCCCGGACTGGACGTCGCGCAATCATGACACGCCCGCAGGAGCGCGGTCCCGGCCCGACGGAACGCGCCCGCGGGAGCGGGGTCACTCGCAGGCCCGTATTCCAACTCGCGGGCGCGGGGATGCCGCCTGGCGCATCGCTACAGATTTCCATACGGGTCGGCCGCATCGCGCAACCCGTCGCCAAGGAAGTTGAAGGACAGAATGCTCACCACCACGAAGATCGCCGGCGTCAATATCCAGGGGGCCTTCGCCAACGTCTCGATGCTCTGCGCCTCCTGCAGGAGCACGCCCCAACTCATCGCCGGCGCCTGCATTCCCAGCCCGATGAAGCTCAACGCGGTCTCGGCCAGGATCATCCCCGGTACCGCCAGCGTGACCGATGCGATTACGTGGCTGATGAACGACGGCAGCAGATGGCCGAATATGACCGCGCCGTCCTGCGCTCCGGCGATGCGCGCGGCAACCACGAAATCCTCGTTCCGCAACGCCAGGAACTTGCCGCGTACCACCCGCGCCATGCCGGTCCATCCCACCAGCGAGAGAATCACCACGATCGCGAAATAGGTGGCCGTGATCGACCAGTGATACGGCAGAGCCGCCCGGAGGCCCATCCACAGCGGAATCGTCGGAATCGACTGCAGTGCCTCGATGACACGCTGAATGAGCAGATCGACTCGGCCTCCGTAGTAGCCCGATACCCCGCCAAGAATGATCCCGATGAGGAGGCTCATGGCGACACCCAGCAGCCCGATCGTGAGCGAGATGCGGCTGCTGAACACGATGCGCGAAAAAAGATCGCGTCCTCCCCGGTCCCGGCCAAGGGGTGAGAATACCCCTTCGTCGGTACCGAACAGATGCAGATCGCCCGGGATGAACCCCCACAGCTTGTACGGATCGCCGTGCACGAGGATGCGAATCGGATAACGCACTGAGCGATCCTCGACGTAGGAGATCTGCCAGTTTTCGTTCACGGACTTCTCCAACCGGTACACGAACGGCCGCAGGTGCAGCTTCCCGGCATGATCCACGAAGCGCACGCGCATGATCGGAGCCAGTACCAGATCCTTGTTGAACTCGTGCGGATCGTAGGGCGCCACGAACTCGGCGAACAGCGCCGTCAGGTAGAACGCCCCCAACACGACCATGGAGACGATCGCCAACCGGTGCCTGGCGAGTTTCCAGCGAAAGAGCTGCCATTGAGAAGCAACGTAGAGCCGCTCCTCGGCGGTCCGCTTCGAAACGATTCCTTTCACAAGGCGGAATCTCTGATGCGAGGATCGCTCCACGCGAGAAGCAGGTCCGAGATGATGGTGCCGATCACCGTCAGCGTGCTCAGAATGAAGACGATGCTGCCGGCCAGGTACATGTCCTGGGTAAGCAGCGACTGCAGGAATATGGGGGCGAGGGTCGGTAACCCCAGGACCAGAGCGGTAAGCAGTTCGCCATTCACCAGCCCCGGCAGCGTCCAGCCGATCGTGCTCAATATGGGGTTGACCGCGATGCGCACCGGGTATCTGAACAGCAGCTTGCGTTCGGCCAGACCCTTGGCGCGGGCCACGATCACGTATTGCTTCTTCAACTCGTCCAACAGGTTTGCCCGCATGATCCGGATGAGACCTGCCGTACCTGCCGTGCCGATGACGATCACCGGTATGATCAGGTGCTTCAACAAGTCGATGAACTTGGCGAAGCTCCACGCCGCGCTCAGATATTCCTGCGAGAACAGCCCCACCACCGCCCTTCCGGATGCCAGGAAGAACAACCAGAGGAACAGTAGTGCGAACAGGAAGTTGGGAATCGCAAGGCCGATGAATCCCACGAAAGTGGCCGTATAGTCGCCCAGCGAGTACTGATGGGTGGCCGCGAACACCCCGATCGGGATCGCAACCACGTAGACGAACAACAACGAGACCGAAGAGAGCAGCAGGGTCCAGGGCAGCCGCTCGGCGACCAGTCTCCCGATCGGCTTGGTCCACATGAACGACACGCCGAGGTTGCCCTGCACGAGGTTGCGAAGCCATTTGAGATACTGCACGAACACCGGCTGATCGATACCGTAGCGCGCTCGCATTGCGGCAACTTCCTCCGCATCGAGGAAGCTGCCCTGTTCCCTCGCCGCGGCCACCGTGACCGTAACGAAATCTCCCGGAGGCAGTTGAATGATGAGAAAGGAGACGATGGAGATGACGAGCAGCGTAGGAACTGCAAGCAGAATCCGCCGGCCGAGAAACAGCAGCATCAGCCCGCGAAACTACCGGAGTATGGCGGCCACATGACGACCATCATGCCTACGCGGCGGGGGCGACGTAGATTGCGTACAGGCGCGGATCCTCCGGGCGAATGTCGTCGAACGGGAACAGAACGATCCGCTCGGTATCGACGTGCCCGGAGTTGCTCTTGATGATCACGACGGCATCAGCTCCTTGCGGCACATCGTGCCTGCGTGGTAGCGCCCGGGTCAAACGGCTCGTTGACAGAAATTTCGGGCCGAGGAACGGGATGAGCTCGTATCCCGCCCCGTGCGCGCGCTCTCCTGCGCCGAACGGAGGCGATGGCAGCATCCGACGCGTTGTACTCGCGGAACGACGCTCGCCGCGCCCGGTCGCTTTCAGCGGATGTGCCACGGTTCCTGCGTGACGGGCAGGAGCCGGCAGGAACGACAATCGCCCTATGTGCTACACTGGCTCCTGCCCGTCGCATGAGGAGGTGGACATGGAACGACCCAGGATTGTCGTAGTATTCGGGCCCCACAAACTGGACCGGCAGATCGAGCAGTACTGGGGCAACGCGGCGGCGAAGGTGCTCGACGCTTTCGCCGAGCGCGTCGAGGTCCACCTGAGCCCCGACCTGACGCCGGCCGGGCGCGCCGCTCAGGTGGATGCTGCGCTCGCCGATGCCGACGGCATGGTGCTGCGTGGCTGGGGCAGTCAAGGCATCGGCTACCTGTCCGCCGAACGGCTCGCCCGGGCGCCCCGGTTACGCTACATCGGTTCCACCTGCCACTATCGGCAGGCCGAGTTCATCGACGTGGAGGCGGCGATTGCGCAGGGCATCGCCCTCAGCGAAACGGCTCCCGTCATGTCGCCGTGGGTGGCGGAGTACGAGTTGGCGCTGGCGCTGGCTGCGCTGCGCAGCCTCCCCCAGGAGCATGAGGCGGTCGGCGCCAACGGCTGGGTACGGTGGGGCGACCACCCCGAATGGGCCGAAGTACCCGACCGGCTGCAAGGCCGTCGGGTGGGGTTGGCCGGGTTCGGCGAGATCCACCGCCACTTGGCCCGCATGCTGGCGCCGTTCGACACCGACTGGGAAGCGTTCGATCCGTACATGCCAGCGGAACGGATTGTGGCGGCGGGCGGCCGCAAGGTCACCGATCTGGTCGCCATGGCCGAGCGCAGCGAAGTGTTCTGCATAGCGATACCGCCAACCCCGGAGACGATCGAAATCATCAATCGAGACGTGATCCTCGCATTGCCGCGCGATGCGGTCTTCGTGCTGGTATCGCGCATGGCGGTGGTGGAGCAGACGCCGCTGCTCGAACGGCTGACGGCCGGCGAGCTGCGCGCCGGCATCGACGTGTACAGCCCGGAGCCACCCCCGCCGGACGACCCCTTGCGGACACTACCCAACGTAATCCACACGCCGCATCGCGCCGGCGGCACGTATGGCGCGCACCTTGGCGTCTTCCTCGGACAGTGTCACGAGGCCCGCCGCCACTTCGCGGGCGAACCGCTGCGATACCCCCTGCGCCCGGAGATGGTCGCCATCTTCGACGAAGCCGGCGGCACTCGCTGATCGGCGTCCGCGTGAGACCGGCCCTGCGTCACCGCCGGGCGGGGAAGCCGCGGGGTCCATCAGGAACGCAGGATTCCTCCACCAGGTGCGCCCAGAACGCGTGGCGCATCCAGGTCGACCAGATGGCGCCCGCGCCGCTTGCCACCTCCAGCCGCGCGTGCGGCAGCGCGTCCTGGAATCGCTGCCGGTAGGCGGGCGGAAGCACGCGGTCTTCCTGACCGAACACCAGCAGCGTGGGCTGGGTGACACGGTGCAGGCGGCGTGCCAGCCGCGTGTCTCCCACCGGCCACAGCAAGCGCGCCGCCGCCTCCTGGGCGCGCACCTGCTGCATCGTCCATTCTACGTGGTCGGCGCCGTCCGGCAGCGCCACGTGAGCAACAGGCCCTTTACACACTTGACGGCCCATTCGGGGTGTGTAACGCTGAGAGTTTACGGATTCGGATAGCTTCTCCGATAACCCTGCATGCGCCGTTTCGACGCATACGCCGAAACGCGAGCCGGGGCGGGCGCTTGCGCAGGTGCAAGGAGGTGCTGATGTAGCTCAACACCCGATGCCCTCTCGCCTTTCCAGAACCGCCCTGAAGCCGGACTTCGAGAGCGGGCGAGGGACGGCAGTTCGTCTGGTGCTCTTGAAGAGAGGAGAGACATTTCATGAGATTCGCAACGTACCGAACGTGCTTGGCCGTGCTGGTCGGGCTCGTTCTTGCCGCAACCGGCCTGTGGGCGGCCGCCGAGGAAGAGCAGCCGGCAACCCAGGCCGACAAGGAGTATGTAACCGACCCCGTCTTCGGCAACGTGGTAGTTGCGCCACAGTATGGCGGGTCATTGACCCAGGTCCTGAAGCACGATGCCACTACTCGTGACATGGATCCCTACAATCGCGGACTGGCAGCTCCCATGAGTGGCGTTGTCGAGAAGCTGGCCATGGTGGACTGGGCGATCGACAGGGACACCTATCCATTCCTCACCGGTTACCAGGCGCCTGTATACGCCCTGACCGGAGCACTCGCTGAGCGTTGGGAGCAGCCTGACAGTACGACGTATGTCTTCCACATTCGGCAGGGCGTTCACTGGCATGACAGGCCGCCGGTGAACGGGCGGGAGTTCACTGCCGATGACGTAGAGTATTCCTATCACCGGATCTTGGGAAACAAGCTGACGGGGACCGAGTTCAGTGGAGCTGACCCTTCCCCAGCAGGAGGCAACCTCGTAGGTTTGCCCTGGGAATCGGTAGAGGCCACCGACAAGTGGACGGTTGTCATGAAACTGAAGGAGCCGAGAGCTGCCGGTCTGGGTACTATCCTGGACTGGTACAGCATGGTCATGCAGCCGCGCGAGGTAATCGAGGAACACGGCAACATGTCGGACTGGAGGAACGTAGTCGGCACCGGGCCCTATATGACCGGTGACGTCGTCCCGCAAGTCTCTCTGAGCTGGATCAAGAATCCCAACTACTGGGGGTTCGACGAAAAATACCCGGAAAACCGCCTGCCCTATATGGACGAGATGACTGGCCTGATCATGAACGAAGTGGCGACGATCCTGGCAGGGCTGCGCACGGGTAAGATCGATTTCATCGGTTGGCCGGGCGCCTCGCAATTGAACTCCATAGACCAGGCGCTGAGCCTCCAACGGACCAACCCCGAGCTCGTGGTGCACACGTGGTCGGAGCGGTCGAATGCTTCGCACATAATGAACCTGGACAGACGGCCCTGGACCGACATCAAGGTCCGCCACGCCATGCAGTTGGCACTGGACCTCGAGTCGATGAACGCCACCTACGGTCAGGGTTATGGCGATACGATACCCCGGGGGATGGTCGGCAGGGAATTCAAGGAGGCGATGACCCCATTCGAGGAGTGGCCCGAAGAGCTCAAGCAGAATTATGCGTATGACCCGGAACGGGCGGAAGTGTTGCTCGATGAGGCCGGATATCCGCGTGGCGCCGACGGCATGAGGTTGAAGGCCACGTATGTGCACTTCCCGCGGTTCGATGTGAGCTGGGTAGAACTGTGCGCCGCATACTGGCGTGAGATCGGCATCGATGTGGTTATCGAGACGCCTCCCGACGCTGAATTCAATCCCATAGTAAGGGCCAGAGATTTCGATGTGATCCATAGTATAGCGGGAGTCAAGGCTGATCCTTTGATCCAATTGAATGAGTTCAAATCGGGCTACGCATGGAACCGTTCCGGAGCCTCCGACCCGCAATACGACGCCTTGTGGGAGGCCAGGGCCGCTGCTACCACCTTGGACGAGGCGTACGCCCTGAGCAAGGAGATGGACATGCGTGTCGTAGAGCAGCATTGGGTCATCTGGGGGCCGTTGTTCCCGGCGTTCACCGTGCACCAGCCGTGGGTGATAGGCTACAACGCGGAAGGCGGCTTTGGCGGCATGCAGAACCACGTCGTCTTCTCCCGCCTCTGGATCGACCAGGAGCTGAAGGAAGCGATGGGTCAGTAGACCTTACGTCCCCTGAGCCTGTCTGGTGGCGCGGGGCTGAGGGCGCAATCCCTCAGCCCCGTTTTGTTATCGGAGTCTGGCGAACGATGAGGTCCGTCGCATGAGAGCCTATATTACCAGGCGGTTGCTGCTCATGATCCCCACGTTGTGGATCGTGACCGTGATCGTCTTTCTCCTGGTCCGCTTCCTCCCGGGCGATGTCATCGACCTCATGGAGTCTCGATTTGCAGCCCTGAATATCCAGATAGATCGCGAATCGTTCATGCGCATGCTGGGATTGGACGTACCCGTCTACGTGCAGTATGGACGCTGGATGGAAGGCATTCTCCTGCACGGCACGCTCGGCAAGTCGCTGTTTGGTAACTTCACGGTAGAGGAGAGGATACTCGCGACCCTGCCGGTAACCATCGAGCTCGGCGTCATGGCGCTCGTACTGGCGCAGTTGATCGCAGTACCGGTCGGGATCTATTCGGCGATGCGCCAGGATACGGCCGCCGACTACGCGGGGCGCACCATCGCCGTCGTCGGCCTGGCAACGCCCAACTTCTGGCTGGGGATCATGGTCATGATCTTTCCGGCAATATGGTGGGGTTGGTCGCCGCCGATGGAGTGGGTCCCTTTCGCCCGGGACCCGCTGGGGAATCTCGGAATGTTCATCATCCCGAGCGTGATTCTCGGCACTGCTCTTTCGGCATCCACCATGCGGATGACGCGCACCATGATGCTGGAGGTGCTCAGGCAAGACTATATCCGAACGGCCTGGTCCAAGGGTCTCAGAGAGTGGGTAGTCGTCATGAGACACGCCCTCAAGAATGCATTCATTCCCATCGCCACGCTGATAGGAGCGCAGTTACCTATCCTGGTAGGTGGCTCGGTAATCATGGAAAACATATTCAACCTGCCGGGGCTCGGTCGTCTGGCGGTGACGGCACTCACGAATCGAGACTACCCGTTGGTCTCGGGCGTGAACCTGTTTTTCGCTACCGCCATCATGTTGAACAATCTGCTTATCGACATCGTCTACGCATTCCTGGACCCGCGGGTCCGCTACCAATAGGCAGCAAGCAACTATGATCAGCAATGAGCCGAGGAGACGCAGCGGGCTGGCAGACTTCTTCGTCAGGCTGTGGAAAGAGAAGCCGCTGGGTACTGCCAGCGGCATTGTCGTCCTCATATTGATTCTCGTGGCTATCTTTGCCGACGTTCTCGCCCCCTATCCCCATTACGAAGTCCATCCGGTAGACAGGGTGACTGGCTCATCGATGAAGTACCTCCTGGGTACCGACCAGTTGGGCAGGGACTTGTTCAGTCGCCTTATCTACGGGGCTCGTCTTTCGCTGTTTGTCGGCCTGGCGGCGACTACTATCAATGTCGTCGTCGCAGCCCTGATAGGTGGTACTTCGGGATTCTTCGGTGGGAAATTCGACCTGCTGGTACAGAGATTTGTCGACGCCTGGATGGCGTTCCCGGGACTGCTCATCTTGTTGACCATCATGTCCATAGCGGGAAAGGGGTTGCTCCAGATCATCCTGGTCCTGGGGATATCGGGAGGCATCAGTGGCTCGCGCATCACGCGGAGCGCCGTCATCGCCGTAAAGGAGAATACCTACTTTCAGGCCGCCGAAGCGATTGGCAGCCGAAAATGGCGAGTGCTCGTCCGGCATGTCCTGCCGAATATTGCTGCTCCCCTGATCATCATATTCACCATCAACATCGGCGGAGTGATTATATCCGAGGCCTCGCTGAGTTTCCTCGGGTTCGGTCTGCCGGTCGGTGTCCCGAGCTGGGGCGGCATGCTCAGCCGGGAGGGGCGGGTGTACATGGAGATGGCGCCGTGGCTGGCCATCTGGCCGGGCGTGTGCCTCACTGTGGTGGTCTACAGCCTCAACATGTTCGGCGACGCGGTGAGAGACCTGCTCGATCCCAGGCTGAAGGGCGGCAGCGGGCAGTTTGGCGTGTAGCGCGTCGGCGGCCACGTAACCGCGAAGCGTGACGCTTGGCCGTCGCCGTTTCGGGGCGCTAGTATTGATGCTGCCTGACGAATTCGACCTTCACCCCGCGCTCCTCGAGTTGCTTGATGGCTGCGTCCGCGGCCTCCTCGTCGAGCTGGTTCTGCGCCAGGTTGATCGTGTCGCCCTCGGACAGTCCGGTGTTCTCCAACAGGGCCGAGACGTCTGTTATCTGGTTCTGAAGCAGCATCAGCTCGGTCAGGTTGGGCAGGGCGGCGAGCGGCGAGATGTCGCTGATCTCGTTCCGTTTCAGGTTGAGGTGGGTAAGACCGGTGAGCGAAGCCAGCGGCGAGATGTCGGTGAGGCGGCTCTCCTCTATTCGCAGCCGCGTGAGCTTGGGAAACCGAGTCAGGAACGACAGGTCTACCTGAGTGTGGTGGAATTCCAGGGTGGCGAGGTTGGTAGCGTGCTCCAAACCGGTAAGGTCCATCGTCCCCAGTGAGGACGTGGTGAGGGAGGTGATCGATTCCAGGTCGGCGGCGGTGATCGAACCCTCGAACTTGCCGATGGTCTGCCTGACGACGCGCTCCAGGGCCTCGTCGGGGATGTTCACCCCCGCCTCCTTGTCGTCGTCGGACCCGCAGCCGGCAAGCGCGAGTGTCAGCCCCAGGACAACGAATGGCTCCAGCAGTCTCCTCGCCACCGACACCATCGAAATCGTGCCCCCGCAGCACATCATCATTCGATGGTATGCCGGCGCTCGCTCCCGGTCAACAAAGCCGGAACGCTACCAGCAGTTCTCGCAGACACAACTCGGCATCGCTCACCGCACACCTCCTACCAGCTTACCGGCAGAGCCCCGCCCGTGGGCAGATGACTCTCCCTTGGACGATGCGCGCCGCGGCTTCCACGCATCGAGATGGACGCTGCCGGCTGGACGGCGAGACCGTGGCGAAAATCGCGGTGCAAGGGGCGGCGGCCAACTCCAAGTGCGTCTACCCGTCCCCGTGAGGATATGATGATTTGACGATGATTTGACATTGCGTCTACTTCGTAACACTGTCGTTTCGTGATTCGCTGGAGCGCAGACAGGGCTCGGCAGCTCCGCAAAGCACGAGATCGATGAGTATACGTGAGGTGATACCGTTCGTGCTGGAAGAGGACGGGACCGGTATTTTTCTGAAGACGGCATACGTCAGCGACCAACTGGTAGATGAACGGGCGATCAGTAAGACTCTGCAGTTGATGAGCAAGGAGCGTGGATAGCGCGCGTCATGATGGTGGCACGAGGCACCGGCCGCACTACCCTCGCCGAACCACTGGCGGGGCGGCGCCCGCTGATCGGCCGGCTGCGCAGCACGCTGGCGCACAACTGGCAGCTCTACGTCCTGGTGGCGCTGCCGCTGGTCTACCTGATCATCTTCCAGTACGTCCCGATGTACGGGGCGCAACTGGCGTTCAAGAAGTACCGCGCCGCGCTCGGCATCTGGGGCAGCGAGTGGGTCGGCTTCGATCACTTCGTCGCCTTCTTCCAGTCGTTCCAGTTCCAGCGCATCGTACGCAACACCATCAGCATCAGCGCCTACTCGCTGGCGGCCGGGTTTCCGGTACCGATCATCCTGGCGATTGCGCTCAACAACAGTCAGGCGCGGCGCTTCAAGAAGACGGTGCAGCTCGTCACCTACGCTCCGCACTTCATCTCGACGGTGGTGATGTGCGGCATGATCATCCAGTTCCTGTCGCCGAGCGTGGGCATCGTCAACAAGTTCATCGCCGCGTTCGGGCTGCAGCCGGTGGGATTCATGGGGCGCCCGGAGTGGTTTCAGACCATCTACGTGTTCTCCGGCATCTGGCAGCAGGCGGGCTACTCGTCGATCATTTTCCTGGCGGCGCTGGCCTCGGTCTCGCCGGAGCTGCACGAGGCGGCGATCGTGGACGGCGCCGGCATGCTGCAGCGCAACTGGCACATCGACCTGCCCGCCATCATGCCTACCGCGATCATCCTGCTGATCCTCAACGTCGGCAATCTGATGAGCGTCGGCTTCGAGAAGGTGTTCCTGCTGCAGAACACCATGAACCTGGAAACGAGCGAGGTGATCCAGACCTTCGTCTACAAGCGTGGCATCGCCTGGCAGCCCCCCAACTTCTCCTACGCCGCGGCGGTGGGGCTGTTCAACTCGGTGGTCAACCTGATCCTGCTGGTGGCCGTGAACGCCCTGGCGCGGCGGGTCAGCGACACCAGCCTGTGGTAGCAGGAGCACGGTGACTCGGTGAGACCGAAGCTGATGAAGTCGATGCACAGGATTGCCCGCTGGCCTGCACGTGCGGGTAAGGCACGGTCACGTCGTGACGCCGAACACCATGAGAGCGGGCCCCCGCATCGCCGGCCGGCCGGCGGTAGCGGCCGGTCGTGCGCTGTCGCTGCGCGGCTGCCCGCCAAGGGGAAACGACCCTGGACGGCGACGTAGGCGGGCGCGTGGCTATCATCGGGTCGGGCGTATGATCGAGCAGCAGCTTGCCGAACGGCGCAGCATCCGCCTGTCGCGCGGCGACCGCGTCTACTCGCTGTTCAACCATCTGTTCCTGGCCTTTGCATTGCTGGTCGTGCTCTACCCGCTGGTGTACATCGTCAGCTCGTCGTTCAGCTCGGTGAAGGCGGTGCTGAGCGGGCACGTGTGGCTGTGGCCGGTCGACCTGTCGCTGGACGGCTACCGGGCGGTGGTGGGCTACTCGAAGACCTGGATCGGCTACGCCAACACGCTGGTCTACACCGTAGTGGGCACCGCCATCAACGTGGTGCTGACGATCCTGGCCGCCTACCCGCTGTCGCGGCGCGACATGGCCGGGCGCGGCTTCATCATGTTCCTGCTGACCTTCACCTTGCTGTTTCACGGCGGGCTGATCCCCACCTACGTGCTGATCCAGAAGCTCGGCATCATGAACACCCGCGCTGCGATGCTGCTGCCGAGCGCGATGGCGGTGTGGAACGTGATCATCACCCGCACCTACTATCAGTCCTACATCCCGAGCGAACTGCTGGAGGCGGCCAAGATCGACGGCGCCAGCGACTTCTCCTTCGTGTGGCGGGTCGTAATCCCGCTGTCGGGCGCCATCACCGCGGTGAACGTGCTGTTCTACGCGGTCGGGCATTGGAACTCCTACTTCCCCGCGCTACTCTACCTGCACGATCAGAACCTGTTTCCGCTGCAGCTCTTCCTGCGCCAAGTGCTGATCATCAACGACATCGACACCGACATGATGCAGGACCTCGACGCGGCGCTGATCGACGAGGGCCGGCTCGGGCTGATGGAGCTGATCAAGTTCTCGATCATCATCGTGGCCAGCGTGCCGGTGCTGTGCATCTATCCGTTCGTGCAGAAACACTTCATCAAGGGTGTCATGATAGGCTCCCTGAAGGGCTGACTGCATGACTCGGGGGATTCTTGTCAACCACGACGCAATACCAGAATCCGCCCGTGGTCGTCCAGGAGCGCCACGGCGCCGGCGCCAAGATACTCCCGAAACCACGTCGCTGTCGGAAACGAGCTCTGCCCGTGGGACGGTTCAACCGTCATCCTTGGGAATCGTCGAGTCATAGTCGTCGTACGTGGCTGCCAGCTCCTTCGCTCGTGCCATCGCATGCTCCAGGTCGATCAAGCCGTGTCCGTAGATCTCGTCGACACCCGGATCGCCCAGGTCGCGTGCCGTCATCAGAAGAATGAACGCGAGTTGTTCGGAGGTGAGCGTCGGACATTTCTGCGCCAGAACGGCAAGCGCCCCCGATACTCGGGGAGCTGCGAACGAAGTGCCGGTGAACGATGCTGGCCGATTGTCGTCCGGGGCGACGATGAAGGCGTGCCGCGCTGCCCCCGCACGCGCGGAATAGCCGCGTGAATCATGGGACAGGACCCAGCCGTCGTCGGCCGCACGATAGTCCACCGCGCCTATGGCCACGGCCCCGCTCTTGGCATGCAACCAGCCCTGCTCGGCGAATACCTCGACGAACCTGTTGACGAGCATGGCGGGAATCGCGTTGGCAGGATCGTCGCCGGGCAACGCCGTTTCGACGTTGCCGGCTCCCCACACGTATAACGCAGCATAGGAGCCATAGGTGGAGTTGTCTCTGACTGCCCGCGACTGATCTACCGGGAGCCGATCCTGGCC
>CAYFXT010000060.1:0-13005 GCA_964346995.1 uncultured Spirochaetaceae bacterium | reverse complement strand
GCCTCAGCCGGCCACCGCGGGTTCCAGTTCCGCTTCGATCAGACTCCGGTAGCGCCCGCGCCGGTGATCACTACCCGCCGTCGCTTGCGTTCGCGCCGCGCATGGCTACGGGGCCACCACCACGCGGCCATCGATGCGCCCGCCATGCAGATCGGCGAACACATCGTTCACTTCCGACAGGGGCCGGCGAGCGATCGGCGGCGGCTCGATGCAGCCCTCGCGACGTAGTTCGATCAGCTCGGCAAGGTCCTGCGGCGTGCCCAGGTGGGAGCCGCGAATCGCCAGCAGCTTGTAGATGTAGTCGGGCACCGACACGGTCAGCGCGCCTCCGAACAGGCCGACGATCACATGCGTGCCGCCGCGCCGCAGCGAGTCGATCGCTAACTGCGACGTCTCCGGCTTACCGACGAAATCGACCGAGGCGGCCACGCCGGCCCCGCTCTGCTCCTTGAGCCGGCGTCCGGCATCCGGATCGGAGGTATCAATGGATGCGTCCGCGCCGTTGGCCTCGGCCAGCGCCCGCTTCTCGGCGCTGATGTCCGCCACCACGATGCGGGCGTCGGTCATGGCGCGGGCTACGCGCAGCGCACTCAAGCCCACGCCACCGGCGCCGACCAGCAACAGGGTGTCGCCGGCCCCGATCCGGCCGAGCGTCCCGGCGCTCTCCGGATAGGTGGTGAGGGCGCGCTTCACCGCCGCGTAGCCGGTGATGCCGGCGCAGGCGTAGGTGGCCGCCACCTCCGCGGTGATGCCGTCGTAGGGCTGCAGGTAGCGCGGGTGCGGCACCAGCAGGTAGTCGGAAAAGCCGCCGTCGACGCGCGCCCCCAGGTAGCGGCCGCGCTCGCACAGAATGTCCTCCTCCCGCAGGCACGCCGCGCACTGCCGGCAACCGACCCAGGGCCATACCACCCGCGGCGCGCCGATCGGCACGCCGGCTGCCTTCGCGTCGTCCACGTCCGACCCGACCGCGGCCACCGTCCCCACCGGCTCGTGTCCCAGGGTCAGCGGCAGTTGCACACCCAGGTCGGCGAGCACCCGCTTGCGGCCGCCGCCCATGTCGAAAAATCCCTCGTGAATGTGGAGGTCGCTGTGACATACCCCGCACACCTCCACCTGCAGCAGCACTTCGGTGCCGTGCGGATCCGGCGTGGGATAGTCGCGCCGCTCCAGCGGTTCGCCCCACTCGATTACCTGATAACTGGTCATGGCCAACCTCGATCGATCTGTAGCATCGGTAGTGCGAATGATAGCACCCGCCATTGCCCACGTCATCCGCCAACACCGCGAGGGATGCATCCGGTAGTGTGGTAGCAGTTCGAGCAGACGCCAGTACGGGACGAGCCGACCCACGCGTGAGCGCTGTACCACTTGGCGGGAATGCATCCTCGCCCGGTGACGCGGGGCGGTGATCCGGCTACCATGCGAGGCTGTGAGCAGGCTGGAGATTCAGGCCGGTCCGCATGAGCGGGTGCACTGTCCGGTGGCCGTGCCGGAGGTGGCAGCGGTGGCAACAGCCGCGGACGGCAGGACGGCGCTGCGCGTTGCGGGTGGCGAGCACGATGCGCCGCTGCAGCGGGCCGATGACGGGCAGTGGTGTGTCCTGCCCTACCTCGCCGCGGGGGCCGCGGAGCGGGTGGAGTTCGCCAACGGCGCCGCGGGCGCCGACCGCGGGGTGCGGATTGCCGACCGCGGCGCGCATCTGGAGGTGACCGTCGATGGCGCGCACTGGTGCGACTACCACTACGCGGCTTATCCGGTGCGTTCCTACCTGCACCCTGTGCTGGGGCCGTACGGCATTCCGATGACGCGCGCCTGGCCGGTGGAGACCGGCGTGCCCGGCGAAGAGATGGACCACCTTCACCACCGTTCGTTCTGGATGGCGCACGGCCTGGTGAACGGGATCGACTTCTGGAGCGAGGCCGATGGGCACGGATACCAGGTGCATGACGGCTTCGAGGCGGTGCAGGACGGTCCGGCTTTCGGGCGCATCGTACAGCGAGTGAGCTGGCGTGAGGACGACCCTGCCACCGGGGCCGCCGTGCTGGAGGAACGCCGCACACTCACCTTCTGGAATACGCCGACGACGGCGCGTCTGCTGGATCTGACCCTGACGTTCCTCGCCGCCCACGGTGACGTCACGTTCGGAGACACCAAGGAGGGCGGCCTGTGTTCCCTGCGCGTGCCTGAGGCGATCAAGGGCGCCCGCGGCGGCGTCATCAGCAACGCGTATGGCGGGATCCACGAAGCCGAGAACTGGGGCCAGCGCGCACCCTGGGTCGACTACTCGGGCGAACTGAACGATCCGGCTGGCGCGTCCCGCACCGTAGGGGTGGCAATCTTCGATCACCCGCGCAACCCGCACTACCCCACCCACTGGCACGTGCGCGGCTACGGTCTGTTCTCGGCCAACCCGTTCGGGCTGGCCGACTACCGGAGCGGCTACCGGCAATGTGGCGACTGGACCCTGACCGCGGGCGAACGGGCCACGTTCCGCTACCGGGTGCTGTGGCACGCCGGCGACGCCACCGAGGCGAGGGTCGCAGAGCGGTTTCTGGACTGGGCGACGCCGCCGGTGGTCGCGGTACGAGATTGATCAACGAAGCAGAGCAGAGACGGCACGGTCACTCGGTGAAGCGGAAGACGATAAAGAGCGATGAGCAGACGTCGGCTGCTGGCCGGCGCTTCCGGGTCAGAGCAAAGGAGAGGATATGGCAAAGCCGATTCGGTTTGCAGTCGTAGGACTGGGCATGGGCAAGGGGCGCTCGGAGATCTGCCGGCAGACGCCGGGCGCGGAGCTGGCGGCGGTGTGCGACCTGTCGGAGGAGCGCGGGCGGGAGGCGGAGCGCGCCTGGGGGGTGCCGTGGACCGCCAGCTACGACGATCTGCTGGCCCGCGACGACGTGGACGTGATCGGCCTGTGGACGCCGAGCGGCTCGCACGCTTCGATGGCCGTGCAGGCGCTGCGCGCCGGCAAGCACGTGTGCATGACCAAGCCGATGGACATCACCACCGCGGCCTGCGACGCGGCGATTCACGAGGCCCACGCGCGTGGGCTGCTGCTGGCGGTCGACTTCGAACAGCGCTACCGGCCTGTCAACCAGCGCATCAAGCATGCGCTCGACGCCGGCGCGGTCGGCGACCTGCTGGTGGCCGACCTGCGCATGAGGTGGTACCGCGCCCAGTCCTACTACGATGCGGGGCTCCCGCAGAGCTGGCGCAGCCGGCTCGACACCGAGGGCGGCTCGCTGGCCAATCAGGCGGTGCACTTCCTCGACCTGATGCTGTGGTGGGCAGGCGATCCCGAACGTGTCGCCGGACGCCGCGGCACACTCGGCCACGACATTCAGACCGAAGACGGCACCGCGGCGGTGATCCAGTTCAAGAACGGCGCCGTCGGATCGGTGCTCACCACCACCTGCAGTTTTCCCGACCTCGGCTCCGAGCTGACCCTGAGCGGCCGTTGGGGCACCCTCGCCTGGCACGACGGTGAAGTGGACTTCCGCCATCTGCCCGAGGCTCAGCGCACCGGCGACGATGCCTTTCGCACCGGCGACGGGCCGGCCCCGACCGCTGAACGTGGCGACCTGCACACCTACCCCGAGCCACCCGCGGTGCCGGACAACGTCTTCGCCGACATGGTGAACGCGTTGCAGCGCGGTACGGCCCTGCAGTGCGACGGCCGGGAGGGGCGCCGCACGGTGGCGCTGTTCGAAGCGATCTACGCCGCCTCCGACCGCAACACCTGGATCGAGGTCTCCTGACCGCCATGGCCGAAACCATCAACGCCATTCCCGAGCGCAATCAGATCTCCGCCGCCGATCGATGGGATCTCGCCAAGCTGTTCCCGGCCGAGGACGGCTGGGAACAGGGCCTCCGGCAGTACGAGGAGATGGTGCCGCGCATCGCCGCCTTCAAGGGCACGCTCGGCGAGTCGGTGGGCAACTTGCGCTCCTGCCTGCAATTCCTCAACGAACTGGAGATGCTCGACGAACGGGTCGGCTACTACGCGATGCTGCGCACCAGCGAAGACGCCGGCGACAGCGACAACCAGGGCCGCTTCGCGCGCTACCTCAACGTTGCCAGCCGCGCCGAAGCGGAAAAGAGCTACGTAACCCCCGAGATCCAGGCGATCCCCGATGCCGTCATGGAGCGGTTTCTGGTCGACGAGTCGCTGGCCGAGTTCGCCATCTCGCTGCGCAAGCTGCTGCGCTTCAAGCCGTACGTCCTCCCCGAGCAGCAGGAGCGGCTGCTGGCGCTGCAGACCGAGGCCAACCAGACGGCGCGCAAGGCGTTTGCGGCGCTGACCGACGTCGACCTCGACTTCGGCACCGTGGATACGCCCGACGGACCGGTACCGCTCAGTCAATCCTCCTGGTCGCAGCTCATGATCCATCCCGACCGCGACGTGCGGCGGCGCGCCTACCTGCAGTTCTACGGCCACTTCGACCAGCACCGCAACACCCTGGCCGCCCTCTACGGCGGCAGCGTACAGTTGGACATCTACCGCGCCCGGGTGCGGGGCTACCCATCGGCGCGGGAGGCGGCGCTGTTCCCGGACCGGGTGGACACGGCGGTATACGACAACCTGATCGCCGCCGTGCACGACAACCTGCCGCAACTGCACGCCTACTACGCGCTGCGCAAGCGCGTCCTCGCGCTGGACGAGTTGCGCCACCATGACGTCTACGTGCCGCTGACCGGCGACGTACGCGTACGCCACAGCTATGACGAAGCGGTAGACGTGGTGATCGCCGCCCTCTGCCCGCTCGGCGACGACTACTGCACGACGCTACGCGAGGGGCTGCGCGGCGGCTGGGTGGATCGCTACGAGAACCGGGGCAAGCGCTCAGGCGCATTCTCGGCCGGCTCGTTCGTGGGTGATCCCTACATCCTGATGAACTACAAGGAAGACGTGCTGCGCGACGTGTTCACCCTCGCGCACGAGGCGGGGCACTCCATGCACTCCTGGATGAGCGTGCGCAACAACCCGATCCAGCACTACAGCTACAGCATCTTCGAAGCGGAGGTGGCATCTACCTTCAACGAGCAGATCCTGTTCCATTACCTGATGGAACGCGCGGAGAGTCGCGAGATGAGGGCCTATCTGGTCGGCAAGCAGGTCGACGACATCATCGCCACCATCTACCGGCAGACGATGTTCGCCGAGTTCGAGCACCTCACCCACCAGATGGCCGAGCACGGCGAACCGCTTACGGTCGATTCGCTGCGCGCCACCTACCGGCAGCTTCTGGAGCGCTACTTCGGACCGGAGATGATGCTGGAAGAGGTGAGCGATCTGGAGGGATTGCGCATTCCACACTTCTACAACGCGTTCTACGTGTACAAGTACGCTACCGGGCTGGCGGCGGCGGTTTCGCTGGCCGAGCAGGTACTGAGGACCGGGTCGTCGGCGCGCGACCGCTATCACGCATTCCTGCGATCGGGAGGCTCGCGTTACCCGCTGGAATCACTACGGCTCGCCGGTGTCGACATGAGCAGTCCCGCGCCTGTCGAGCAGGCGCTGTGCACCTTCGGCGCCCTGGTTGCGCAACTGGAGCCGCTTCGGTAGACGCGGACCGAAGAAAGACCGCTACCCGCCGACGCAGCTACGCAAAGCCCGGGACGCCCGCCGTTCTTCGTCACCTGCCATACGTGGGTCTCACTCCGCTGCTGACGCAAGGACATCCACCAGCCTGGTCTTGCGTTTGCGATGAGCAATGTCGAGAGCGGTCTGGCCGGCGGCGTCGCGCTGGTGCACGTCGACGCCACGCTCCACGAGCAGGCGTACGAGGGGGACCCCGGCACCCGATTTGACGGCCACGTGGAGGGCGGTTTCGGCGCTCTTGCTCTGCACCTGATTGGGGTCGCAGCCGTGGTCCAGGAACCAGGTGACGCCCTTGAGACTGCGCATGTTGACCGCGCAGCCCAGGGGGTTGTAGCCGCCGTGATGGTCGGTGCCGCGGGTGCCGTTCATGTCGATTGCACCATGGCGCAGCAACGAATCGAGCACTGCGAACTGGCCATCGCAGGCCAGATGGTTGACGGTGTCGTCGTCCCCGAGGCGAGCGCCGCGTTCGAGCAGCAACTCCACGACCGAAGCGTTGTCGGACCAGCACGCGTAATCGAGCCCGGACGACGGGTCGGCGCCGTGCTCCAGCAGCAACGCACCCGTGGCAACCCGATCCTGCTCGGAGCCGGCCACGGAGCGGGCACAATATTGCAGCGGCAGCCAGCTCCCGTCGCGGGAGTCGACATCGGGGGCCGTAGCGGCGGCCGCGGACTCGGCCAGGATGTCCGCCAGATCCGCGTGCCGCGCCAGGGCCGCCGCGGTATACAGGTCCGGCTCGCGTGGCGCGTACTCCAGGAGCAACGGCAGGAACTCCGTACAGCCGAACGCCGCCACCGCCACTGCACTGTGCAGGTGCCAAGTTCCCCGCAGCATCGGGTCGGCGCCATGCTCCAGCAACAGGCGTACGGTCGCGGTATGGCCCGCTGTCTTGGGCATGGTCTTCTTATGCTCCACGGCGCGATGCAGCGGCCGGTACCGATGCGCGTTGGGCGACTGCACATTTGCGTCAGCTCCCTCGGCGATGAGGTACGCTGCTATCTCGGGCCGGCCGCCGAAGCATGCGTTCATCAGCACCGACCAATGGCGGGCGACCTCGGCGTCCTGCCCCACGACAGCGCGCACGGTGTCCATGTCTCCGGCGGTTGCAGCCGCGGCTGCGCGTTGCGCCAGCTTCCTATCCATACGACGAATCTCCTCCTCGTGGCACTAATGCAGGCCCTGGACGCGGCCGGTGCGCGTGTCGACGTCGATGCGGCGGAAGGCGGGATCGGACGCGGTGCCCGGCAGCAACTTGATGTCGCCGGCCACCGGTACCGCCAGCCCGGCGCCGTGGTACAGCAGGAGGTCGCGTACCGGCAGGGTCCAACCGGTGGGACGACCCTTCAGCGCCGGATCATGGCTCAGGCTGAGCTGGGTCTTGACCATGCAGGTGCCGAGTGCCGCCAGTTCGGAATCCTGCTCCAACTCCTTCAGCCTGTCCAGCGCCCGCGGCGTATAGCTCACGCCGGCGCCGCCATATACCTCCGTGGTAATGCGTTCGATGCGCTCGCGCTGCGGCACGGCATCCTCGTACAGGAAACGGAACTCCGACGGCTGCTCGCACGCGGCCACCACCGCCTCCGCCAGCTCGCACGCCCCCGCGCCGCCGTACCGCCAATGGCGGCTCACCACGCACGGCGCCCCCGTCGCCACCACGGCATCCTGAATCACCGCTTCCTCCTCCTCGGTATCAGTGGGGAAGTGGTTGATGCACACCACCGGCGCCACCCCGCTCCTGCGCACCGTTTGCAGGTGCGCCAGCAGGTTCTCCACGCCGCGCTCCACCAACGCCGTGTCGCGTTCGGTGTAGGAGCGATCCAGTGGCCGGCCCGGCACTACGCGCGGACCACCGCCGTGCATCTTCAGTGCCCGAATGGTACACACCACCACCGAGCAGTTGGGCACCAGACCGCTCATGCGGCACTTCAGGTTCCAGAACTTCTCGAAACCGATGTCGGCGCCGAAACCGCTCTCGGTAACGTGGTAGTCGGCCAGCTTGAGCCCCACGCGGTCCGCGATGATGGAGGACTGGCCGATGGCTATGTTGGCAAACGGCCCGGCGTGCACCAGCACCGGCTGGCCCTCGATGGTCTGCATCAGGTTGGGGTTGATCGCCTTGGCCATGATCGCGCTCATGGCGCCGTCCACCTCCAGGTCGGCGGTCGTAATCGGGCTGCCGTTCCGGGCGTAGGCCACCACCATGCGTCCGAGGCGGGCGCGCAGGTCGGCAAGGTCGGTGGCCACCGCCAGAATCGCCATCACCTCGGACGAGACGGAGATCTGAAAGCCGCTCTGCATGGTCACGCCATCCATCTTGCCGCCCAGCCCGATCACTATTTCGCGCAGCGCCTGGGCGCTGAAGTCGATCGCCCACCCGGTCGTGACGTTGTGCGGGTCAATGTCGAGGCGGCGCAGCTTCTTGCGTGCCAGGGTCTTGTCGCCATAGTTGGCCTCGTGCTGGAGGCGGCTGGTGAGCGCCACCATGGCCAGGTTGTGAGCGTTGGTGATGGCATCGATGTCACCGGTCAGGCCGAGGCTGAGGTCGCCCAGCGGGATGCACTGCGCCAGGCCGCCGCCGGCGGCGGAGCCCTTGATGTTGAAGGTCGGCCCGCCGGACGGCTGGCGAATGGCGCCGATTACCCGTTTGCCGATCGCGGCGAGGCCCTCCACCAGCCCCATGGTGGTGGTGGTCTTGCCTTCTCCCAGCGGCGTCGGGGTGATCGCGGTGACGTTGACGTACTTGCCGTCGGGGCGCCGCGCGAGCCGCTCCAGGATGTGCGCGCAGGCCAGCTTGCCGACGTGGTGGCCGAACGGCAGCACCTCCTCCGGCTGCAGGGCCAGCTCGGCGCCGAGCTGCTGCACGCTCTTCATGTGCTGCTCCGCGGCCGCGCTGATCTGCCAGTCGGCCATGCCGGTGGGATCGAGGAATGCCCGGACCGGTACGTTCGAAGTGTCCATTTGCTTGCCCCTCCACCATAGCAGATCGCCGCCAACCGAACAGAAAGGTAGCGCGAGAACAGCGACCCTCGGCGCGCCACCGCCATTCCACGCTATGATGGCCGCCATGGCAGCATCACAGGACAACCCATACCGCGACAAACGGCAGAGCTTCTGGCGCGCTACCTTCGCCCGCGCGCTGCCCTTCGACGACTACCTCGCCTCCGGACCGGACAACCACCGCAAGCGGTGGCAGACGATGGAGCAGCGCATGGAGGTGAACGACGCACAGCGGCGGCGCCTCGCTCAGTTCACCCGGTGCATGAACCTGCTGTGCTACAGCGGCATCTGGTGCGGCGATTGCGTACGTCAGGGAACGATCCTGCGCCACCTGGCGGCCGCGGCGAACAGCGCCGCCGGTACCGCGGTGGTGGACCTGCGCTTCGCCGAACGCGTCGACGACAGCGAGCTGGCCGACGAGCTGCGTATTCTCGGCGCGCTGCGGGTGCCGGTGACCGTGTGCCTGTCGGAGGATTTCTTCGAGGTGGGCCGCACCGGCGACCGCATGCTGGTGACCTACCGGCGCAAGGCGCAGCGCGAGCTGGGGGCAGCGTGCGACGTCGGCCTGGTGCCGCCGCCCGCGGCGGAGGTTACCGCCGAGGTGGAGCAGTGGCTCGACCACCTGGAGCGCATGCAGTGGATGCTGCGCCTCTCTCCGCCGCTGCGCGCCCGCCACGGCGATTAGGTCGGATGCAGCGCTCAGGGCGTCAGGGCGTCTCCTGACGAGATCAGCGCCGGCACGAAACGGATGCGACATGGAGAAACGCCCCCTTCCGGGTGATACTCCCGCGACTCGCCTGCGCGCCCACCGGCGCGACCAGCTCTACCAGTTCCTGCTCGATTCCGGGCAGATCCGCGGCGCGGTGTTGCACGCGACGCGGATGGTCGGCGAGATGCACGCCAACCACGATCTCGGGCCGCTCGAGACCCTGGTGCTCGGGCAGGCGTACGTCGCGGCCGGGCTGATGAGCGTCAATCTGAAGTCCCCGGAGAGTCTCACCGTCAAGGTCGACTGCTCGGGACCGATCGGTGGCCTTACCGTGGAGGGCAATGCCCATGGCGAGGTGCGTGGATACCTGAGCCGGATCCCCATCCCCGTGCAGACCGATGCGGGCGTCCCTCGCCTGCAGGATCTGTTCGGGACCGGCCCCGGCACGCTCGCAGTCACCAGGCACCTGCGCGGCGGCACGCGCCCGTTCACCGGCATGGTGGAGATCCGCTACGGCAGTCTGGCCGGAGACCTCGCCTACTATTTCGCTACTTCCGAGCAGACGCCCTCCGCTCTCAACCTCAGCGTGTCGTTCGACGACGCGGGTCGCCTGACCGGCGCCGGCGGGGTATTCCTGCAGGCGTTGCCGGGCGCGCGCGATGAGACCGTGAGCGAAGTGGAGCGGCTGTTGCACGATCAGCCGGCGATCGGCGCCGCGTTCGCAGCCGGGGAGGAACCGCGCGAGCTGCTGGAGCGAACGTTCGGCTCCCACCAGCCGGTGATCCTTGCCCGCCGGCGGGTATTGTTCATGTGCCACTGCAGCGCGAACCGCTTCCGCGGCCACCTTGCCGCCCTGCCACGATCGGAATTGCAGGACATTCTCGATCGCGGTCCTCTGCCCCTCGTCACTACCTGCCTCTATTGCAACACCACGTATCAGTTCGAACGCGAAGTGATCGCATCTCTCCTCGACACATGCTGAGTGATGCGATTGTTCACTGCGGTGTACTGCTCACGCCGCACGACTCACGTCGGCGGTCAGTCCGGTACGGCTCGTCGTCCCCGGCAGAACGGTTCTGCTCCCCAACGGCGCCGACGGCGCAGGCCGGGCGCCGTTGCGGCGCTTCAGGGCAACCCACCGGGCCGGTACGCGGTCGGCGGGTGGCTCGTACCGTGACGAGCAGCCATGCGGCAGCGTCGTCCGCCAGCGCTCCGCGGCATCCCGTCCTCACCGATCAAACGACATTGGACCGCGCGCGCCGACGCATCGAAACCGCATCCTTTCAGACTGCCTGGCGCCGCCTGCGCTCCGCCACCGAGGCGTTCCTGGAACTCGATCTGGAGCCCCCGGAAGAGCCGGCCGGCTACTACCACGACTACTTCTGCCCCGACCACGCCACCGAGTTGCGCTTCGATCCGTGTCGGCCGTGGACGCACCGCTGCCCGGTCGATGGCCGCCTGCTTGTCGGCTGCCGCTTCGATGCCGCCTGGCGGTTCGGCGCGAACCTGCTGCTGAGTCGCATGGCGGTACTGCTCGCCATCCGCTGGCGCCTTGCCGGTGACCGCTGCTGTCTGCAACGCGCCGCCACGATACTGAACGGCTACGCCCGACGCTACCGGCACTACCCGGTCGGCGCTTATCGGACCGACCGCGGCGACGGCCGCGGCAAGGCGACCTGGCAGTCGCTGGATGAGGCCAACCTCGTGACCCGATTGGCGTACTCCTACGACCTGGTGGCGGCGGACCTCGATGCAGACAGCCGCCGCGCGGTGGAGCACGAGATCCTCGTCCCCGCCATCGCGCACCTCGACGCCGAGCGCTTCCGCCGTGTGCACAACATCGAATGTTGGCACATTGCGGCACTGGTCGCCGCGGCAACCGTTATCGGTGACGACACAATCCGCCAAGACGCGCTGCACGGCGAGTTCGGGTTTCATCACCAGATCGAGGCCGGGACTCACCGCGACGGGATGTGGTGGGAAGGCTCCTCCAGCTACCACTACTACACGGTGGCCGCGCTACTGACCACTGCCGCCTTTGTCCGCGCCCGCGACTCCTGCTGGCAGCCGCCGGAGCGGCTGGCTGCCATGATGACCGCGCCGCTGACGCTGGTGCTACCGGACGGGAGCCTCCCGGCGACCAATGACTGCTGGGCATCGCCGTCTCTGTTCGGCGAGGTGTGCCACGGCGTTCCGCCCGCGGCGGCACTGTACGAGATGGCCGCGGGCTGGTGGCCGCTGCCGGCGTACCGGGAGCTGCTGGCCGCCATCTACCGCCGCCGCCCCAGAGACAGTGAGGAAGCGCTGCTCTACGGTCCCGATTCGGTGCCCGCCGACAGCGGCAGCCTGTCCGGGCCGCGTTCCGGTCTGCTGCCCCATTCCGGTTTCGCCGTGCTGCGCAGCGACGACCCGCTCGAACGACAATCACTGGTGCTGCTCAAGTACGGCCCCCACGGCGGCTCGCACGGCCATCCCGACAAGCTCACCATAGCCTGCTACGCCCGCGGCGTACCGGCAGCGACCGATCTCGGCTCGCAGGGCTATGGTATCGCACTGCACGGCCAGTGGTACCGGCAGACGGTCAGCCACAACACGGTTCTGGTCGGCGGCCTGCAGCAACACCCGGCAACGGGGAGGCTGCAACACTTCGTCGCCCGCACGTCGCGCGCGACCGGGAAACCGCGTGCACGCTCTGTTCTCGGCGAACTGCCCGGCGCTGGCCGACCGACGGCTCGGACTGCTCGGGATCGGACTGCTCGGGAGACGCTGGAGGCGGCCTGCAGCAGTACCGGGGTCACGCTGGCCGATGCCACGGTGTCCTGGTCGGGGGCGTTCGCCGGGGTATACGACGGCGTGCGCATGCGGCGGGTCATCGCGTGGCGCGCGCCCTACTTCGTCGACTGTTTCCACGTGCACTGCCCCACCCGGCGGCGTATCGACTGGCTGTTGCACGTCCGCGGTGCGCTGCAGGAGGTACGCGGGGCGGCACTGAGCGAACGGAGTGCCGGGGCTCTGCCGCGCGCGCCGGGGTGGCGCCATATCGCGGTGCGTCGCGACGCGCGCGTGGTGGACGGCGCCGTGTCCGTGGCGTGGTCGCTGCGGCGTGGCACCCTGCAGGTGGTGTTGCCTGATGAGGAGGGTACGACCATCTCCACCGGCGAGGCGCCGTCCAATCCCGCCAACGATCGGCTGCACACGCTGCTGAGGACCCGCCACGCGCAAGTCACCACCTTCGTCGCCGTCATCCATCCATGCGACGATCCCGGCATGCTGACCGCAGTGCTGCACTGCAACCCGGACCATACCGGTACGCTGGCGGTCACGGCGGGCAAACGCAAGGATCGCTGGCTGCTCGCCGGTGCAGACTCCCCGCACCGTCCGGCACTGGTACCTGTGCCATGACGGGAGGCCGACCGACGAAACGTGGTCTGTTCTTCTGGGAAGGGAGCGGATTGCAACTCGGCAGGGCCAATCCCTACGCCGCGCTGCTGGCCCGCGCGCTGCGCCGTTACGGGATCGAGTTGGCCGAGGGTGACTACGACTTCGGTCGCACCTGGCTGGAGGAATCGCGTCCCACCTGTGACGTGCTGCACCTCAACTGGCTGGATCGCTTCTACACCCGCTTCGAAGAGCCGCGCGACCCCGATGCCGCCAGCGATCGATTCGCCGACTTCGCCGAAAACCTCATCCA
>CAYFXT010000059.1:0-13159 GCA_964346995.1 uncultured Spirochaetaceae bacterium | reverse complement strand
AAGGCACGGCGTTACCCTGTTGCGGTCCGCGCCCCTTGGAGTCATTCACGTGGCCACCAGCCGGTCCGCGGGTTGGTAGGGAAGCCCGAGGCTCTCCGCCACCGGCAGGCAAGTCACCTGCCCGGCGTGCACGTTGAGCCCGGCGCGGAGGTGGGGATCGTCCCGGATCGCCTGCCGGTAGCCGTGGTCGGCCAGCGCCAGCGCGAACGGCAGCGTGGCGTTGTTGAGTGCGAAGGTCGCGGTGCGCGCCATCGCCGCCGGCATGTTGGTCACGCAGTAGTGCACCACGTCGTGCACGCGGAAGGTGGGGGCCACGTGGCTGGTGGGCCGGCTGGTGGCGAAGCAGCCGCCCTGATCGATCGCCACGTCCACCAGCACCGCGCCACGGCGCATGCCGCGCACCAGTTCCTCGCTGACCAGCTTGGGGGTGGCGGCGCCCGGCGCCAACACTGCGCCGATCACCAAGTCGGACTCCAACACGGCGCGCTCCACCGCGTCGACGGTGGCGTAGAGCGTGTTGAGCATCGGCCCGAAGTCGTGATCGAGCTGTTTGAGGCGGTGCAGGTTCTTGTCGATCACGGTGACGCGCGCCTCCGAGCCCATCGCCATGCGCGCCGCGTTGGTCCCCACCACGCCGCCGCCCAGGATGGTGACGTCGGCAGCCGGCACGCCGGCCACGCCTCCCAGCAGCACCCCTCGCCCACCCTGCTCCAGCTCCAGGCAGTGAGCGCCGACCAGCACCGACATGCGCCCGGCGACCTCGCTCATCGGCGCCAGCAGTGGCAGGCCGCCGTGGGCATCGGTCACCGTCTCGTAGGCCACGGCGACGCAGCCGCTCTCCATCAGCGCCCGCGTCTGCTCCGGGTCGGGCGCCAGGTGCAGGTACGTGAACAGCACCTGGCCTTCGCGCAGCAGCGCCAGCTCGGCCGGCTGCGGCTCCTTCACCTTGACGATCAGCTCGGCGCTGGCGAATACCTCGCCGGCGTCGGCGGCGATCTGCGCTCCCGCCTGCCGGTAGTCGTCATCGTCGAGACCGATCGCATGGCCAGCGTGACGTTCCACCAGCACGTGATGGCCGTGATGGACCGCCTCGCGCACGCTGGTCGGATTCATGCCGACCCGGAATTCGTGGATCTTCGTCTCCCGCGGTACGCCGATTACCATGCCGCTCTCCCCTACCTGAATGGTACCGGACGGAGCCGCACCGAACGTGCCGCTCATCGGCGGACCGACCCCGTCGCGGGTCGGAATCGGTGATCGTCGCGCGCAGACCGGACTCGCGGCGTGTGTCACAACGAAGGCGGAGCGTGCAGCCATCGGGCGACCGAATATGCCCGTGACGACGGGTCTACCGGCCGCGGCGAGGACCCGGCGACTACGATGTGCGCGGCAACCGCCGCCCGGTCCCGGATCGCCGCCAGCACGCGCGCCGCGGTCGCGGTGTCATCGCACACCAGGAAGAAGGCGCCGCCACCTCCGGCGCCGCTGAGCTTGCCACCGCACGCACCCGCGGTGCGACCGGCGTGCAGCAGGCGCTCCTGCAGAAGATCCACCAAGCCGAGCTCCGCAAGCAGACGATGCGCGGCGTCGGCAACCGCTCCGAGATCGGCGGCCGGCAATCGCGACTGAAGCAGCAGGCTGCGCGCCTGCCGACTGCACTGACCCAGCCGGCGCAACGCCTCCCGTGTCGCTGTATCGCCGGATCGCACGCGTTCGCCGATGGCGGCGACATGCGCCCGGGTATCGCCGCGACGCGGCACGGCAGCCACGACGAGATGCAACTCGGCAGCCGGCAGGGGCTCGTAGCTCGGCAGGACGCCTCCGGCCTGTTCCCAACTCAGAAACCCGATCCCCGCATGGGTCGCGAGACCGGTGTCGGCCCCTGACGGCGTACCGTGGAACACCTTCTCGCGCTCATGGGCGCCGTGCCACACCGCCGCCGCGGCGGACCATGCCAGCGGCTGCGCGGTTTCAGCGTCCCCGCCGGGCGATCGATCGACGTACCGGTCGGGAGACGCTTGCGCTACCGACCGTGATGCCGCGTTCCTGCCGTGCGCGGCCAGGGACTCCCCCACCACCTCGGGCCGTGCAGCGGTCGTGAGGGCGCGTTCGGCGGCCACGCACAGCGCGGCGCTGGAGCCGAACCCCAGACCTGTCGGAATCTGCGACCGTATCTCTACCACCGCGGTGCCCGACGGCGTCAGCGCATCGGCGAGCAGTGGCGGTAGCGCTGGCACCGGCTCGATGAGCCCGAGCGAACCCGGTTCCGCAGCCTCCGCAACAGGAGTAATCTTCAGTTCGAGCTTCCATGGCAGACTGATGCCAAGGGCGGGATAGCCGTAGACGGCGGCATGCTCGCCGAACAGAAGCAGCTTGCCGGTGGCACGTCCGTTCAGGTCAGCCAGCGCAATCCCTCCGATGCCGGACGCAGCGGTATCGCGTACGGCACGTCCGGGACCTTGGTACCCTCCGGGGCCGCGGCGATGCCCAGTTCACCGCCCGCCCCAACCGGCTTGGCCGCCCAACCGCTAGCGCGAAACGCATCCAGGCGGTCGCGCAGGTCCGGCGGTTCCACCGTGACGCCGATGCGCACACCGAGCCAACGGAGCAACTCGCCACCAGCGGCAATGGCAGCGCAGCAGGACACTGCATCGGTGGCGGCCAGGAACTCCTCGACCACCTCTCGCGACCGGCTCCGGAACCGTTCCGCCGCCGTCGGATCACGGGTACGCCACGACTCGTAGCGCGCTACCGCCGCCGGAGTCGCCAGTGACGTGCCGCCAACAACGAGGCGAAATTCCGGCAGGACCGGCGGCTCGTACCGCACCACCGCTGGACTCCTTCCACCGCTGAAGCGCACGATGCCACCCCATATCGATGTGGCTACGTCGTAACCGCTGCCACGCCCGCCCTGGGCGGTGCGGTGCGCAGCAAGGGCGACGGTAAAGACGCGCCGTCGCTCTGCATGGCCGACGTCACCGGTTGGTCGATCGCCGTACGACAACAATGCCGAAATCACCACTGCCGCCGCCGCGCTGGACCCCAACCCCAACTTGCCGTGCGGTCCGGCGAACGCGCTGGTATCTACCGAGATGCTGCCGCGCGGCTCCCCACACTCCCGCACCAGTACGTCGAGCAACGGAGAGTTACACTGCTTCGGTGTCCAGGCGAACCTCTGCGTTCCCATTCGTCCGGCGATACGTGGCGTTTCGTTCGCGTGCAGCGTGGCGCGAGCCTCACGCGGTATTCCCAACGCAATGCCCGGCGCTCCCGTCTCCGTGACGGCGTATTCGCCAAGCAACAGGATGTTGCCCGGCGCCACGGCACTCAAGCGGTCAGCCAGTGACGGAACGGCCCGGGATCATCACTCTACCGATGGCGCGGCCGATCCGGCAACCGCAGTGGCGCAGAAGTGACCTTCCACTCGTTTCGAGCGTACTCCGCTCACCCACCTGCCGGCGAAGCTCCCGGAGTCGTCCAGACGCAGCACGTGCAGTGCCGTATAGCCGCCGTCGGACGCCGGCTGCCCGTCGCGGCGGTTGGCGAGCGACCCCAGGCGGAGCGTGATCGATGCCGGCGCGGCGGCACCCGGCCGCTGCTCCACAACCAGCACCCCGGGACGCAGTGGATCCCGCGAGCCGACATCACCCATCTCCAGCGCGCCGACCTCCGCCAGATCGATCTCCGCCCACCCGTAGAGCGGGGCACTCGCGGCTGCGTCGGCCCTGGTAAGCCGGCGCAGCCGCGGCTCATTTGGCACGAGTTGGAGGACGCCGGTCACGGTGCGTAGCGCACCGTCCGTGGCAGTGGCAGCCAGCGTCAGCCGGTATGCCCCGGCCGACGAGTCCAGGGTCGCGTCGGCTGCCAGCGCTCCCACCTCCGCGACACACTCGGTGCTCGCGGGCGGATCGCTCCGTTCGTCAGCGGAGCTGGCGCACGCCATCAGCGCCAGCACGACCGGTGCCTGGAGAACGCACCATGCCCGCCGGCCACCTCGCCATCCGCGGCGCGCGGCATTACGCATCTGGCGGGCACTCACCGGCTGATGAAGCGAGCGACATCATCGGGAACATGCGCCACCTTGGCCGGTACCTTGCGAACGTCGTCGTGCAAGTCGATCGTCCGGCCAGTGTCGCTCCGGGCCGGGGCTCGACCGGAGGCAGGCAACGTGAAGGCATCCGCGACGGTGTAGTCTACCTGGTAGCCGATGTCTGCAAGCGCCGCGATTGTCACTCGACTGACCGGAATCGCCATATCGCGGTTGACCGTGGGCGTCATCAACTCGGTGCCGAACACCGACTCGCGCCAGTGCGAGTCCAGCGAACCCTCACCGTACCTGTTGGTGTCATTCTCCACCGGCACCTTGCCGCCGTGGTACCTGTTGCCGCCGATGCTGTCGAACTCCCCTCTGGCCAGCGGCCCGGAGAAGTGTGTGTCCCGCCCAGGCCGAACCACGCCCGTGACGATGGATGGTTCCCGCAGGTATCCGAACTCCTGCCACAGCGACCCGAACCCCAGTACATGAGCAATTTCATGGACGACCAGACTCCGGAGATCACCCCCGGTTTCCAGAGACGCGAGGTCCGCCACGTCGAACACCATATCTCCGAGCGTCGGCAGACCGGAAAGCTCAATGGTACGAATCCAGCAGGGACCGGCCTGCGCAAGCGTTCCCTCCACGCCGTCGAGGGCCTCCAGTCTGACGTAGATTATCACATCCTCGATGGTCCCCCCGAAGATTGACGGATCGCCCTCCCTGCACGTCCAATCCGACGACAGGACGGGAATATCCGGCAGATCACCGGTGATGGCGCGCGTCCAGAACCTGACCGCAGCCTCGAACTCCGCCTGTTGAGCCATCGTCGGGGGCGTTCCCAGGTAACGAAGATCGATGTCGAAGGAACCGTTCCCGGCGCCGAGCAGCCACACCGCCAGGGAATAGGCACCCGTACCCGCGCCCGGCACCGCTGTTACGCGGACGTAGTAGGTTCCGGGACCGACCAATACGCTGTCTCCGAAGTCGTCATTCGTCGAGGAGTAACCAGCGACACCGACGATTCTGACTGCGGTCTCGGTGTGGCTCGGAATTCCCGTATCCGTTGCCGCAATCAGGTTGCCGTGCTCGTTCACGGTGACCTCGAAGTAGTCGACGTCACCCGTCCTGTCGATCCTGCCTGCGAGCGGTGAGCCGGTCACAATTGCCGTTGCCGACGATTGCGTATCGCCATCGTCGCCGGCAGTCACGGTAATGGTGAAGCGGAGCGTAACCGCGTCGCCGTCGGCATCCGCCGCCCGGTACCTCATCGAGTAGCTGTCGGCTTCGGACGGGGTGCCGGTCAGCGTGCGCGAGGCCGGGTCGAAGAACAGCCCCGGGACGTCCGGAGTCAAGCTGTAGGTGAGCGCGCCGTCGCCACCGTTCGCCGCCGGCAACTCCAGCGCGGGGATCGGTGCATCCGCCCTGTAGTTCTGAGCCAGTATCTCGGCGCCGGTGGCGAAGCTCGGCGCCGTGTCCTCCACGTGATCGGCGGCCTGGCAGCCCGGCACGACGCCGAGCGCCACTACCACCCCCAACAGTAGCGCGGCGGACGCAAGAGGGCGCCCTGCCGTTCCTGTCATGGTGTCTAAGATGGTGAGCATGGATGCAAAGAATACTACCGCTTTTCGGTTACGAGTTGGCGTGCGGGGGCGGGCGGGTCGCCCGGATGGACCACGCTGCCTTTCAGCGCCTCTCGCCGGGTTGATCAGTCGATGATTCGTGGTCCGGGGCCGGGCGCCGTCTCGATCAGGTTGCTGGGAGCCAGCCCTGCTTCGGCGAGCAAGGCGGCGCGGATCTGCTCGACATCGGCCGCGAGACAGGCGATCTTCACCTGCGGGCCGGCGTCCATGGTCTCCCAGGCGCCGATGCCGGCTTCCCGCAACGCCTCCAGTACCTCCAGAACCCGCAGCGACTGTGGACGCAGGTAGTTTATCGGCGGATCGGCCGCGAACATGGTACCGAACATGCGCAGGTAGCTGACCCGCATGAGCGGGCCGAGCCCGCCGAGGTCTCGGGTTCGCACCGCCTCCAGCGCCGCCCGGTAGGTGGCATCCGCTGTGGCCACCCAGGCGTAGTAGTAGGGCGAGGTCGCTGCCACGTGCAACATGGCATTGCGTGACGGCACCAGCTTGCGGCGGCGCGACGTGACTGCCACCAGCAGGCGCAGCTCCGGCCAGTGATCCGGCGGTAACAGGTCCGCGGCGGCCTCGGCACCCGTTTCCAGCACGCTGAACCCCCCCCAAACGGCACGCGCCGCCGAGGCGGAGCCTACCCGCGCCAGAGCCGACAGGCGAGCGCGGGTGGCGCCGGAGCCATCCACGCCGGCGAGCTGACCGCAACCCACCGCCAGCGCGGCAAACAGCGAAGCGGAACTCGCCAGGCCGGCGGCTCCCGGAAAGTTGTTGCGCGCCTCCGCCCGATAGCGCGTGGTCACGCCCAGGGCGACACGCGCGGCATCGAAGAACCGGCGGTGCCGCCCGACCGGCACTGCGGCGCCATCCACCGTCAGGTGGTCGGCGCCAGCGACCTCCCGCAGAAACACCACCGTCTGGAGGCCGGTCACGGTCACCGCCAGGCTGGGTGTGGCGGGCAGGTTGCGCCCGACGTCGCTCTTGCCCCAGTACTTCACCAGCGCCAGAGAGGGCGCTGCCCGCACCCGGACCTCCTTCCGATCGGTCGGCACGGTCACTCCGTAACGCGCCGGTCGTGCAGGAGCCGGCGGGCGGTCGATACGTCCATCGGTCCCGACTCGGCGAGTGCGGCGGCGACCGCGCGGATCTCGGCGCCGCGTGCGCCGGCATCGAATGCCAGCCGCTCGGCGTGCAGGCGCATGTGGCCATGCTGGATGCCCTCCGTCACCAGCGCCCGTAGGGCCGCCAGGTTCTGCGCCAGCCCCACGGCGGCGGCGATGGCGGCCAGCCGGCGGCTGTCGGGGTTGCCGAGAATGCGCAATGCCAAGCGGCTCACCGGGTGTACGCTCACGGCGCCGCCCACCGTACCGAGCGGCAGTGGGCACTCCAGCCGGCAGCGCAGGACGCCGTCAGCAACCCGATAGCTGGTGAGCGGAGCGTAGCCGGCGCCGGTGGCAGCCCAGCCATGGGCAGCGGCCTCGACGGCGCGGGTATCATTGCCGGTCGCCTGAGTGAGCGCGGCGATGCCGTTGAGCACCCCCTTGTTGTGGGTCACGGCGCGGTCGTGGTCGGCGCCGGCGATCGCGGTGGCGCGCACGATGCGCTGTGCTACCTCGGTGCCGGAGTAACCGCCGCGTGCCAGACGGGAGCACGGCACCTGTCCCGACGCGCGCACGAGAGCGCGGCGGCTGGCGTTGGTGACGATAGCCATCAGCACGCGCCCGCCGGTGAGCCGCTCCACCAGCGGACGCATGGCTTCGCCCGCGGTATTCACCTTGTTCGCCCCCATGGCGTTGCGCACGTCGACGTCGATCTCCACCTTCAGCGCGGCCCCGATCCGCCGCGCCGTCACTTCCCGAAAGCCGCCGCCGCGTTTCACCAAGGTCGCGACTGCATCGTTCACAAGGTCCGTGATCTCGGCGCGTGCCTCGTGAACCGCACGCTCTGCGTCATCCCGCGCCTGCTCGACGAAAAGCTGTACCGTAGCGATCGAAGGATCGGGTTCGGTGCGGATGCCGGCGCCGCCGTGTCCCTCTGCCAGCAGCCGCCCGGCGTAACTGGCGGCTGCCACCACCGACGCCTCCTCGGTGGCGAGCGGTACGACCAGCTCCTCACCGTCCACCCGGAAGCCGGTTGCAAGCCCGACTGGCAGCGGGAACGCGCCGACTGCATTCTCCACCAGCAGGTCGGCGATCGCGCTCGTGCCCGCGTCGCCGCACAGGGCCGCCGGCAATTCACAACCCAGCGCGGCGGCGAGCGCGGTGCGGCGCTCGGCGAGCGGCAGGCGGCGGAAGCCGCGCGGCAGAACGATCGGCGCCCCGGCCCGGTTCACTGGCTCGGCGGCGGCACGGTCATCCCGGGCCACTCCGCGACACACAAGATCATGAAGTGGACGCAGATCATGAAATAGACACGCTCGCATCGGTGGATGGCCGCCAGCTTCCGGTCAGTCGTGCTCGGACGAGGCCTCCGCCGGCAATGCAACCTGCCGCTACGCACCCGGTTCCCGGGCCGTGGCACCCGTCAGACCGGCCACCGAGCCACGCCCGGACCACACGGTCCGCAAGATCAGCGCTTTGCACCGTGCGGAGAGCGCAACCTCAGGACGCCGCAAGCGCGGTCGGTACCGGCAACTCTCCTTCCAGAGAAAGCGGCCGCGCGCGCGTCACTTCGACGTCGACGTGAGTACCGATCAGGTCGGCGCTACCCGGAAACCGTACCGGAATGCGGCCCTCGGTGCGGCCGACCAGCAGCCCCGGCCTGCGGTCCTCGGCGTCGACCAGCACCTCCACCGTGCGGCCCTCCCAGCACCGGTTGTGACGCAGAGCCGTGTCCTGCAGCACCTCGGATAGCACCTGCAGGCGCCGCTTCTTTTCGGCCCGAGGAACATCGTCGGGCCAGCGCGCGGCGGCCGCGCCGGGCCGCGGCGAGTACATGGCGATGTAGGCCATGTCGAACGCGAACTCCTCCATTGCCAGGCGGGTACGCTCGAACTGCTCGTCGGTCTCGCCGCAGAAACCCACGATGATGTCGGTGAACAGCGTCGCGGTGGGCAGAGTCGTGCGGATATTTTCGACTACCGCACGGTACTGATCGAGGCGGTGGTTGCGGTTCATGCGAATCAGCACCTTGTCGTCGGCCGACTGCATCGGCAGATGGATCTGCTTGGCCAGTGAGTCGTGTTCGGCGATGCGCTCCAGCACCGCCGGCGACATGTCCGCCGGGTGCGGCGAAGTGAAGTACACCCACACCTTGTGAGGAACGGCATCGCACAGGGCACCTACCGCCCCGAGCAGGGCTGCGAAGGTAGGCTCGGCGCCCGGCCGGTCACGCCCGTAGGAGTTCACGTTCTGACCGAGCAGGGTGATGCTGCGGTAGCCGCGCTCCAGCAGCTTCTCCACCTCGCGCAGCACGTCGGCCGCCGGTCGCGACACCTCGCGCCCGCGCGTGTAGGGCACCGCGCAGAAGGTGCAGAACTTGTCGCAGCCGTTCTGGATCGGGACGTAGGCCGCGTATGCCGATCCGTAGCGCGGGGTGATGCCCCAGAATTGATCGCTATGGCCCAGCGTCACCGAGCGCGCCGGCTGCAGCGCGGCGTCGATCGCGGCCGGGGTCACCACGCCGGAGGTGCGGATCATCTCCGGGAGCCGCGGCAGGTCGTCGATGCGGAACACGAGGTCGAACAGGCGCAGGAACTTCGCCTCGTCCTCCGGCAGGATGCAGCCGGACACGAAGGTGAGCAGCGGTCGCGCAGCCTTCCAGCGGTTCCACTCGTGAATGCGGCCGTAGACGCGGTCGATCGCCTTCTGGCGCACCGAGCACGCCACCACCCCGAGCAGATCGGCCTGCGCCTCGGTGGGCGCTTCGGCGAACCCTGCCCCCTCCAGTACCGACGCGATCCGCTCCGCGTCCGAGGTATTCATCTGGCAGCCCAGCGACAGCAGCCGGTAGGTCATCGCGACGGGTAATGTACTGCGCCATCGCATTCCTGGTAAGACCCGCGCCTCCGGTCCGCGACGAGCATCGGCAATCGGCAAACCGGCCCTCACCGGCCCTCACCGGCCAACTCGCCCTGCCCGAGGCGGCGCACGAACTCCCCGACGGGAAGGATGTCGATGCCGTCGTCGGTGCGCCGCGCGCGCGGTTCCAGACATGCGACGATGCGCCGGCGTATGTCGGGATGCTCTTCGACCAGCGTACGCAGCCCGCGCAGATGGTCGCGGGTGATGCGGGCGCTCGCCTTCGCCTCCACCGCAATCTCCATGTCGCCGAGCACGAAGTCCACCTCGATACCGCTTGGCAGCCGCCACCAGGTCAGCTCGATGTCCAACTCCTGGTATGCGATGCAGGCGGACAGCTCGTGGAAGACCCAGTTCTCGAACGCCTTCCCGTACAGCGGCGAGCCAGGCGTAATCTCGCCACGGCGCGCCAGGCGGTTCACCACGCCCACGTCGGCGAAATAGAACTTCGGTGCACCGATGACGCGTCGCTTGCGCCGCCGGCGGTACGCGTTCAGCCAGCGTCCGAGCAGTGTGTCGTCCAGGATCTCGAAATAGGCTTTGGCGGTGGGGCTCGATACGCCGCACTCGCGTGCGACGTTCGAGAAGTTGACCATCTCTCCGTCGCTGAGCGCGGCAGCATCCAGGAAGCCGGAGAAAGCCGTCAGATTGCGGACCAGACCCTCGCTGGCCACCTCTTCGCGCAAGTAGTCGGCGATATAGGCATCGAGCAGGCGCCGCGGTCGGGCGGCTTGATAGATGCGCGGCAGGTAGCCGTGGTTCAGTATCCGATTCAGGTCGAACGCGGCGCCAAGCTCGCCGGCGGTGAGACCGCGCAGCTCGTAGCGCACCGCCCGTCCGCCGAGCAGGTTGGCGGCGCCGCGGCGCACCTTGCGGGCGCTCGATCCGCACAGTGCGAAGTGCAGCCCGCGATTCTCGATCAGCCAGTGCACCTCGTCGAGCAACGCGGGCACCTTCTGCACCTCGTCGATGACTATCTGCCTCGCTGCTGATGAGTTCGCCGCCGCTGCCAACTCCTGGCGCAGGTACTCGGGGTGATCCAGATAGCGGCGAAAAACCTCGCTCTTCAATAGATCGACCCAGTACGCATCGGGGTAGCAGCGTCCGAGCAGGGTGCTCTTGCCCGCCTGGCGAGGCCCCCACAGAAAGAACGTCTCACAGCCGGGTCCTGGGAGGATCAGAGATCTATCAAACATATAACTTAATATATCATGATAAATAGAATATCTACATCGATATAAATACGCACTTCGGCACCGGTAGAGCAACGCGCCCATCGGCGCCAGCGCCGTCCGAAGCGTCTGCATGAACTGCCGTTCGGGCACCGAGCCGCGCGCGCCGGGCGCCCGCAGGTCCGTTCGACGCGGCGGCCCGCAGCATAGTGGATTGCCGCTTGCCGGCTACCGCGGGTTCACGCCTCCGGCGCTGTCACCGGGGTACCATCCCGGCACACGACCGGGAAGTGCGGGCCGGCCCTGGCCATTGGCTCGCCCACGTCCAGGTCGATGAACTCCCGCATCGGGTGGTCGCGGCCGGTGAACCGTGCCTCGCCGGTCATGTAGTGAATGGCCAGCGCCCGCCGTGGCCGCGGCGAATGGTTCTCCGGCGACCCGTGCCAAGTCAGGGAGTGGTGGAAGTGTACCTCGCCGCGCTTGACCGGTCGCGGCAGCGCGACGATCGTGCGGATTTCGGCGTCCTCCGGTGGGGCGAAATCGTCACCGATCCTGGCGAAATCCTCGCGCGTGCGCAGATGGTCGAGGGAGCCGAGGTACTCCCACTGGCGGTCCCCCCACTTGTGCGAGCCCGGCACCATCCACATGCAGCCGTTCTCGACGTCGGCGTCGTCGAACGGCAGCCACGCCGACACGGGCGTCATGGGATCAATGCTCGGCCACAGCGGGGCGTCCTGATGCCATCTGGTAGCGCCGCCGGCGCGGGCCGGCTTGTACTGCACCTGGTCGTGCCACACCTGCAGATCGGTGAAGCCGGTGAGCTGGCTGATGGCACCGACGATGGCGGGATGGTAGATGAGCCGCTCGAAGAGCGGCGACGCCTCCCAGATGTTGATGATCTGCCACACCGGCCGTTCCTGATCGGAGGAACGGAACAGCACCGGCCGCGGAGCACCGGCGGCAAAGCCATCCGGCCCGGTGGCGATGATGCGGTCCAGATCGATCGTCAGCCCATCCAGTTCGGCGTCGTCCAGCAACCGGCCGGCGTTGAGGAACCCGTCACGCTGAAAGGCGCTGACCTGTTCGGGGCGGAGACCTGTGTGCGGTATCGGCATTGTCACCTCGGTGCCGTCAGTCTGCGGTCAGGAGGGCCGCGAGCGCAAGGCGGCGGGCGCGAACGAGCCTGACGGCGTTTCCGGCGTCATGGATCTATGAGCCGTTCCGCCGTTCCACGAGCCATGCCAGATTGAAGGAATAGTGGTTGGTGCTGCTGACGAGTTGGATTCGGCCGTCGGCCGACTGGCAGGCCGTGAGATAACCGTTCACCTCGGCGTTCCGGGGTCCCATGAGGCACGGGATGCCATCCATCGCTTCGATGGGACGGTTCGGTCCGTAGTCGCTGACCAGGCGGCGAAACGGCCAGGTGGCGCCTTCGTCGAAGGACAATGCGCAGTACATGCCGGAGACTCCCCAGTGGCCGCCCAGGTCCTCGACGGTGAAGGCGTCGTCCGATTCGGCCGGCTCATTGGCGAACGATACGAGGAGAATCGGATCGCGGCCGGCGTTGCAGGTTCCCACAACGCGTTTGAGTACCAACCGCTGCGAACCGCCGATGGGGGGAAATGGACTGGCGGAGTACTCCCAGGTCTTGCCGCGGTCCGCGGAAACACTCATCGCCAACCTGCCGTCCACCTCGTCACCGCGGCCGAAGGCCAGCAACCGGCCGTCGTCGAGTTCCACCGCCGACGCGTGAATCCCGGCGATGGTTCCTCCGGCGTCCCGCCACGTCTCGCCACCATCACCGCTCATCCACAGGGCGGTTCCTCCGTCACCCACGCTGACCGCATCGCACGGCAGGACCAGGGTACCGTCGCGGAGCGCGAAGGCCGACGCGATGGGCATGTGACGCGGACCGTGGTCGTCGACGATGAATCTGGCCCTGCTCCAGGTGGCGCCACTGTCGTCGGATGTGCGCAGGATCGTCTTCAGCGGACCCCAGGTGGCGGCCGCCGACATGCCGTTGAAGTGGTACACCCGCCTGCCGTCGCAGAAGAGGGCCGGAGCGTGGTCGTTGCGGTCGGGTGCGTCCCAGAACACCGAGGCCGGTTCCCAGCACGCGCTTCCGGCTCTGAGACGGCTGGCCAATATGCCCAGTTCCCTGCCGGGCTCCTCGACACAACTGTACCATATGGCCAGCAGGTCGCCGTTGGGACATTGGCAGATCGCCGGATCGTGGTTGTGCCGGCGGAATGGGGGTCCGTAAGAACGGGGCGGTATGTGCACGTAGCGGACAGGACCCCG
>CAYFXT010000058.1:0-13261 GCA_964346995.1 uncultured Spirochaetaceae bacterium | reverse complement strand
GGAGACGGCAAGCGTCCGTCCGGTACAACGACTGGATCCCGGGTGTCGATCACCCCGGCGTGGGCGCTCCATCGGGCGCGCCGCGCCGGGGGACGGCCCGGCCGATTTCCGCGATGCGGGACGGTATGTTGATCGCTGTCCTTAGCGGAGCAGTTCCTCGCCGCTGAAGAAGCAGCCGATCTCCTCCGCCGCGTTGGCTTCGGAGTCGGAGCCATGGCAGCAGTTGCGTTCGATCGACTCCGCGAATCGGCGACGGATGGTACCGGGATCGGCTTGGGCGGGGTCGGTAGCGCCCATGGCGGCACGCCAAGTGGTCACCGCGTCCTCGCCCTCCAGGACCAGCGCCACCGTGGTGCCGGAGGCCATGAACGCGACCAGGGAGGAGAAGAAGGGGCGCTCGCGGTGCACGGCGTAGAACGCCTCGGCTTGGGCACGGTTCAGTCTGACGCTCTTCATGGCGACGATGGTCAGGCCGGCGTCCAGCGCGGCGTCGACGATCTTGCCGGTCAGGCGGCGGCCTGTGGCATCGGGTTTGATCAGGGCCAGGGTTCGTGACAGGTTGGGCACGCCGGCAATATAGTGTCACGGTGGACGACCGACAATGTCGAGTGGGCATGAATCGACTGCGAGCAAGGCGTATCCTGCCTACCTGATTGTAGGATATTTTGCTCGGGTCTTACATATTGGTAGTCGATCACCACCATTTGACGCGGATATGTGGGACTGACATCATGGCACGAATCTTGCCTTTCCCCAACCGACGCGATACAGGTGCGCGTCCATCACGAGGAGGACATCAATGGCACTCAAGACGCCCGGCGATGTAATGAAGCTGATCGCCGATGAAGGAGTCGAGGTAATCGACGTACGCTTCATGGATTTTCCCGGTCTCTGGCAGCATTTCTCGATCCCGGCACGTGAGCTTTCGGAGGGCGACTTCGAAGCTGGCCTGGGATTCGACGGCTCCAGTATTCGCGGTTGGCAGAGCATCAACGAGTCCGACATGCTGGTCAAGCCGGTTCCGGAGACCGGCTTCATCGATCCGTTCCTGGCGCGCAAGACGCTGGTGATGATCGGCAACATCACCGATCCCATCACCGGCCAGGACTACACCCGCGACCCGCGCAACATCGCGCGCAAGGCGGAGGCGTATCTGCGTTCATCCGGAATTGCCGACATCGCCTACTTCGGCCCGGAGGCGGAGTTCTTCATCTTCGACGACGTGCGGTTCGACCAGAACGAGCACGAGGGCTACTACCACATCGACTCCGAAGAGGGGCGCTGGAACTCGGGCCGCGAGGAAAACCCCAACCTCGGCTACAAGCCGCGCTACAAGGAGGGCTACTTCCCGGTACCGCCCACCGACAGCCTGCAGGATTTGCGCAGTGAGATGATGATGACGCTGGAGAGCATCGGCGTCCTGATCGAGGCGCAGCACCACGAGGTAGCCACTGCCGGCCAGGGCGAAATCGACATGCGCTTCGCGCCGCTGGTGACCATGGCCGACAACATGCTCAAGTACAAGTACGTGGTGAAGAACACCGCTCGGCGGTACAACAAGACCGCGACCTTCATGCCGAAGCCGGTGTTCGAGGACAACGGCAGCGGCATGCACACCCACATGTCGTTCTGGAAGGGCGACACCAACCTGTTTGCCGGCGACGGCTACGCCGGGCTTTCCGAGATGGCGCTGCACGCCATCGGCGGCATACTGGCCCACGCGTCGGCGATCATCGCCTTCACCAACCCGACCACCAACAGCTTCAAGCGGCTGGTTCCCGGCTTCGAGGCGCCGGTGAATCTGGCCTATTCGCGCCGCAACCGCAGTGCGGCGATCCGGCTGCCGATGTATTTTACTTCACCGAAGGCGAAGCGGATCGAGTTCCGCTGTCCCGATGCCTCGTCCAACCCCTATCTCGGATTTGCCGCCTTGATGATGGCCGCGGTCGACGGCATCATCAACAAGACCCATCCCGGCGAGCCGCTCGATCGCGACCTCTACGACCTGCCACCCGAGGAGCTGGCCAAGGTCAGGACCACGCCGGGCTCGCTGCGCGAGGCGCTCGCTGCGTTGCGCGACGATCACGAATTCCTGCTCAAGGGCGACGTGTTCACCGAGGACGTGCTGGAGAACTGGATCGATTACAAGATGGAGAACGAGGTCAAGGCGCTCGATCTGCGGCCCCATCCTTGGGAATTCGCCATGTACTACGACATTTAGCAGCACGTAGACACCGTTCGACCATTCACACCGCGGTCCCCGGTCGCCCCTGAGCGCGCCGGGGGCCTTTTTTGTCTTGCGCTTGTGATGCGCGTACGGGCGTGTTCGTGTACGGTAGAAGCAATGAAGCCGCGGCGTGATCTGCTGGCCAGGCAACTCGCAGGGGTAGACGAGGCTATCGTCGATGCGCACCTGGCTCGCCTCGGGGAGGAGTACTACGCGGAGTTCACGCTGCCGGAAGTGGTGCGCCATATCCGGCAGATCCACCGTCTGAGCTCCGAGCGTCCCGTTGCCGTGCTGGCCGAAGCCATGCCCGGGATCGTTCAGCCCGGCGGCGCCGGCGACCAGTCTCTGGCGTGTACCATTCTGGCTGCCGACTATCCCGGCTTGTTTTCCCTGATCACCGGAGTGCTGGCTGCCGGCGGGTTCACCATCGACTCCGGCGCGGCGTACACCTACGGTCGCGCTGCGACGGGGGGCTCCCGTGCGCCGCGCCGCGCCGTCGCCCGGCGCGGCCGCCGGTTGCGGCAACCACCCGCCACGCGGGCGATGATCGTCAACCGGTTCGTAGGCTGCCGGGTCGCGGCCAGCGCCAGCGGCCTGAGCGTGGCCGCGTGGCGGCAACAGACGGAGCGCCTCCTGGGTATGGTGCTCGCCGATCTGGAGCGTGGCGCGCCGGAGGAGGCGCGGCGGCGGGTCAGCGAGCTGGTGGCCGACACGATCCGCACGCAGTGGCAGGAGCCCCCGGTCCTGCATCCGGTGCAGATCGACATCGCCGACCAGGCCGGCGCCGACGGCAGCGTGGCGGCGACCCGGATGCGGATCGTGGCCGAGGATACGCCGCTGTTTCTCTACAGTCTCAGCGCGGCGCTCGCGCTGCACGGCGTGGTGATCCAACGCGTGCGCATACGCACGGTCGCCGGTCACGTCGAAGACGTCATCGACGTGGTCGACCAGGCGGGCAAGCCGATCAGTGATCCCGTGCTGCTCGATCAGCTCAAGCTGTCGATTCTCCTCACCAAGCAGTTCGCCTACTTCATCGGCGTCGCTCCCGACCCCTACGCCGCGCTGCGCCGCTTCGAACAGCTCGCCGAGACGATTGCCGATCTCCCCGCCGAGGGTCAGCTTCTCGACCTCCTCGCCGACCCTCGTGTGATGGGGGATCTGGCGCTGCTACTCGGCAGCAGCGACTTCCTGTGGGAGGACTTCATCCGCCGCCAGTACGAGACTCTGTTGCCGATGCTTACCGGACAGCGGCGCACTGACTTCAGCGACGATGCGAGCGTGGCCGAGCGTCTGCAGCGCGCCGTGGCCACCGCACCCACGGCGGAAGAACAGGTGGCGGCCCTCAACGCGTTCAAGGACCGCGAAGCGTTTCTCATCGATCTCGACCACATTCTCGATCCCGATGCGAGTGTCGCGCGGCTGGCCGGGCGGCTGACCCGGTTGGCGGAGTGTGTCGTGGAGAGCGCCCTGCAACTGGCCGAGGAGGAGCTGCGTCCACGCTTCGGGACGGCGCGCACGCTGGGCGGCATCGCAATGCGACCGGCGGTGCTGGGACTCGGCAAGCTGGGCGGCAGCGCGCTCGGCTACGCTTCCGACATCGAGCTGATGTTCGTGTTCAGCGACCATGGCGTCACCACCGGGCCGGAGCAGATCGGCAACGCCGAATACTACGAGCAGCTCGTACAGGCAACCGTGCAACGGATCAGCGCCAAGCGGGAGGGAATATTCGAGGTCGATCTGCGGCTGCGCCCCTACGGCGCCGCAGGACCGCGGGCCGTGAGTCTGGAGAGTTTCGCCGACTACTACGGCTCGGGCGGCGCCGCGCTCGCGTACGAGCGGCTGGCACTGATCCGGCTGCGCACCGTGGCCGGCGACCGCGCCCTGGGTGCTCGCCTGGAGCGGCTGCGTGACGAACTGGTGTATCGGGCCGGCTCGATCCCGCTGCACGAGGTGCACGACATGCGCCGCCGACAGCTCGCCGAGTACGGGTCGGGCGAGCGCCTCAACGCGAAGTTCAGCGCGGGTGCCCTGGTGGACGTCGAGTATGCCGTACAGATGCTGCAGGTGCGCCATGGCGCGACGCATGCCGTACTGCGCACCTCGAGCGTGCATCGTGCGTTGCAGGCACTGGCCGAGGAGGGGATTCTCGCCGCCGCGGAAGCCGGGCAGGTGCGCGGCGCTTACGACTTCTACCGCCGGTTGATCAACGCGCTGCGCATGCTGCGCGGCTCTGCGCGCGACCTGTATCTGCCGCCGGCCGGGTCCGTCGAAAGCAGCCACCTGGCCCGCCGCATGGGCTACCGGGGCACCGACGAGCTCGGCGCGGCGCAACACCTGCACCTGGAGTTGGAGCAGCGGCGCGCCGAGGTGCGGAGCTTCATTGACGCCCATCTCGGCCACGGCGTCCTCGGCTCCGGCACCATCAGCGGGATCGCGGATCTGGCGTTGAGCCTGTCCGAGGCGGCCGAGCCGCCGCCGGAGGCGGCTCGCATTTTCCGTCGCCTGGGGTTCGCCCAGCCGGAACGCGCCGTTGCCAACCTGACGCGGCTGGTGCGGCAGGCTCCGGATCGCGTCGAGTTCGCCCGCCTGGCAGTGCTGGCCGCCGATCAGCTCGCCGTACAGTCCGACCCCGACCGTGCGCTGAACAACTGGGAACGCTACGTTACCGCCCTCGGCAACCCCGAGCACCACTTCCAGTTGATGTTGCTGCAGCCCACGCGGCTGGACCTCCTGGTGCGGATCTTCGCCACCAGTCAGTTCCTCGCCGATGCCCTGGTGCGCAGCCCCGATCTGTTCGACTGGGTGACCGAGCCCGGGCGACTGCGCCGCCGCCGCCGCATGGCAGACGTGGTGGGGGACCTCGACTTCAGCTCCGACTGGCTGGCGCGGATCGATGCCGTGCGCCGCCGCGAGATCCTGCGCATCGCCATCCGCGACTACTGTCTGAATGCGCCGGCCACCGACGTCATGCATGAGCTGTCGGTGGTGGCGGAGGCGCTCATCAGCGCTGCGGTGGACAAGCTGACCGCCGAACAGCCCCGGGTGCGCGCCCGCGCCTGCGTGCTGGCGTTCGGCAAGCTCGGCGCCCAGGAGCTCAACTACAGCTCCGACATCGATCTGGTGGCACTGTACGACGATCGCGACTTGCCTGCGTCACAGCGCAGCGCGATGGCGCAGGCGGTGGGGGCGCTGGCACGGTCGCTGGACCGGGTGCTGGCGGCGCGCGCGGACGAGATGGCCGCGTACCGGGTCGACTGGCGCCTGCGTCCCTACGGCGGATCGGGCGAGCTGGCGCACTCGTGGGGCTCCCTGGCGGCCTACTACGCCGGTCCTGCCAACGACTGGGAGGTGCAGGCGCTGCTGCGTATGCGCCCGGTGGCGGGCAATCGTGCGGCCGGAGAGGCGCTACTGGCCGAGGCGCGCCGCTCCTTCACGCGTTTCGGGGATGACGTGTCGACCCGCGGTGCGCGCGCTTTCACCACCATCGAACGGCTGCGTGAACTGGCGGTGGCAGAACATGGTCAGCGCCGGCTACGCCGCGGGCAGGACATCAAGTCAGGTGCCGGGGGCATCCGCGACATCGAATTCCTGGTGCAGGGGTTGCAACTCCAGCATTTGCCGGAGCACCCGGAGCTGATCTGTGGCAACACGGTGACCGCTCTCGATCGTTTGCAGCAGGCGGGGGTGCTCAGCTCCGCCTGCGCCGACCTGCTGCGAGACGACTACCTCTTTCTGCGCACCCTGGAGCACTTTCTCCAGGTGTTCGAGGATAGGCAGGTGCACGTGCTGCCCAGCTCCCGCGCGTCGCTGGCCACCCTGGCACGGCGCATGCTGGGCACCGGTGCCAAGGTAGAGAAGTTTCAGGAACTGCTGGCGACGGTGACCGGGCGCGTACGCGCCACTTACCTGCGCGTGGTGGACGACGCCAAGCGCCCCGAAACCGCTTCCCGCCCAACCGGCCTGTCCCATGCATCTGTAGCAAGCCATAAGGCCGACAGACGCATGGCGGACGCGACTCCCTCTTCGCCGGGCGGCTGCTGAGAAGCGCCGGAGGAGATCAGGGAACCGCGCCCGCAAGGCTGGCTTGGCTTGCCGGCCCGTCAGCCGATGGCCACCTTGCCGACCTCGCCGGAGCGGATGCGGATACACTGGCTGAGATCGACGACGAAGATCTTGCCGTCGCCGATCTCGCCGGTACGGGCGCCGCGCACGACGGCATCGATGGCGCGCTCCAGGAACTCGTCGTTCACGGCAATCTCCATGCGCACCTTCTTCAGCAGGTTGACCTCGATCTGGACGCCGCGGTAGGTCTCGGTATACCCCATCTGCTGGCCGCAACCGAGCGCGTTGGTCACCGACATCTTGCCGACGTCCTCCTTGAATAACTCCTGCTTCACGTCATTCAGCTTGTGCGGCTGAATGTAGGCGATGATGAGTTTCATCCGTTGCTCCTTACTTCTCATTCGTGGTTCCGACCGGTTGGCCGGAACCGGAACCGACGCCGGTTCCGGGGCGCTAGCGCGTCGTGTATACCTCGAAGTCGGTGTACGCCTCGGCGCCATGCTCTTCGATGTCCAGGCCACGCAGCTCCTGGTCGCGGCTCACGCGCAGCCCGACGGTAGCCTTGATCACGCTGAATAGTACCAGAGAGGCGACGAATGTCCACGCAAGGACCGCCAGCACGCCGACGATCTGAATGCCAAGCTGGCCGAAGCCGCCGCCGAAGAATAACCCGTTGGTGCCGCCGAACCGGTCCTGAGCGAACAACCCGACGGCAATGGTGCCCCATGCGCCGACCACGCCGTGCGCGGAAACCGCACCGACCGGATCGTCGATGTTGAGCACCCGGTCGATGAACTGCACCGAGAGTACGACCAGCATGCCGCCCAGGAAGCCGATGATCACGGCGCTGCCTGGCGACACGTTGGCGCACCCGGCGGTAATGGCGACCAGCCCGGCAATGGCGCCGTTGAGAGCGAAGGTGGGATCGGGCTTGCCGGAGATCATCCAGGCGAGCACCAGAGCACCCACCACGCCGGCGGCAGCCGCCAGGTTGGTGGTGACGGCGATGGTGGCGATCGACAGATCGGTTCCCGCGGTCGTGCTGCCGGCATTGAACCCGAACCAGCCGAACCAGAGCAGAAAGACGCCCAGGGCGGCGAGCGGCAGGTTGTGACCCTGGATCGCGTTTACGAGCACCTTGCCCCGCTTGTTGCCGTTACCCTTGCGCACGTACTTGCCTTCCCGGGCTCCGAGTACGATAGCGCCCGCCAGACCGGCCCAACCGCCGACCGAGTGTACGACCGTGGAGCCGGCGAAGTCGATCATGCCCAGGTTGCCGAGCCAGCCGCCGCCCCAGATCCAGTGTCCGACCACGGGGTAGATGAGCGCGGTGATGAACACCGAATAGACCAGATACGCCTTGAACTGCGTCCGCTCCGCAACCGCGCCCGATACGATGGTAGCTGCCGTCGCGGCGAAGACCACCTGGAAGATCCAGAAGGTGAAGTCGGAAATACCCTCCGATACGTCCGCTACGGCACCGCCGAGGAAGAATTTGTCGGTGCCGAACAGACCGGCGGCATCGGCGCCGAACATGATGCCGAAGCCGACCGCCCAGAACGCCAGCGAACCGAGCGAAAAGTCCATCAGATTCTTCATCATGATGTTGGCGGCGTTCTTGGCGCGGGTGAAGCCGGTCTCCAGCATGGCGAAACCGGCCTGCATCAGAAACACCAGCACGGCCGCAATCAGGGTCCACACGGTATCGATCGCCACCGCGTTTGCTGTCGAGTCGGCGAAGGCAGAAACGGAACTGAACACCAGGAGCGCACCGGCGATAACGAATAGTCGTCGCATGTTTCCAGGTCCTCCTCGACGAGGAAGTTGTGATGCACCTTCTATAGCAAAGTGCGTGCCAAGGAAGATCGGCTGCGAATCTGGCGCAGGGCTATTCCAGCTTCCTACCTGGTGGTCGGAAACAGGATAGTGCCCTACAAAGATGTCATCCGTCAGTTCTTGTAGATGCCGGGATCGATCCGGTATTTGCGCACCCGCAAGCCCATGATGCGCTCGCTGACCTGCAGCGACCGTGCGGCGCGCGCCACGTTGCCCCGCGCCCACTTCAGAGCATCCTGGATCAACTCCTGTTCGATGGCGTTGACCGCACTCTGCAGGCTGCCGCGCGGCGCGGTGTCGCTGGCGTCGGCGGTCTGCAGGGTGGGGGGCAGGTGGTGGCCGTGGATTACGTCGTCGTTGCTCAGCAGCACCGCACGCTCGATGCAGTTCTCCAACTCACGCACGTTGCCCGGCCAGTGGTAGCTCATCAGCATGTCGATCGCAGGGGTGGTGATGCGCCGCACTTCCTTGTGGTGCTCGCGGCCGTACTTGGCCACGAAGAAGTCGGCCAGCAGGAGCAGGTCGGTCTTGCGTTCGCGCAACGGCGGGATGTGGATGGGAAACACGTTGAGCCGATAGTAGAGGTCGGCGCGAAAACCGCCCGACTCGATCAGCTCTTCCAGATTGCGATTGGTGGCGGCGATGACCCGCACATCGCTGCGCAGGGTGGTGTTGCCGCCGACGCGCTCGAACTCGCCCTCCTGGAGTACACGCAGCAGCTTGACCTGGGTAGCCGGCGACAGGTCGCCGATCTCGTCGAGAAACAACGTGCCGCCGTGTGCCAGCTCGAAGCGTCCCTTGCGGCTGGACACGGCGCCGGTGAACGCGCCCCGTTCGTGGCCGAACAGCTCGCTCTCGATCACCGACTCCGGGAGGGCGGCGCAGTTCACCTTGATGAACGGCTTCGCGGCCCGCGCGCTGTTGTAATGGATCGCGTGCGCCACCAGATCCTTGCCGGTGCCGGTCTCGCCGCGCACCAGCACGGTGGTATCGCTCCGTGACACCTGGCCGACGAGCCGGAACATGCTGTTCATGCCCTCCGAGTTGCCGACCAGATTCTTCGGCCGAAAGCGATCCTTGAGCTCCTCCTGCAGGCGGTTGTTCTCCTCCAGGAGCATGCGGCGCTCCTCCTGCGCCGCCTGGCGCAGTTTCACCGCCTGCGAAATCATGCTCGCGATGATCGACAGCAGCCGTACGTCCTCGGTAAACGACACGGCGGCGGGAAACAGCTTGTCGGTGCTCAGCGAACCGATCACCGAATTGCCCGACTTGATCGGGACGCAGATGAAGGACAGCTCGGCCAGTACCGGGTTGCTGGCGGCACCGGTGCGGTGCACCATCCCCGGTTCATCCGCGATCTTGGGAACTACCGCCGGTTCGCCGGACTGGACCACCCGCCCGGTCACGCCCTCCCCGATCTTGTACGACCCACGTCGCTGCTGGCTCGCCGACAGGCCGTACGCCGCCTCGATGGAGATCCGTTCGGTGGTGCGGTTTACCAGGCTCAGCACGCCGAGGCGTATGTGCATGTGGCGACCGAGCGCCTCCAGCACCGGATGGACGACATCGCGCAGGTTGAGGCTCGAGTCGAGAATTCGGCTGATCTCGAACAGCAGCGTAAGCTCGTTGACCTCGCTGCGAACCGAGGGGGTGGAAGCAGGCGCCATGTACGCCACCGGAATGTAGCTTGAACCGGACGCGTTGACAACGCCGCGCGGCTCGGCAAACAGTGTCGTCCGATGAATCCCATCGCCGAGCACCTCAATCAGACCCTTTCCGATACTCGAATCGAGCGGCTGTTGTCCGACTTCGGACGACGGCTGTACTTCCCTCGCGGCGTGGTTGCACAGACCGCCGAAGCCGCTGCCCGCGCGCACCGCTTCAACGCTACGGTCGGCATGGCCACCGACGGCTCCTCGCCGCTCTATCTGGACACCATTCGCGCGCTCGTGCCGGACCTCGATCCCGAGGAGATATTCGCCTACGCCCCCACCGCCGGGCTGCCCGAGCTGCGCCGCCGGTGGTGGGCGGAGATCGCCGCCAAGAATCCGAACCTGCGCGGCGACGCGTCACTACCGCTGGTGACGAGCGGCCTGACCCACGGCATCACCATCGCTGCCGATCTGTTCGTCGATCCCGGCGACCGCGTGATCGTGCCCGACCTGTTCTGGGGCAACTACCGCCTGATCGTGGAGGAGCGGCGGCAGGCTCGCCTCGATACGGTGCCGTTGTTCACCGCGGACGGTGCCCTGAACGTGCCCGGGCTGACCACTGCCTTGCACGAGATACCTGCGGACGGAAAGGCGGTGTTGCTGCTGAATTTCCCCAACAACCCCACCGGGTACACGCCGACGAACAACGAGATGGCGGGCTTGGTGGAGGCGCTCATCGGCACGGCGCGGCGCGGCGCAAGTCTGGTGGTGATCTGTGACGACGCCTACTTCGGCCTGTTCTTCGACGACCAGAGCTGCCGCGAGTCACTGTTCGCGTACCTGAGCGACGCCGACGAGCGACTGCTCGCGGTCAAGGTGGACGGCGCCACCAAGGAGAATTACGTATGGGGATTCCGCGTCGGCTTTCTCACCTTCGCCATGCGCGGACTGAACGCCGATCATTTCGCAGCGCTGGAGCAGAAGGTGATGGGCGCGGTGCGATCGTCGGTGTCCAGTTCCAGCATGCTGGCCCAGAGCCTGCTGCTGCGCGCCATGCGCGCCGGCACCTATCAGGCGGAGCAGGCGGCCAACTTGGCGGCGATCGCCGAGCGCTATCGCCAGGTGCGGGCGATCGTTGCCGCGCATGCGGATGCCGGCGGACCGTTGCGACCGCTGCCGTTCAACTCCGGCTACTTTCTGACGCTGCACGTGGCGGGCGGCAACGCCGAGGCGTTGCGCCAGGAACTGTTGCACCGGCGCGGCGTAGGCACCATCTCGGTGGGCGATGACTACCTGCGGGTGGCGTTCTCTACCGTGGCGACCGCCGACCTGGGGGCGCTGTTCGAGGAAATCTATACCGTAGCCCGGGAGGTGACGGACGACTCCTGACCGCCTGATCCGGCTGCTCGACGCGCCGGGCTGTTGCACCCGGACGCCGGGGAGAACCTCATGACCGGCAGGGCCCCGCGCATGGAGCGAACGGCTGCTGCCGGGCGGGGGCCAGGCTACAGGCGGCGTCTCGGCATCGGTCTCCTGGTGGCGGGCCTGGCAGTCTTGGCGGTCACGGGCGCGGCTTGCAGCCGGCCGGATCCGGTCGTGCAACTGTGGAGCGATCGGGCGGAGCTGGCGGCCTACGTCGATGCCTTCAACGCCGCGCAGGGACCGGTCAGGGTCGAGTTGACCTACGTGGCGCAACCTGCCGCGCTGTTGGCCGGCGGCGCCGCGGCGCCCGACCTGATCCTCGCTGCCGGTCTGGCGAGTCCCGAACTGCACCGTCTGCTCGCTCCGATCGGCCGGCTCCTGGCCGGACACCTGGCCACCGAGGACTACTTCCCCGCGCTCCTCGCATCTGGCGCCGCCGGAGGGCGCCAGATCACCTTGCCGTTTTCCTTCAACTTGCCGGTGGCGGTGTTCGCACGCGCCGTCACGCCGCCGGAGATCGACCAGTTCCTGCTGCCGGTGGAGGAACTGCGCCGGCTTGGCGCCGAGTTCGACGAGCCGGCGCAGCGCCCGGACGGCGCCCACGCCGCGGATGCTCCGGGCCAGGTCACTGCGCAGTGGGCGGGCAGGATCGGCTTTTCGCCGTTGTGGAACATGGAGGTGGTACATCTGCTGGCCCGGACCCGCGGCGGTGGATTTGCTGCCACGGCGGAGGGCACGGTGGCGATCGACCGGGAGCAGCTCGCCGCCACGATGGCCGCGGTTCATGACTGGCTGCGCTCCGCCCCCGGCGGCGTTGCCGGTCAGCACCAGTTCATCGACACCTTTTTCCACCGTCCACCGTATCAACTCGTGCTGGCGGGTCGCATCCGCCTCTACGTGAGCGATATCGCCAGTTTCGCGCGCCTGCCGGAACAGAAGCGGGAACTGCTGGACTTCCGCTGGCTGTCGGTCGACGGAGTCATCCCGGTGCTGGATGCCCACCGGTCGTTCGCGGTTCCCGCGGCCGCCGACAATCCGGCGGGCGCCGCGGTATTCCTGCGCTGGATCACACGACCGGAGATACAGGCGCACCTTCTGGAGGCTCCGACGTTCGGCTGGCTGCGCAATTTCGGGCTTGTTGGCGGCTTCCCCGCGCTGCGCGCTGTCAGCGAGCGGGTTCTGCCGCGGTCCCATGCCTTTCTCATCGGCCGCCTGCCCGACGCCAACCTGCTGCGCATGCCGGATCCGCCGCCGGTCGACTGGGCGCTGGCGAAGGAGCAGGTCATATCGCCATGGCTGCGGGGGGCGGCGACCGCCGGTGCGACGCCACCGCCTGGACAACCGGGCCTCGCCGAGGCGATCGAGCGCTGGCGCCGCAGCACGCGTATGCCCTGGCGCCCGAAACCGTCGCCATCGGTGCGCTTTCGACCATCCCCACTGACGCTACGGCGTCTGTCGCAACTCGACAGACGCCCAGGCTGAACGGCCCGCCATATACGGTTTGACATAACGGGCCGCTTTCGATAGTGTCACCTGCGTATCCAAATATGAAATAGACTCGGCGTCGCCGGGCGCAAGGGAGCAGGAGTATGGCCAATGTCGAGCTCAGAAACGTAACCAAGGTCTACGAAGGCGGAGTGAAGGCGGTTGATGCTGCCAACATCGCCGTCAGCGACAAGGAGTTCGTGGTTCTCGTCGGACCCTCCGGTTGTGGAAAGTCCACGACGTTGCGGATGATCGCCGGCCTGGAGGAGATCACTTCCGGCGAATTGTTGATCGACGGCAGGATCATGAACGATGTGGCGCCCAAGGATCGCGACATCGCGATGGTGTTCCAGAACTACGCCCTCTACCCGCACATGTCGGTGTACGAGAACATGGCGTTCGGCCTCAAGATCCGCAAGTACGCCAAGAAGGAGATCGACGTACGCGTGCACGAGGCGGCCGGCATCCTGGACATCGAGGAGCTGCTCGATCGCAAGCCCAAGGCGCTGTCGGGCGGCCAGCGGCAGCGGGTGGCGGTCGGTCGTGCCATCGTCCGCAAGCCGAAGGTGTTTCTGTT
>CAYFXT010000057.1:7219-13345 GCA_964346995.1 uncultured Spirochaetaceae bacterium | reverse complement strand
CCACGCGCAAGGTGATCGCGATCATGGCCAGCGACGAGGGGGGGCCGCTGCAAGGCATGGCGGCAGAGTACCGGCTGCAGCTTCCCGAACATGGTGCTGCGGTGCTCACCGATGCGGGGTTGCGCAACGCGTTCGGCGACGCCTGCCATCCGCTGGCGCTGATGCTGGCGGTCGGCGGCGAGGTCGCGGCGGTCACGATGCACGGAACTCGCACCCGGGTGGGTGTCTGCGTGCTGGAGTTCGCGAGCGGCGCGGTGGGCACCTTCAGCCTGGTGTCGGCGCGCACCATGCCGCTGGAGCGCTACGCGTTCTGGGGCAAGTGGCACGTCAGCGTCGAAAACGGCAGCCGCGTCACGGTGCGACGCGGCATTCCCTTCGATTACCGGTATACGACCAGCTTCGCTCCGGACGGCATCGACTCCGGCGCGGTGGTATGGGAGCCGCAGTACACCCTGGCCACCCTGGAGAACAAGTCGCTGTTCACCCAGGGCTTCTACAATGAAATGCGCTACTTCTGCGATTGCGCGTTGGAGGGCCGGCCGGTACAGCAGGGGTCGCTGGAGTTCGCGCTCTCGCTGATGCGCGTCTACGAGGCGGCGCTGCACTCCGAGGGCTGCAGGATCGAGATCGGCTGACCAGCGGTGCGCGGTCGTGTCGTCGAACGACCACTGCCCGCCGGGCAGGTTTACGGCCTGCGAGCGAGTTGCACACAAGCCACACCGAGCAGTGTTCCGTAGACCGGAATCCACTCGCTGACGTGGCGGGCAACTCCCGTGCCTGTCGGTGCCGAGCGTGCAATGCACGGTCCGCGGTGAGGGTCGCCCGCATCGTGTCTGCGTTCACGGTCTCGATGGCATACTCGTAAGTCGGCGGTCACACCACCGTACTCGGAGCTGAGCCGCACCGCAGACCGTCAGATTGCGCGCGCCGTGGTCACACCACCGTACTTCGGAGCTGAGTACGAACAGCCGGCCCGGCTGCCACGCGGTGATCGTCGAGGTACGTTCATGCCCGCGGGCACAGCAGGTGATCCGGGTCCCAGTCACGACGACTGCCATCCAGCGACAGACGTTCGGAATGTACCTGCATGAACATTTCGCGCTTGACCCCTGCCCTGCGCATGGCTACCCTGATTATAATTTTGAGTAGTAAAAATAAGGATTTTCTGAATGCGAAATACAAGTCGTTGTCGATTCTTCGTGCGCTCGGCGGCGGTGCTGGCGATCACGCTCACGGCAGTGGCGCTCGTCAACTGCGCGGACGGCTATGAAGAGAGTGAAGGAGCGCAGTCGTCCGCGAGGATCGGTGCCGGTGCGGCGGCCGGAGAGCCGGAGCGCACGTATCCGTATCGCATCACGGCCACTACCGGCATGGTGGCCGATATCGTGCGGCAGGTGGCCGGCGACCGGGGCGAGGTAGCCGCGATCATCGGCGAGGGGGTGGATCCGCACCTCTACGTGCCGACGCGCAGCGACGTGGCGGCCCTGATGGAGGCGGACATCGTGTTCTACTCGGGTCTGCTGCTGGAGGGAAAGATGACCGATACCTTGATCAAGGTGGCACGCGGCGGACGTCCGGTGCACGCCGTCACCGAGCTGGTGGACGAGTCGGCGCTGCTGGCGCCGGAGGAGTTCGCCGGTCACTTCGATCCCCATCTGTGGATGGACGTTTCCGGCTGGATGCAGGCGGTCGATGCGGTGACCGGGGCGCTGGCCGAGTTCGATCCTTCCGGGGCCGACGGCTACCGGGACCGCGCAGCCGGCTATATCGCCACGCTCACCGGTCTGCACGACTACGCGCTGCGTGTGGTGGGCTCGGTTCCGGAGCGGCAGCGCATCCTGGTGACCGCGCACGATGCGTTCAACTACTTCGGCCGCGCCTACGGCCTGGAAGTGGAGGGTATCCAGGGCATGTCCACCGAATCGGAGGCGGGCCTGGATCGTATCAACGAGCTGGTCGACCTGCTGGTCACGCGGCAGATCGGAGCGGTGTTCGTCGAGACCACCATTGCCGAGCGCAACATGCGCGCGCTGATCGAGGGCGCAGCCGCGCGCGGCCATACGGTAGTGGTGGGTGGCGAGCTGTTCTCCGACGCCATGGGTCAGCCGGGTACCTACGAGGGCACCTATGTCGGCATGCTGGACCACAACATCACTACGGTGGCGCGTGCCCTGGGCGGGGATGCGCCGGAGCGCGGCTATCAGGGCCTGCTGTCGCACCCGGCGGATGCACCATGAGCCGCGCTCCGGAGGCGCCGGCCGCGGTGCCGGTAGAGGATCGCCACGGTACCGTGAGCGCGTCCGGGGGGCTGCGCCGCGTGGCCGACTCGCGTGGTGGCACGACGACGGCGGCAGGTGACCGCACGGCTCCTCCACGTGGCGACCGTGAGCGGCTGCGGGGTAAGTCGCAGCGTAGCGGTGGCGACGCGCACACGAACCGGGTTCACCGCCCTTCGGCGCCCGCGTCCGACCCGGCGCGCAACCCGCTGACGGTGCGCGACCTGACCATTGCCTACCGGCGCCGGCCGGTGCTGTGGGACGTCGATCTGGCCGCCACCGACGGCGTGATCACCGGTATCATCGGACCCAACGGCGCCGGCAAGAGTACCCTGCTGAAGGGGGTGCTCGACCTGGTGCCGCGCGTATCCGGCTCGGTGCGCATCTACGGCAAGCCGTACCGTCAGCAGCGGCGGCTGGTGGCGTACGTCCCGCAGCGCGAGAGCGTCGACTGGGACTACCCGGTGAGCGCCCTCGATCTGGTGGCGATGGGGTTGTACCGGTCGCTCGGCTGGCTGCGGCCCGTACGCCGCGCTACCCGTGAGGTGGCACGCGCCGCCATGGATCTGGTCGGCATGGCCGATTACGCCGGGCGGCAGATCTCCGAGCTGTCCGGCGGCCAGCAGCAGCGGCTGTTCCTGGCGCGGGCGCTGGCCCAGGATCCGCGCATCTACTTCATGGACGAACCGTTCGCCGGCGTGGACGCGGCCACCGAGCGCGCCATCGTGGAACTGCTGCAACGGCTGCGTCGCGCCGGCAAGAGCGTGTTCGTGGTGCACCACGACTTGCAGACCGTCAGCAGCTACTTCGACGATCTGTTGATGCTCAACCTCCGCGTCGTGGCGCACGGACCGGTGGCCGAGGTGTTCACCAACGACAACCTGCAGAAGACCTACGGCGGCCGGCTTACCCTGCTCGATCAGGCGGTGGACGCCCTCGGGCGGGGACCGAGCGGACGGGAGCGGGGCGGGTGAGCTACCTGCCCTCCTGGGAGCAGGTGCTGCGGGTGCTGCTCCTGAGCGACTTCAACACGCGGGTGGTGGTGGCGGGCGTAGCCCTGCTGGGGATGGCAGCCGGCATCGTCGGCACCTTCACCCTGTTGCGCAAGCGCGCGCTGGTTTCGGACGCCGTCAGCCACGCCACGCTGCCGGGCATCGCCGCGGCTTGGCTGGTCATGGTCGCGCTCGGCGGCACCGGCAAGTGGTTTCCCGGCCTGCTGCTCGGTGCCGCGTCGGGCGGCCTGACCGCGGTCGGAGCGGTGCTGACCCTGCGCAGCGTGCTGCGCCTGCACGAAGATGCCGCCCTCGGCATCGTGCTGTCGGTGTCGTTCGGCATCGGCATCGCTCTGCTCGGGCTGATCCAGCAGATGCGCCGCGGTTCCGCCGCCGGCCTGGACTCCTTCATCTACGGCAAGACCGCCTCGATGCTGACCGCCGACGCGCTGCTGATCGCCGTCACCTCGCTGATCCTGGTGATCGTAGCGGTATTGCTGTTCAAGGAGCTCAATCTCCTCTGCTTCGACGCTCCCTACGCGGCGACCCAGGGCTTCCCGGTGGCGTTCCTGGACGTACTGATGCTCGGCCTGGTGGTGGCGGTCACGGTAATCGGATTGCAGGCCGTGGGACTGATCCTGATCGTCGCGTTGCTGATTACCCCGGCCGCCGCGGCGCGCTTCTGGACCCACGACCTGCGCATGATGACCCTCCTGGCGGCTCTGATCGGCGCCGGCGGCGGCTTCGTCGGTGCAGGACTGTCGGCGTTGGTGCCGCGCCTGCCGGCGGGGGCGGTGATCGTGGTGATCACCTCGGTCGGGTTCGTGATCAGCGTACTGTTCGGGACCCGCCGCGGCCTGCTGCGCCTGCTTATCGTACGACGCCGCGGCGACCGCCGCATTCGGCGCGAACATCTGCTGCGCGCACTGTTCGAGCACCTGGAGGGCCGCTCCGACGGCACGCCGGGTGTCGGCGAACTGGTAGCCGGCGTGGTGAGCCGGCGGCAGCTTGCACTGCGCCGCGGCTGGACGCGGTCCGAGCTGACGGCCGCGCTCCGCGTCGCCCGCCGCGCGGGCTGGCTGCGCCGCGAGACCGGTTCCCGAGAGGATTTCCGGTTGACGGCGGCCGGCGCGGAGCAGGCGCTGCAGGTGGTGCGCAACCACCGGCTGTGGGAGCGGTACCTGATCAGGTATGCCGATGTTGCCACCAGCCGCGTGGATCGTGGCGCCGATCGCATCGAGCACGTGCTCGGCCCGGCGCTGGTCGCCGAGTTGGAGGCACAGTTGGACCGGCAGCGCGACCACGCCGCCGTGACCGGGAGCCCACACGCGCTGGTGCCGACGGAGAGGCTGGCAGGGTCGTCATGAACTGGACCTACCTCGATACCGGGATCGTGGTCGTGGCTGCGGTCAGTGCCATGTCGTGCGCACTGATCGGCAGCTTTCTGGTGTTGCGCCGCATGAGCATGATGGGCGATGCCATCAGCCACGCCGTGCTGCCGGGAATCGCCGCCGCCTTCCTGGTGACCCTGAGCCGCGATACGGCGGTCATCCTGGTCGGGGCGGCGCTCGCAGGCGTGCTCACGGCCGCGGTTACCCAGCTCATCCATCAGGCCGGCAACGTCGACCGCGGCGCGGCGATGGGGGTGGTGTTCACCACCATGTTCGCGGTCGGCCTCATTCTGATCGTGCGCAGCGCCGACTCGGTGCACATCGACGTGCACGCCGTGTTCTACGGCGCGGTGGAACTGGCGCCGCTCAACGACGTTGCGGTGGCGGGCCTGCGGATCCCGCGCGCGCTGCTGATCCTCGGCGCGGTGTTCGCGGCCGATCTGGCGTTCGTGCTGCTCTTGTTCAAGGAGATCAACCTCACCTCGTTCGACGCCGAGTTCGCGCGCGCCATCGGTTTCAACGCCCGGCTCATCCATTACGCCCTGATGGTGATGGTGGCGGTGACCATCGTGGCCGCCTTCGAGAGCGTCGGCAGCATTCTGGTGATCGCCATGCTGATCGTCCCCGGCGTAGTGGCGAGCCTGTTCACCCGTCGCCTGTGGTCGCTGTTGCTGTTCGGCCAGGGGGTGGCGCTGATCTGTGCACTCGGCGGACACCTGACCGCGATTATCGTGCCGCGCTGGTTCGGCTTCTCCGATACCAGCACCGCCGGGATGATGACGGTGGTAGCCGGGGTGGTGGTCGCGGTGGCGCTGGCGGCGGCCCCGGAGCGCGGGCTGGCGGCGCGCGCACTGCACCGTTGGCGGGTTGCGCTGGCCGTGGGACGCGAGGACCTGCTGGTGGAACTGCTGCGGGTGGAGGAGCGCGCCGGGCGGCCTCCCGGTGGTCGCGAGTTGGTACACGAGGAGTGCTCGCACATCGCCGGACGCTCCACGCGCTTCGACCGTACCGTGGCGCTTTTCGTCGAGCGGTTGCGCGGCCGGGTGCAGCGCAGCGGGGAGGGCTACCGCCTCACCGCCGCCGGGCGTCTGCTGGCGACCCGCCTGCTGCGCAGCCACCGGCTGTGGGAGAGCTACCTGTTCGCGGAGGGCGACACGGCAGCCGCGGAAGTGCACTTCGCCGCCCACCAGTTGGAGCACGTCACTTCCGCCGGCATGCGCGCCGACCTGGCCCGCACCGCCGGAGCTACCGATCCCCACGGCCGCCCGATTCCTGCTGCCACCGATGCCGACCAAGTCGACCGCCGAAACGCCCGCCGGGTGATGTGAGCGCCACGGCGGGCGCGCCGGGGGCGGACCGGAGGCCGTAAGCGGCCACTGCCGAGGCGCCACGGACGGGACGGGCTCAGGGCCGACTGGCGCTCGTTGCGCCGACCCGAAACAGCCTGCATGGACTGCGCGTCACCTG
>CAYFXT010000057.1:0-7119 GCA_964346995.1 uncultured Spirochaetaceae bacterium | reverse complement strand
GGCAGTGCGGCAGCGAGCCGGGCAGGTAGGGCGGAATGTAGCGGAAAGCTCGATCGGCTACTACACTGGCGGGCAGCGATGCGCATCGAGGAAGGCTCCACCACGCTGTCCGCAACCGATCTCGCCAACCATCTGGGGTGCCGCCATCTGACCGTTCTCGATGCAGCCGCCGCGCGCGGTGAGCTGCGACCGCCGCGCTGGCGCGACCCGGCGCTGGAGGTCATGCAACAGCGCGGCGCCGAGCACGAGGCCGCGTACGTGGCCAGGTTGCGCCACGCCGGGCTCGAAGTCGCCGGCGTCGGCGAAACGGACGGCATTACCAGCTTCGACGACACCGTAGCGGCGATGCGTAGCGGCGTGGACGTGATCGTGCAGGCTCCGCTGCAACTCGACGGGTGGCGCGGGCGGGCCGACATCCTGCTCCGCGTCGCCACCGCGAGCGCCCTCGGCGACTGGTCCTACCAGGTAGTCGACACCAAGCTCGCGCGCAAGACGCGCGCGGGAACGATTCTGCAGCTCTGCCTGTACTCCGCCATGGTGGCGGCGGTCCAGGAGTTGATGCCGGAGCGGATGTGCGTGGTTACTCCCGGCGACGGCTTCCCCACCGAGGACTACCGGGTGCGGGACTATCTCGCCTACTTCCGCCTGGTTCGGGCGCGGCTGGCGCAAGCGGTTGGCGACGGCTCCGCCGCGACCTATCCGGAGCCGGTGGCGCAGTGCGACATCTGTCGCTGGTGGACGGTGTGCGACAAGCGCCGTCGCAGCGACGACCACCTGTCGCTGGTGGCCGGCATCTCACAGCTCCAGCGTCGTGAGATCGGATCGTGGGACGTGGCGACCCTGACCGGCCTGGCGCAGGTTCCGTTGCCGCTGGAGCGCCGCCCGCGCCGCGGTCATGCGGAGAGTTACGTCCGCGTTCGCGAACAGGCTCGCGTACAACTGAACGGGCGCCTGCGGCAGGGTCCGGTGCACGAGCTGCTGCCGCGCGAGCCGGGTCAGGGGCTGGCTCGGCTGCCGGCGCCCTCCCCTGGCGACATCTTCTTCGACATCGAAGGCGACCCGTTCGTGGGCAGCGCCGGCTTGGAGTACCTGCTCGGCTGGGTGATCCTCGACCGCGGCGAGCTGCGCTACCATCTGCGCTGGGCGGAGAACGGCGTACAGGAGCGCTCTGCGTTCGAGGCATTCGTCGACGCAGTGATGGAACGCTGGACCCGCTATCCCGATCTCCACATCTACCACTTCGCGCCCTACGAACCGGGCGCCGTCAAGCGCCTGATGGGCCGCCACGCCAGCCGCGAAGAACAGATCGACCGGATGCTGCGTGCCGAGCTGTTCGTCGATCTCCACGCCGTCACGCGGCAGTCGCTGCGCGCCAGCGTCGAGCGCTATTCGATCAAGGATCTGGAGCAATTCTACGGTTACGCGCGTGACGTGAAGCTGCGCGCGGCGTCGCAGAACCTGCACACCCTGGAACACGCCCTGGAGCTGCGGCAGCTCGCCGACCTTCCCGACGGTGTACGCGAGGTGGTGCAGCAGTACAACCGCGACGACTGCGTGTCGATGCTGCACCTGCGAGACTGGCTGGAGCGCCACCGGGACAGTGTGGTGGCCGCCGGCGAAGACCTGCCGCGTCCGGCGCCGGCGGTCGGCGACCCGAGCGAGCAGGTGGACGAACGCCAGCAGCGGGTGCACGCGCTCATGGCGCGGCTGCTGGACGGGGTGCCGGAGGACGAGCAGGAACGGTCACCGGAGCAGCAGGCGTGCTGGCTGCTGGCCCACCTGCTCGACTGGCACCGCCGCGAAGACAAGACGGGCTGGTGGGAGTTCTTCCGTCTGGGCGATCTCGACGAGCAGGAGATGCTCTACGAAGATCTGGCGCTGGGCGGCCTGCAATTCGTCGCGGACACCGGCGAGGGCAAACGCGCGCCGATCCATCGCTATCGATTCCCGCCGCAGGAGACCAGGATGGGCAGCGGTGACGCGCTGTTCATCCGGGAGTGCAACGCGTTCGGGTCGGTGGCCGCCATCGACGTCCGGGGCGGCTCCATAGCCATCAAGAAGCGGATCGACTCCGCCCAGCTCCATCCTGCGGCCGTGTTCACGCGCGAAGTGGTGCCGGCACCCGCGCAGGCGGAGGCTCTGTTCCGGCTCGGCGAGTGGGTGGCCGAACACGGCGTCGACGGTGCTGGCCACCACCGCGCAGCTCGCGACCTTCTCCTGCGGCGCCCCCCGCGCCTCCGCGGCGCCGCGTATCCAGGCCCAGGTGACGCCCCGCAATCGGGCTCGCACGGCACTACGCAGCCCGGCCCGCCCGATGGCGCGCCGGTCGACGCGCACGGCGACGTGTCGAGCCATCGCGCGCCGCTGCAGTCCGACCAGACGGGCGCCGGCCCGAGTACTGCCGCGGCGCGCGATCCATCCTCCGGATCCACGCACCGCCGGCACGGTGTTCAGCCCGACCCGGATCAGGACGCACTGTCCGCCCCGTCCGGCGCCGGTCCGTCGGCTGCTCCGCCAGTGCCACACGGTGCTCGTTACGGAGGCGCGCCGCTGGTGGGGGGCAGCGAGACCACCCTCGCCGCGGCCCGCCGCCTCGCGTGCGAGCTGGATGGCGGAGTCCTCGCTCTGCAAGGCCCGCCGGGAGCGGGCAAGACCTACACCGGCGCGCGCATGATCTGCGAGCTGGTGCGCGCCGGCAGGAAGGTGGGCATCACCGCGGTCAGCCACAAGGTGATCCGCAACCTGCTCGACGAGGTGGTCCGGGCGGCCGCCGAGGCAGGGATCGAGGTGCGCTGCGTGCAGAAGGTCGGCAGCAAGCCGGCCGCGGACACCGGCCAGCCGATCCTCGAGGTGCGGACCAATCCGGCGGTTGCCGACGCACTCGCGGATGGCAGCGCTCAGGTCGCCGCCGGCACCGCCTGGCTGTGGGCGCGCGAGGAGTTCGCCGAGGCGGTCGACGTGCTGTTCATCGACGAGGCGGGGCAGATGTCGCTGGCCAACGTGCTGGCGGTGGCGCAGGCGGCGGTCAACATCGTGCTGCTCGGCGATCCGCAGCAACTGGAGCAGCCGTCGCGCGGCAGCCATCCGGACGGCGCCGAGGTGTCGGCGCTGGAACACCTGTTGGACGGCGGCCACACCATTGCCGATGACCGGGGCCTGTTCCTCGGCGAGACTTGGCGCCTGCACCCCGCCATCTGCAGCTTCACCTCCGAGCTGTTCTACGACGGCCGCCTGCGCGCGCGGCCTGACCTCGCCGTGCAGGCGATAGGTGGTGCCAGCCCTTTCGCCGGCGCCGGCCTCTGGTTCTACCCCGTCGACCACGACGGCAATCAGAACAGCTCGCCGGAGGAAGCGGAGCGGGTCGCGGAGGTGTCCGGGGCGCTGCTGGACGGCAACGTCACCTGGACCCGGCGCGATGGGAGCGACGCCCCGCTCACTGCCGAGGACATCTTGATCGTCGCTCCCTACAACGCCCACGTCAGCGCCATCGCCGCCCGCCTGCCGGAAGCGCGGGTCGGCACCGTCGACCGGTTCCAGGGCCAGGAAGCCCCGGTGGTGATCGTGTCGCTGGCCACGTCGTCACCGGAGGAAGCGCCCCGTGGCATGGAATTCCTGTACAGCCTGAACCGCCTCAACGTCGCCACCTCCCGCGCCCGCTGCGCATGCATCCTCATCGCCAACCCGCGCCTGTTCGAGCCGGAGTGTCGCACGCCCCGGCAGATGCGCCTCGCCAACGCCTTCTGCCGCTACCTCGAACTTGCCACCGTGTGCCGCTGAACCTGCGCCGACCCACACGCCGCGCTCGGCGATGACGGGCCGAACGGCATCTGCCGTTCGTTCATCTCCGATTGCCGGTAGCACGTTCAGGTGGTAAGGTCATTTCATGGCGGATCGGACCGACTTTCGCCGCTGGAACGTCACCCGTCTGGAGATGGAGGCGTGGCGTAACTTTAGCCGAAGAACGGAAATCAATCTTCGTGGCCGGACTTTCTTCGTGGGCCCGAACGCCGCTGGCAAGTCCAACATTCTCGATGCGTGCCGTTTCTTGCGCGACGTTTCGGGGTCGGGCCTTGATGAAGCAGTGGCGCTGCGCGGTGGCATGCGTGAGGTCCGCTCGCTGCATGCCAGACGGTTTCCCGGGGTCCGAATCGCCGTCGACGTGGGGCCGCGCGACGGCAGCACGCGGTGGTCTTACGAATTGCATTTCCGCAATCATCCGAACCGACATCGTCCTGTGGTAGAGCGCGAGTGCGTGCGCGTGGACGGCGCGGTGATTCTGGAGAGACCCGACGAAAGAGATCGGCAGGACGCGGAACGCCTCACGCAGACTCACCTTGAACAGGTCAGCGAGAACCAGGAGTTTCGCGTACTGTCCGGCTTTTTCGGCTCGATTCGATATCTGCACATCGTTCCGCAAGTGGTGCGTGAGTTCACCCGCAACAGCGACCCGCGCAGCAGGACACCGCGGGGCGATGATCCCTACGGGTCTGACTTTCTGCAGCGCGTAGCCGACACCAACCGGCGCAGCCGCGAGGCGAGATTACGCAAGATTCAGGATGCGTTGCGGTGCGCGGTCCCGAATTTCGACAGGTTCGAGTTGGAGCGTGACAGCAGTGGCAACTGGCATCTGAACGCGACTTACAACCACTGGCGGGCGCACAGCGCCCGGCAGAGTGAGGCGTCCTTCTCGGACGGTACACTACGACTGCTGGGGTTGTTCTGGGCACTGGCGGACAGTGGGGGACCCTTGTTACTGGAGGAGCCGGAACTGAGTCTGCACGACGCTCTGGTTTCGCGTTTGGCGACCTTGATGGCCCGCATGAACCGCTCGTCCGGCCGCCAAGTGCTGGTTACTACGCACTCGTCCGCGCTGCTCAGAGACGAAGGAATCGACTTGGCGGAAGTGTATCTGCTGGAGCCGGGTGAAGAAGGCACGAAAGTGCTGTGCGCGACTGACCTGGATGACGTTCGGGTTCTGGTCGAGGGAAACCTCACGCCCGGCGAGGCAATCATGCCGCGCGCGGCGCCGAAGGACGTCCATCAGTTTTCGTTCGAGTTCTAAATGTACGTGCCACCGGTGACGTGCCTCGTCGAGGGAACGCTCGATGAGGTAGTAGTACGGAAGGTGCTGGACATCTCGTCCTTGCGAGCCGGCTCTTTCTATCTCGAGAGTCTCCCCTCATTCAAGAAGCGGCTGAAGGCGTTCAATCGGGCCGCTCGGCATTCGGCATGGTTCGCGCTGTGCGACCTCGACGACGATGATTGCGCTCCGGTTCGCGTACGAAGTTTTCTTCCCGACCGGGCCCCCGGTATGTGCTTCCGCGTCGCCGTGCGGGAAGTGGAGGCTTGGCTGCTTGCTGATCGCGCCAATATGGCACGCTTCCTGTGCATTTCCCGTGCCATGATTGATCCCCAACCTGAACGGCTTACAGCGCCTAAATCTCACCTCATCTCGCTTGCCCGTCGTTCGAGAAGCAGGTCGGTTCGCGAGGGACTCGTGCCTGCCCAGGGCGACTCTCGAAAGGTGGGTCCGGAATACACGCTGCTGATGAGCGAGTTTACCCGCGAACGGTGGAGTCCGGAGCGTGCCGCAGAACGGTCGGTGAGCTTGCGCCGGGCCATGGATCGTTGCCGGAGCCTCGCCGTTACCGGACGGTGGTAGCGTATCGACTACGGGCTGGGGGCAGCCGAAGGCAGCCCAAAGAAATCGCTGTTCGTAAGTGCAACTCGCCGTCTGCCGCTGATCCCGCGCCGACCCACACGCCGAGCTCGGCGATGACGGGCCGAACGACAACTCCGTCGGAGAGTTCGCGTCGGGCGTGACGGGTTCGACGCTACGACGATCTGGTCGCGCTCGAACAGTTCGGTCGAGTAGCCGTCCGAGAGGGCTGCGAATTTCTCATCGTGGCCGAGGCCCGCAGCCCCTTACGGTTCCGCGAAGCGGAACGCGTACAGAGCCGCCTCCAGGAGTTGGAAGCGCAACCGGATCGGCTTGTTCCGAAGCTGGCGCAGGGTGGCATCGGAGGTCCAGCGCACCTGGTGCCAGATCCGGTCGGCCGGGCCGTGCACCGGCGCACACTCGGCCAGCGAGAACCCCGGGTAGGACTTGAACTCGCCGTCCAGCACCTCCACCCGGATCACGCCGTAGTCGCACCGCGCATTGATCCACAGCCGCTCACCGTCGAACACGAACTGGGTGGTGTAGACGTCCCCCTTTTCGTAGGTCGGCTCCAGCACCGCCCAGCCGTCCTCACGCAGCACCAGCGCCCCGATCGAACGCTGCAACGGCAGGTCGGGTTTCACCGTGTCCATCATCGGATTGCCGCAGCCGTGCGCGGCCAGCTCCTCGATGTGGCGCTGCGACTCCTCCCCGGATGCGGCCGGGACGTGCGCCGAAGTGCCGGCCGGACGGGTGTCGCGCTGTTTGTGCGGGTTGGCGGAGCAGGCGATGATCATCTTGCCGTCGGCGTACAGCGCGCCGGCCACGCTGTGGGCCAGGTAGCCGTAGTACTGCCCGCCCGGCGGGTCGTTGTCCGCCCACGGTCGATAGCCGTCGGCACGGGTGAAGGTTCTGCCGTCGCGGCTGCAGTAGAGGGCGGCCTTGGTGTGGAACTGGTCGCGCTGGTTGGCGCCGTGCCCGGTGCGCAGCCACTGGAATTCGCCGTGCGCCTCCTCCACGATGCCGATGTAGAGGCCGCCCACCTTGCGCACCGACATGGTGTGCAGCTCCACACCGGGTCGCAGATTGGGATCCCACTGCGCGGACAGGATCACCTCCTTCGGCGACCAGTTCACGAAGTCTTCGCTCTCCTGGCGGCCGATCTTGCGCTCGTGGTCGTGGCTCCAGGCGTGGGAGTACTGCGAGTAGGCAACCCAGCGGCCGATGGCGTCATCCCGGATCACCCGCGACTGGTGGTGGTGCCGGAACGGCGTGTCGTCGCTGAGCACCCGCCAGTGGATGCCATCGGGACTCGCGTAGGCACGCGACATGGTGCGCTGGCCGCGGCGGTAGGCCTCGGCGATCGGGTTGGCCATGGCCAGGTACTTGCGGCCCGGCTCGGAGGTGTCGTGGTTGAGCACCACCGTGCCGTTGTCGAAGTCGTCCAGCAGGATGTTGGT
>CAYFXT010000056.1:0-13414 GCA_964346995.1 uncultured Spirochaetaceae bacterium | reverse complement strand
ACGCCTCCGCGCCGTGGTACGCCAGCACGGTGTTGGCGAAGTTGTCGTACTCGTCAAAACCACTTTGGAACTTCGGTTGAAATAGCGAGCCCTCCCCCGCCACGCTCGGCGGCGGAGGAGAGGGCCGGTGCGGCAGCGCGGTGCTACCGGTACTGGCGCTGGTAGGCCGCGGTGGTCATTTCCAGCACCTTCTGCAGGCCGATGTCGTTCAGCCCCTTTACGAACTCGTCCCAGTCGCCGTCGATGTCCTTGCGGCCGGTGATGAACAGGGCGTTCCACTCATCCATGTGCTGGCGCAGCAGGGCGAGCGGCTCGCTCAGCTCCTGCACCATGTCCAGGTCGAGGAACAGCGGCGGCAGCGCCTTGTTCTCGATGCCGTACGGCTTCATGGCGTGGGTGCTGGCCTTCCACAGCTCGTGCTCCAGGTTCCAGGCGCCCTGCTCGGCGGCCACGCTGAAGTAGTAGGTGGTGCCGTTGGCGATCTGCGGGATCGACTGCCCCCAGTGCGAGTTGTGCGGCACCCCCCACTCGGTCAGGCGCACCCAGGTGGCCTGCTCGCCGGTGATGCCCAGCTCGCCCGGCTTGGCCGGCCGCCAGTCCTCGCCCTCCTGGCCCCAACCGCCCAGGATCGCCTTCTCCTCGTCGTACATCATGTCGCCCCAGCGGTAGGCGATCTCCGGGTGCTGGCTGTCCTTGGTGACCACGAAGATCGGCGTAATGCCGACGTAGTACACCGGCGTCTGGCGGCCGGCGGGGCCCTCCAGCGGCGGCAGCGCCTCGTAGTCGTTCTTGGCGCCGTCCGCGTCGAGCGCCGCGAACATGCCGTGGTAGCCGCCCAGGCTCATGCCGACGCGGTTGCCCTCCGGGTTCTCGGTGAGCTGGCGCAGGGCGTTCTGGTCGATGGAGAAGCTCTCCGGATCCAGCAGCCCCTCGTCGTGCAGCCGCTTGATGTAACGCAGGCCATCCTTCCAGCCAGGCCGGGTGGGCGCGAACACCACCTCCTCGCCCTCCACGTAGCGCCACAAGGTGGAGTTGCCGGGGTTGAAGGCGAACGGGTTCATCAGGAAGGCGGTGCTGTCGCTGTGCCAACTGTTGGCCTGCGACAGCAGCGGAATCTCGTCCGCCTTGCCGTTGCCGTTGGCGTCGTTCTCCTTGAAGGCGCGCAGCACTGCCACCAGCTCCTCGGTGGTCTGCGGCATCTCCAGGCCGAGCCGCTGCAGCCAATCGACGTTGATCCAGGCACGCTGCGCGTAGCGGCAGTGGTAGCAGTCGTTGTAGTAGGGCAGCGTGTAGATGTTGCCATCCGGCGCGGTGATCACATTGCGCGCGTTGGGCTCCAGCTTGAACACCTTGTGGATGCCGTGGCCGTACTCCTCGATCAGGTCGTTGAGCGGGATGAACAACCCCTGCGCCCCGTACAGAATCACCTGCTCGAAGCTCAAGGGGGTGGAGAAGATGTCGGGCAGCTCGGAGCCACTGGACAGCATCAGGGTCAGCTTCTGCTCCTTGTCCTGGGCCGGCACCTGGATCCACTCGATGTCGACCCCGGTCATTTCCTCCCAGTAGAGCGTAGCCTTGTTGGTGTTGAAGTCGCCGATGAACGGCGCCGGCGCCACGAACACCTTCAGCGTCACCGGCTCCTCGACGATCGGCAGCACCCCGGCCGGGGTGGGCATCGGTCGTCCGGCGGCGCCCTCCTCCATGGTCTGCCCGGCGCCGAACGCCAGCGCGGGCAGGATCGAAAGTACGAACAATGCAATGAGCCTTCTCATGCAAGCCTCCTCCGTTGAGATTCTATCCCTTGATTGCCCCGATCATGACACCCTTCACGAAGTATCGCTGGGCAAATGGATACATTATCAGTACGGGAACGCTGGCGACCACGATGAGCGAGTACTTCAGCAGTTCCACCAGACCCTGACGTGCCTCCAGAGCCTCCAGATCGACACTGGTCAACATGCTCGATTCGATTTCGTTGAGGATCAGGATCTCGCGCAGCACGAGCTGCAGCGGGTACAGCCGCTTTTCGTTCAGATAGATGAACGCCTGGAAGAAACCGTTCCAGTGGGTGTGCACCGCGTAGAACAGGGCGTTGACCGCGATGATGGCGCCGGACAGGTGCAGCACTACGTAGTACACGAACTGGAAGTCGCTGCAGCCGTCGATGCGCGCCGCTTCGAGCAGCTCCGGCGCGATGGTACTCTGGAAGAAGGTGCGGGTGATGATCACGTTCCACACACTCAGCGCCACCGGAATGATCATCACGGCGCGCGTGTTCACCATTCCCAGATTCCGAATCAGGATGTACGTCGGGATCAGGCCGCCTTGAAAAATCATGGTGAAGACGAAGAACATCATGATGCCGTTGCGTGCCTTGAAGTCGCGCCGCGACAGCGGGTAGCCAGCCAGAATCGTCATCGCCACGTTCACCGCGGTGCCGACGGTCATGTAGAAGAACGAGTTGTAGTAGCCGCGCATGATCCCCTCATGCGTGAATACCGCCTCGTAGCCGCGCACCGACGGCTCCACCGGCCACAGCCAGACGCGTCCCGAGATCACCGCGTCGGTCGAGCTGAACGAGGAGCTGACCACGTAGATCAGCGGGTACAGCACCACCAGTACCGCCAGTACCAGGAAGGCATTGTTCGCGGAGTAGAACACCCGGTCGGCGGTGGAGACGGTGATCGAAGGCTTCGCCATGCCTACCAGAGACTCTGCTCGGTGGTGGTCTTGGACAACTTGTTGACCGCCAGGATCAGGATCACGTTGATCACCGCGTTGAACAGACCGATCGCGGCGCCGTAGGAGTAGTTGGGGATGCTGCTGACCAGCCCCACCTTGTACACGTAGGTGGCGATGATCTCGGAGCGAGCCAGATTGAGCGGTCGCTGCATGAGAAACACCTTCTCGAAGCCCACGGTCATGATCTGCCCGCACTGGATGATCAGAAGCACGATGATGGTGGGCAGGATGCGGGGGATGTCGACGTGCAGGATGCGGCGAAAGCGGTTGGCGCCGTCGACGATCGCCGCCTCGTGCAGCTCCGGGTCCACGGTGGAGAGCGCTGCCAAGTAGATGATCGAGTTCCAGCCGGTGACCTGCCAGATGCCGGACCACACGTACACCGAGCTGAACAGGGCCGGCTCGGAGAGAAACAGCACCCGCTCGAAGCCGAGGAGGGCGAGGATGTCGTTGACGAAGCCGATCCGGGGGGAGAGGAACTGGAACAGCATGCCGACCATGACGACGGTGGAGATGAAGTAGGGCGCGTAGGTGACCATCTGCACCGTCTTCTTGAAGCGGCGGTTCAGGGCGCTGTTGAGCGCCAGGGCCAGCAGGATCGGGAACGGGAACCCGGCGATCAGGGTGTACAGGCTGATTTCCAGCGTGTTGCGCACCACGCGCACGAAGTAGGGGGAGTCGAAGAACTTCCGGAAGTACTTGAAGCCGACCCAGTCGCTGCCCCAGATCCCCTGGACGGCGAGGAACTCGCGGAACGCGATCTGGGTCCCGTACATCGGGATGTACATGAACACGAAGATGTATGCCACCGGCAGCAGCACCAGCAGGTAGAGCTGGTAGTTGACGGTCAGGTCGCGTCGCCACGACAGCAGGGAACGGTAGACTGCGTGGTACCTGGGAACCTCGAATGCAGCGTGGTGGTTACTCACGGGCTAGCCTTGGGCCACGTCGGTCTTGAGCCGACCGCCACGGTACACCACCCGGCGCCGCTGTCAAGCTATCCTGCCGGGCGGGGGATTCGCATTCTCTGAGGTAGCAGTACGCACGAGCAGACGCCGCCACGGGGACGAGCCGACCCGGTGTGAGCACACTTACCACTTGGCGGGAATGCCCCTGCCGCGCGCGGTTGACCTTGTCATCCTCCGGGTCTACTTTGTAGGGACAGACCGGGGAGCTTGGTGTTGCCAAGCTGAGAGGAGAGCCGTGGGATGAGGCGTCGGACGCCGACCCGGAGCTTTCGACTCGCAAACCTGATCCGGGTAATGCCGGCGGAGGGAGCTCGTCGCCCATCTGCAGCCTGATTTCAGCCATTTCCACTCCCCGGCGGGAGGCATACATGCGTTTTTCATTCTTTCGATTGCCGATGGTGCTGGCGGCACTGCTGGCACTGTTGTGCGCGGCGTCGGTCGGCGCCGAGCCAGCCGCCGAAGAGGCGGAGGAGCTCACCGTGATGGGGCACGACTCGACGGTGGTCCCCGAAGAGGTGCTCGCGGAGTTCGAGCTGCGCTACGGTGCCCGGGTCAGCATCCTGCTGGCCGGTGACGCCGGATCGGCGCTCAACCGAGCCATCCTGGCGAAGGGCAACCCGCTCGCCGACGTGCTGTACGGCGTCGACAATGCGTTCCTGAGCCGGGCGCTCGAGGCGGGCGTCTTCGAACGCTACGAGCCGCCTGCCCTGGCCAACATCGCCGCGGAGCTGCGCCTCGACGGCAGCGGCCACGCCACACCGATCGACTTCGGCGACGTGTGCGTGAACTACGACATCACCTGGTTCGACCACGCCGGGTTGGAGCCGCCGCAGACGCTGGAGGATCTGGCTGATCCCGCCTACGCCGATCTGCTGGTGGTCGAGAACCCGGCCGCCTCCTCTCCCGGCCTCGCCTTCCTGCTGGCCACGATCGGGCGGTTCGGCGATCCGGGTTATCTGGACTACTGGCGCACGCTGCAGGACAACGGAGTCCGCGTAGCCCCCGACTGGGAAACCGCTTACTTCGCCGAGTTCAGCGGCGGCACCAGCGGTGGCGACCGGCCGCTGGTGGTGTCCTACGGCTCCAGCCCTCCGTTCGAGGTGATCTACGCGGAGACCCCGATCGAGGCCCCCACCACCGGGGTGATGGTCGGTGACCAGAGCTGCTTCCGACAGATCGAGTTCGCCGGCATCCTGGCGGGCACGCCGCGCCGCGAGCTGGCCGAGCGCTGGATCGACTTCATGCTCGAAACCAGCTTCCAGGCATCGCTGCCACTGAATATGTTCGTGTTCCCGGTCATCGACGACATCCCCCTGGCCCCGGAGTTCGAGCGCTTCCTGTCGATTCCCGATCACCCCGCGCACGTCGATCCGGCCGCCATCGCCGAGCACCGCGAGCGCTGGATCCGCCAGTGGCGCGAAGCGATGGCGCGCTAAAAGACCGCGGCGCCGTGAACGCATGGGGATAATCCGGGTCGGCCGGCAGCCGCCGGCTGGCCGGCGTGCTTCAGCCGGCGCCGGTAGCAAGGCATGAGCCATGGTCGCGGCGCCGGGAGACGGGCAGATCCTGCCAAAGATCCGGGGCGACGGCACGGGGCGGGTACCGGACGTCCGCAGGTCCGGGATGGCTCGCGCCGGGCACGGTCGCACCGGACAGGACGAGATGCCTGGCCCGGCCACGCCCCGGTAGGGCGGCTCAAGCACTGCGCGTGGCGGTGGTCGCAACAGGCACCCCACGAGGCGAGGCTGTGCAGGCCGAAACAGGCCGTTCAGCCACACACCCGTGGCTGTGGGTCCTGCCGCTGGCGTTTCTGGGGCTGTTCTACCTCTACCCGCTGGCCGCCATCATCGGGCGCGGGCTGAGCCGAGGAGCCGAGGGTGGTGTCGGCATCGGGCAGATTCTCGCTGCCACCACCACGCTGCGCGCCCTCTGGTTCGGCACTTGGCAGGCGGCGGTCTCGACCGTATGCACGCTGGCGGTCGGTCTGCCGGCCGCCTACGTGTTCGCTCGCTACCGCTTTCCCGGCAAGCGCCTGCTGCGCACCATCACGCTGGTGCCGTTCGTGCTGCCTACGCTGGTGGTGGCGGCCGCCTGGCAGGCGCTGCTGGGGCCGCGTGGGTTCGTGAACCAGGCGCTGCCGGCCCTCTCGTTGCCGGCGCTCCACTTCACCGGCACGGCGGGGGCGATCATCGCCGCCCACGTGTTCTTCAACACGGCGCTGGTGGTGCGGCTGGTGGGCGACGCCTGGGCGCAGATGCATCCGCGGGTCACCGAAACCGCGGCGGTGCTGGGCGCTGGACCGCTGCGCCGCTGGCGATCGGTCACTCTGCCGCTGTTGACGCGGCCCATCGTCGCCGCCGCGCTGCTGGTGTTCCTGTTCGACTTCACTTCGTTCGGGGTGGTGCTGCTGCTGGGCGCCGGGCGCTTCGCCACCCTGGAGGTGGAGATCTACCTGCAGACCGTCACCCTGTTCGACCTGCGCGCAGCGGCGGTGCTATCCCTCCTGCAACTTCTGCTCACCGCGCTGGTCACCTCCGCCTACAGCAGCGCCGCTGCCCGTTACGGCGCCACGGTCCGGTTGGGTCGCGCCGCCACGCACGAGCGCTGGCCGATGTCAGGCGGCGAGCGGCTGCTCGTGACGCTCACGGTTGGAGCACTGGTGGTGTGGCTGGTGGTACCGCTGGCTGCGCTGGCGCTGCGCGCGCTGTTCTCGGTGGAGGACGGACGCCTCACCCTGACCCTGTTCACGCGCCTCGGTAGCCGCCCGCGCGGCGCGGCGCTGGCCGTACCGCCACTGCTGGCGATTCGCAACTCGCTGCTGTTCGCCGCCCTCACCGCGGTGCTCAGCCTGGCGGTGGGGCTGCCCGCCGCCTGGGCAGCGATCGGGGTGCGACGTGCGTGGGTGCAGCGACTGGTCGACGTCGCGGTGATGCTCCCGCTCGGCACCTCGCCGGTCACCATCGGCTTCGGCTTCATCCTCGTCCTCGGACTGCCGGGGCTGGATCTGCGCGCGTCGCCGGTGCTGCTGCCGGTAGCGCATACTCTGGTGGCGTTGCCACTGGTGTTCCGCGCACTGGCGGGCGGGCTGCAGGCGGTGCCGGCGCGCCTGCGCGAAGCCTCCGCGGTGCTCGGCGCCTCGCCTGCGCAGCGCTTCATCCACGTGGAGCTGCCGGTGCTCGGCCGCGCCGTGGCCAGCGCGGCGCTGTTCGCGGCCGCCATCTCACTCGGCGAGTTCGGCGCCAGCGCCCTGATCGCGCGGCCCGAGCTGCCCACGATCACCACCGCTATCTTCCGTTCGCTGTCCCGCCCCGGGGCCAGCAACTACGGCCAGGGCATGGCGCTGGCGACCATCCTGATGCTGGCCACGGCGTTCAGCGTTGCCGCCATCGAACGGCTGCGCGTCGCCGCGGCGCGCGACTTCTGACCAGCCGGCGAGGTCACTCCGTGACGCCGAGGACCATGAAGCCGCCGCACGGGGAAACGACCGCCGGTAGGAACCGGACGACCATGGGAAACGCCAGCGAGCCGCGCACCGCTTACCGCCGGGAGGGAGCGCTCTCCGACTTGACCGAGGCGCCGAAGGGCGGCGCGCCGTGGCAGCCTTCCGCCGCCGGCGAGTCGCCGGCCGCCGGGCATCGCACGGCCTCCGCCAGCAGCGCGACAGCGGGCGGTGTGCACGACGCGGCTTCCGCTCGTGGCAGGGCACCCGGCGACGGACAGCATAGCACCGGGCAGCATCGCACCGCTTCCCCCCGCAGTGGGGCAGCCGGCGCCGCCGACGGCACGGCTGCCGCACGCGGCGGCGGGTCCGGCGGCGCCCGCGGCACAGCGTCAGCCTGCAACGAGTCGTCCGGCACCGCGCTGGAGGTACGGCGGGTGACCGTTCAGCTCGGGGGCGGGGCGGTGCTGGCCGACGTGTCGCTGACTGCGCGGGCCGGCGAGATCGTCGGCCTGCTGGGGCCAAGCGGGTGTGGCAAGACCACCCTGCTGCGGGTCATATCCGGGCTACAGCCGCACGCTGGCGACGTGCGCTGGCGGGGACGGTCGGTGACGAAGGTGCCCGCTCACCGACGCGGCTTCGGACTGGTATTTCAGGACCAGGCGCTGTTTCCGCACCTGGACGTGGCGCGCAACGTCTCCTTCGGGCTGCGCATGCAGGGCCGTCCCGCCGCGGCGCGCAGCCGGCGGGTGGCGGAACTGTTGGAGATGGTGGGATTGGGCGGCCTCAGCCGGCGGTCCGTAGACGGCCTCTCCGGCGGCGAGGCGCAACGGGTGGCGCTGGCGCGTGCGCTGGCGCCACACCCACGCCTGCTGATGCTGGACGAACCGCTCTCCGGGCTCGATCGGCCGCTGCGGGAGCAGCTTCTGAACGACCTGCCGCGCATCCTGCGCCAGCTTCGGCAGACCGCGCTGTTCGTGACCCACGATCTGGAAGAGGCCCTGGCCGTATCGGACCGGGTGGCGGTGATGCGCGCGGGCCGGATCGCGCAGATCGACACGCCGCGCACCCTGTATGAGCGTCCGGCCAGCGAATTCGTGGCGCGCTTCCTCGGCCGCGCCAACATCCTGCGCGGCACGGTACGCGCCGGCCCCGTATACTCCAGCACACCCCACGGAGCCATCTCAGCCGCTGGCAGCGCCGCGCGTCACCGGCTGATCGAAACCGACATTGGCCTTCTGCCCTACGACCGCCTCGGCGCTCCCGGCGACCGCGGCGCCGTCCTGATCCGGCCGGAACGGATCGATCTGACCGAGACGAGAGCGCCGTCCGACAATCGGGATCGCGCCGCCGCCAACACTCCGCGTTCCGGCGGTGTCGTTCCCGGAACTGGTGGCGCGCCACACACATTGCACGGCACACTCGTGGACACTTCTTTTCGGGGCATTGTCGCCCTCGCCACCGTATTGGTGGGCGACGCCACCCTGCAAGTGCTGGTGCCCGCGGGACGCACGCTCCCCGCCGCCGGCGCCACCATCGCGGTCAGCTTCGACCCGCACGCCGCGGTACTGCCGCTCGCCGAAGACCGTCATTGATCGTCTACCGGGGCCGGATCACCGGCAGGCGCAGGTGCGACGGGTGACGCAGGCCGTGGTACACAGTCTGGCAGGCGGTGCGCAGTTCCCGGTCCATGCCGAACCGGGCTCCGGTATTGGGGTTGCGGTCGAAACGCGGAAAGTTGGACGAGGAGACCTCCAGACGGATGCGGTGGCCGGCACGAAACAGGTTGCCGGTTACGCCCACGTCGATCAGGTACTCGTAGATTTCTCCCGGCTCCAGCAGCGCGGTGGCGGCCGTGCCCTGGCGATAGCGTGCACGGATGATGCCGTCGCACAGGTTCCGCGCGTAGCCGGTCGGCGAGACGTCGACCAGCTTCGCCGTCCAGTCGGTGTCGCGCCCGTCGGTGGCAGCGTACAGGACCAGCTCGATTGGCCCGGTCACCTCCAGATCCTCGGCCAGCGGATCGGACGTGTAGCACAGCACGTCGGGACGCATCTCCACGTCGCGCTGGTCGTAGGGCCCCCAGGGAACGATCTCGGGCGCGCAGCAGTTGTTGCCGCCCACGGTCTGCACCGGATAGCGCGGATCGTACGAGAAGCGGTCCGCCCCCGCGTCCTGTGGTGCGGAGAAAACAAGCCTGCCGTCGCCGCGTAGCGTGTTGGCACTGCCGCCGGAATCGAGGTAGGCGGTGCGCCACTCGGTATGGGTCAGCGGCCACTCCCACTCGTCGCGCCACTCGCCGCTGCCCATGATGAACAGCTTGAGCGGCGGCTCGTCGGCGATGCCGTTGGACTTGCCCTTGAGCCAGTAGTCGAGCCAGCGCTGCTCCTCGGTGTCGAGGTCATAGAGGGATTGCGGGCCGAAGTCGACGTCGCCGACGCGAGTCGAGGCGCTCAGCGCGTGCGCCCAGGGGCCGACGATCAACCGGCTGTGGCGCGCCGCGCCGGTGCGCCCGTGCCGCCGCATGGCGGCGAAGCTGCGGAAGGTGTCGTTGACGAACAGGTCGTACCAGCCGCCCATGATGTACGCGGGCGCAGAGATTTCGGCGTACGGATCGGGATCTGCCAATGCGCGCCAGTAGTCGTCGAAGGCAGGGTGGCGCACCCAGTCCTTCCAGAACTGGACGTGGCGCCCGGCGGCTTCATCGAGGGCGACGATCGGGAGGGTGCGGAACGCCTCGGTCCAGTTGTGGTAGTCGATGCTCTGCGCGGTGCGCGCGTTGGATCCCATCCCCCAGGTCAGCATCACGCCCAACTGGAAGGCGCCGCCCGGATAGGCGATGCCGCCGTGGAAATCGCAGCTCATCACACGCGGCGCCATGCACACGAGATGGCTGCTGCGCAGCGGTGCGGCGGTCCACTGCACCAAGCCCAGGTAGGATGCGCCGACGGTGCCCAGCTTGCCGTTGCACCACGGCTGCAGACCCACCCATTCCTGGCTGTCGTAGCCGTCCTCCGCCTCGCGGAAGGGGTAGAACTCGCCTTCGGAGTCCCAGCGCCCGCGGCAGTCCTGAATCACGCACGCATAGCCGTTGGCGGCCAGCCGACGACCCTGCTGAATGAGGGCGTCGTTGTTGTTGCTGTAGGGGGTGCGGATCAGCACCGCCGGACAGGGAGGCGCGCCACGCGGCAGGTAGATGTCCGCGGACAGGCGTACGCCGTCGCGCATCCGAACGCCAACGTCCAGCCGCATCTCGATATCGTAGTTGATCGCCATGCCGCTCAATAGGGGCTCTCCGGGGTGGTAATGGGGCACCACCGGGCAGCGGCGAGCCAGTCGAGCAGCAATTCGGTCGCGGCGGGCGTACGCAGCCGACGCAGCGCCACCGCGGTCAGGCCGCGCACGTAGCGGTTGCCGCTCTCCAGGTGCGGAGTGAGCAGGTGCGCGACCCGGTCGGCAGCCCGCGCGTCGACTTTGCCCGCCAGCCGTGCGATGGCGTGGGCGGAGGTCTGCCGCCGGTACCCGCGATCCGGCAGGTCGTCGTCGATCGCCGCGGCCAGCGCCGCAATCGACGCCTCTGGATCGGTGCCGCACCCGGTACCTAGTGCGGAGGCTGCCCAGGTCCGTACCGTGCCGTCGCGGTCGGACAGCGCCCGCCGCAACGCCGGCTCGGCGGTGGCGGTAGCGCCCCCCATCTCGGCCAGCGCCTGGGCGGCGCCGCTGCGCACTGGGCTGGAACCGTGAACCAGGGCCGCGTTCAGCGCCGGCACCGCGGCCGATCCCAGCGCGGCCAGCGCGTACACGGCGCGCGATGCCGTTGCGTCGCTGTCGCTCGCCAAGGCGCCGCAGAGGTGGTCAGCGAGGCCAGCTCCGTTGCCGTCGGCAGCGGCCGCCAGGGCATATGCGGCCTCCATGCCGCGCTGCACGTGCGTATCGGCCAGCCCATCGAGGTCGACGGCGCCGGCGCTGCCCGCAGCGGGGTGCAGTACCGCGAAGGGATGCGCGGCACCGGCTTCGCCCCGATGCCAGCGCCACATGGTTCGCCACAGCGCACACTCGGTATCCCACTCCGGTTCGATGGCGTTCCAACTCGGCGCCTGCGGCTCCTCCATGCGGTGCAGCAGGAACTTCATCAGGTAACGCGGGCGCCGGGCGCGGTTGGCGGTGGCGCCGTGCCACAACTCGTAGTGGGTGATGGTGATCGTTCCCGCGTTGCCGGTCACCGGCTGCATGGCAATCTCCGCGGGGCGCTGCCGGTAGTACTGGCTGCCGGGCAGCAATCCGGTAGGCCCCATACGCTCCGGCGTATCCTGCGGGTAGTAGAGCAGCAGCACCTTGCGGGTGCGATGATCGCCCTGGCTGCCACCATCCTGGTGCAGCGTCTGCGCCTCGCTGCCCGGCTGGTTGGCGTGACAGTAGCGGTGATCGTCGAGCAGGTAGCCCGGCCCGAGAATGCTGGTCAACGCTCCGCGCACCGCCGGATCGGCGAGCATCGTCGCCAGATCCGGAATCCGCGGCAGCAGGTTGTTGCCGGGGTTGGGCTCGGCGCCGAGCAACGCATCGGTCTGTTGGCAGATCGAGGCGTGGAACTCATCAGGCAGGGCTGTGTGCACCGTCACATAGCCAGTGCGGATGAACTCCTGCATCTGCCGATCCGACAGCAGATGTCCGTTCTGGTCGTTGGTGCTCATCGGGCTTCCTCCCCGCCCTATTCTACCGTACAGCGGCCAACCGCACCCCTATACCGAGATCTTTCGCGACATCCGAGCTGGATAGGCGAGAGCTCTTTACGAACCACACGCCCTCCGCGACCTTCGACCGGTTCTGGGCGTCGAACACTCGCTCCACGTCCGGGTCGAGGGGCTCGCTGGTAGCAATCACAACATAAACAGGCATATTGCCAAGGTACGGGAAGATTACACCAGCCGCCGCGTTTGTAGGACTCGCGCGGCCGGCACTACTTCAGGCCGGTGAGCGCGATGCCGCGCACGAAGTAGCGCTGCGAGAAGAAGAACACCAGCAGGATCGGCACTACCGCCATGGTCGCGGCGGCCATGCGCGCCGCCGGTTCCTGGGCGAACTCGGCGGTCAGCACCGAGAGCACCTGCTCGATCAGCATCTTCCTGCGCGAGTTGAGAATGATCAACGGCCACAGGAAGTTGTTCCAGGCCCCCAGGAAGGCAAAGATGGTAATGGTTCCGATGGCCGGCTTGATGTTCGGCACTACCACGTGCCAGTACCGCCCGAGCACCCCGCTGCCGTCGATCCGGGCCGCGTCCAGCAGGTCGTCGGGAATGCTCTTCACGTTCTGGCGGAAGAAGAACACCGCGAACGGCGTGATCATCGCCGGCAGCACGATGGCGGCGTGGGTGTCCACCAGCCCCAGGTCGCTCATCAGCAGGAACAGAGGCACCATTTCGGACTGAAACGGGATGATCATGGTGACCAGAATGAGCGTGAAGCACAGCTCGCGGAACCGGAACCGTCCCTTCTCGAAGATGTAACCGGCGACCGAGCAGAACAGAAGCTGCGACAGCACGATGTAGAGCGTGGTGTAGAACGTGTTCCAGTACGCCCGCCCCAGGGGAATCACCTCGAACACCCGCAGGAAGTTGTCGAACGTGACCGTCTGCGGGATCAGAGTGGGCGGGAACTGGAACATCTCGCTCTGCGGTTTGATGGCCGAGACGATCATCCAGTAGAAGGGGGTGATGTAGATCACGGCCACCACTCCCAGCACCAGGTACGCGAGCATCCGCCAGGGAGAGAATGCCGCGCGTCCCGCCACGTGCGCGGCGCGGGTCAGATCCTGGTCGATGCGCGGGATCTCGGTACTCATCGCTTCAATAGTCGTAGTCGAAACGCTTGAACGCCTTGCGCTGGAGGGTGGTGATCACCACCACGATGGCGGTCAGCACGAAGGCCAACGACTGCCCCGCCCCGATCCGGAAGTCGGTGAACGAAGTCTCGTAGATCTTGAGCACGATGGTCAGCGTGCTGTTCATCGGGCCGCCGAAGTAGGTGCCCCCCTGCTGGCCCATGACGAACACCTGGGTGAACACCTTGAAGGCGCCGATGGTGTTGACCACCACCACCAGCAGCGTGATCGGCGTCAGCAGCGGAATCGTAACGCGGCGCGCCACCTGCCAGGCGCTCGCCCCGTCCACCCGGGCGGCGTCGTAGAAATGCTCGGGGATGGTCTTCAGTCCGGCCATGAAGATCACCAAGGCGAATCCCATTTCGCGCCACACGTTCATGATGATGA
>CAYFXT010000055.1:0-13503 GCA_964346995.1 uncultured Spirochaetaceae bacterium | reverse complement strand
CGTCACCGTGCACTGGATCGGCGACGGCGACAACGGCTTCAAGCCGCGCAAGCGCTCCGGCCGCACCCTGGACGAGAACAACGCTGAAGCCGTACGGCAGACGGTGGCGTTCCTCGACCGGTAACAAGGCTGTAACGTCGGGCAAGACTTTACGGCGCCCCCACGGCGCCCGCGCCGGTCAACCAGTGGTGCAGTCGTTCGTGGCTGCGTTCCAACAGCCGCCGCTGGTCGGGCCACAGCATGTCGGGCAGCGCGTCGATGCGGAACCAGCGCGGCGGATGGGGATGGGAGTCGCGGTCGAGCGGGGTAACGTCGCGCTCGCCGGTCGCGTAGGCGAAGATGTGGGTGACGGTCCAGGCCGCTCGATCGAAGGTGAGGCGCTCCAGGACCCCCACCTTGCCAAGCAGGGTGAGCCGGGTGAACCCTGCCTCTTCGGCAATCTCGCGCCGCGCCGCCTCCTCGATCGCCTCGCCGGCCTCCACGCCGCCTTTGGGAATGAGGTAGGCAGGCCAGTCACCCTCACGGACCAGCGCCACGACCGTCTGCCCGTCGCACAGCGCGCACACCAGCCCGCCGGCGGTAAGCCGTATCGGGGTGTCGGGCGGGCGTCGGTACCAGCTCGCGTCGATCTTCACTGCCATCCCTGGAGGATAGCCAAGGGTGCCGACCGCAACCACCGGGGATGCCGTGAATCTGCCCGCGCCAACAAGCGCGTTGCCGTAGACCACGATCGCTGATCAAGTCCGTAGAACTTACCGCGCGAGGATGGCCTCGAGGTTGGCCTCGTCCACGAGCTTGGCATCCGCCGGCTGCTAACCAGCCTTCGCTGGTCGATCTTCACTTCGGCGGGCGGTTTGTAGTACATCTATTGGGGAGGCCGCGGCTGCTGCCGCGGCCGCACTCGTCATCCATGATCCGAATCAACAATCTCACCAAGGACTATGGCACCACCCGTGCCCTCGACGGCGTAAGCTTTGCGGTGAGCCGGGGCGAGATTCTCGGGCTGCTCGGCCCCAACGGCGCCGGTAAGACGACCACCATGCGGATCGTCACCGGCTACCTCACGCCGACTGCCGGCTCGGTTCAGGTGCAGGATATGGACGTGGCCGACAATCCGCTGGCAGTGAAGCGGCTGATCGGATACCTGCCCGAGTTCGCCCCGCTGTACGCCGACATGGTGGTCTACGACTATCTGCAGTACGTGGCCGCCGTGCGCCGCATCGAACCGCGGCGGCGCGGCGAACGCATCCGCGCCATGACCGAGCTGTGCGGCCTGGGCGACGTGATCCACCGCCCGTTCCGGGAGCTGTCGCGCGGCTACAAGCAGCGCGTCGGACTGGCGCACGCCATGCTGAGCGACCCCGACATCCTCATTCTGGACGAACCCACCTCCGGCCTCGATCCCAATCAGATCGTCGAGATCCGTTCGATCATCAAGGAGGCGGGCCGTGAGAAGACGGTGATCTTCTCCACCCACATCCTGAGCGAGGTGGAGACCACCTGCGACCGCATCGTGATCATCAACCGCGGACGGGTGGTGGCGGACGGCACCGCAGACGTGGTCAAGGCGCGCGCGCTGTCCGGCATGGCGGTGCGGTTGGCACTGCTGGACGCGCCGCTCGACGAGGTGCAGCGCCGACTGCAGGTGGTGCCCGGCGTGACCAGCGTGGTGCGCGTGCTCGACGCGCCGCTGCCGGTGGCCGGCGCACTGCTGGTGGAGGTGTCGTGCGGCACGCAGAACCTGCGCGAGCTGTACGCGGCGATCAAGGCGCGCGACTGGGTGGTGGTGGGGCTCAACTCCGAGGGTCACTCCCTGGAGGACACCTTCCGCGAGCTGACCGGCGCGGCCGGCGACGGCGCTACGGATGGCGAGGCAACGGAGCAAAGCGCATGAGCAGTGCCTTCTTCCGCGTCGTGTGGCGCGAGCTGCGGGCGGCGTTCGGCTCGCCGGTGGCGTACATCGTCACCGTGATCTTCCTCACGGTGACCGGTTGGTTCTTCTTCACTCCGTTCTTCCTCAACGGGCGCGCCGACCTGCGCGAGTTCTTCCGGCTGCTGCCCATGACCCTGGGGCTGGTGGTGCCGGCGGTGACCATGCGGGTGTTCGCCGAGGAGTTCAGCACCGGCTCCTACGAGGTGCTTTCCACGCTGCCGATGACCCGCTTCGACGTGCTGCTCGGCAAGTTCACCGGTAGCCTGTTGTTCATCCTGCTGATGCTGGTGCCGACGCTGGCCTACCCGATCGTCGTCGCTTCGCTCGGCGACCTGGACCCGGGACCGGTGGTGGGCGGCTACCTGGGCACCATCCTGCTGGCGGCGCTGTACTGCTCGGTGGGGTTGTTCGCCTCGGCGCTGACCAAGAACCAGATCGTGGCGTTCATCGTCGGTCTGGCGCTATGCGCCTTTCTGGTGCTGATCGACAAGGTGCTGTTCTTCATCCCGGCAGGCATCACCGGGGTGCTGCAGTTTCTGGGCGCCGACTACCACTTCGGCAACGTGGCCAAGGGGGTGATCGACTCGCGCGACGTGGTGTACTTTCTGAGCGCCACCTTCGTCGGGCTGTATGCCACCAATCTGGTGGTGGAGCGGCGCATATGACCGGCCCGCGACCGTTGCGTACCGGCCTGCGCGTGGTCGAGATCGCGCTGTTCGTCGGCGCCCTGGTGATGATCAACGTGTCGTCGGCCTCGGGGCTGTTCAAGCGCTTCGACCTCACCGAATCGGGACTCTACGAGCTGTCGCCGCCGAGCATCGACGCGGTCACCGCGCTACGCGAGCCGCTCACCATTCGCGCCTTCTTCACGCCCAACCTGCCGGCCCCCTACAACACCGTGGAGCAGGCGGTGCGCGACCTGCTCGACGAGTACGCCGTGCACGGCGGCGATTTGTTCAACTACCAGTTCGTCTCCATGGGCGCGGAGGAGGTGGGCCAGGAGGAGGCGATCGCCAACGAGGAGCTGGCGCGCCAGTACCTGATCTACCCGATCCAGATCGAGCAACTCGACCGCGACGAGGTGACCCTGAGCACGGCCTACACCGGCATGGCGCTGATCCACGGTGACCTGATCGAGACCATCCCGTCGATCACCGACACCAGTCAACTCGAACTCACCGTAACCGAGGCGATCGCCAAGCTCACCGAGCGCGTCAGCAGGCTGCTGGCTCTGGAAGAGGACATCCAGGTACAGCTCTACTTTTCGTCGCGACTGGCCACGCTGGCGCCGGGCGTGGATGAGGTGCCTGGCGAGATCGAGGCGCTGGTCAAGGAGCTCAACGCCAGCTACTTCGACCGCTTGCAGTTCGAGCACATCGACGCCACCGAGGAGACGGTGCCGCTCGACGAGGGCCGCCGGCTGCGGCTGGCGCCGCTGCAGCTTCAGGCACCCGACGGCGGCGCCGAGCTGGCCTACGCCGGCCTGTCGGTCACCTCGGAGGGCACCACCATCACCATGAACCTGCTGCAGGGCAGCATCGTGGGCTACCAGCTCGCCGACATGGAGACGATCCGCCGCTCCCTGGACGACACCCTGAAGAACATCCTCGGCACTCAGGAGGAGATGGGCTATCTGGCCGACTTCGAGACGCCGCCCTACCGCGGGCGCGCCAACGCCACCACCCCCACCGACATGGTCGAGGCGGAGCTGTCCAACCTGTTCCAGCTAGTCTCCGAGGAGTACACCTTCCGCGGCCTGCTGCTGGAGGATCGCTTCGTACCGGAGGGGGTGCGCAGCATACTGGTGGTGGGGCCGCAGGAGCCGCTCAATGAGTGGGCGCTGTTCCAGATCGACCAGTTCCTGTTGCGCGGCGGCTCGCTGATGCTGTTTCTCGACTCGCACAACATCTGGGTGAGCCAGGGCGGCGGTTTCGGCGGCGGCGGCGCCTTCCACCTGCCGCGCGACACCGGCCTGGAGGCGATGCTGGAGCACTACGGCATCCGCCTCCAGCAGTCCTACGTCCTGGACGAGCAGTCGTTCGTGCAGCGCCAGCCGTCGCCGCGCGGAGGTTACGTGGAGAGCGAGATCTACTTCGCGCCGCTGTTGAAGGAGGATGAGATCGACCACGCGGTGCCGTTCCTGGCCGGTCTGGAGGAGCTGGTGATGCTCAACGTGTCGCCTCTCCAGGTGGTGGGCGAGGGGCAGCCGGGGGTGGACTATACGGTGGCACTGCGCACCTCGCCGACCGCGTGGGAGATGGCCGGGCAGATCGACCTGATGCGCGCGGAACCGCCGGACGAGGACGAGCGCACTTCCTTCCCGCTGGCGATCCTGGCCGAGGGCAGCTTCACCAGCTACTTCGCCGACCGTGAGGTGCCGGAGCGGCCGCGCGCCGAGCCCAGCTCCCAGGATGACGACGAGGAGGAGGCGGCGCCGGTGATCTCCGCTGAGGAGCTGCGCGCCGAGCAGAGCTTCACGGCGGAGGGCGAGGGGCGGCTGTTCGTGGTGGGCACGTCGGCCATCCTGGGCAGCGGCTTCATCGACATGCAGGGCCGCAACCCCAACTCGCTGTTCGTGCTCAACCTGATCGACGCCATGAACGGGCGCGATGAGCGCGCGGCGATGCGCAGCAAGGGGCGCCGGGTGCGGCCGCTGCGTGACATCGAGCCGCCGGCGCGTACCGCGATCAAGACGTTCGCGGTGGCTGGCCTGCCGGCGCTGGTGATCGTGGTCGGCATTCTGGTGTGGATCCTCGGCGGCCTGCACCGCAACCGCATTCGTGCCGAGTACGGCACCGGCGGGGGGGGCCGCGCTTCTCCCGGCAGCGCGGGTGACAACGACGCGCGCGGTGGTGGATCTGACGCGCCCGGGAGACGTGGAGCGGGAGGTGCGTCGTGCTGAGCCTGGAGCGGATCCTGATCCGGTACGCGCTGCCGGCCCTGATCATCGTCTCGCTGGCACTCTACCTGGGGCTGCGCAACCGCGACCGGCTGCTGTACGACCTGCCGCACCTCCCGGAGATGGCAGTGGCGGAGGTGGACCGCTTCGAGATCGTCAAGGGCGACAAGCGTGTCGCCGTCCGCAAGGCCGGCGACGGCTGGCTGCTGGAGCCGGAGGACTTCCCCGCCGCGACGGCCCAGGTGGACACCATGGTGCGTGCCCTGGCCACCCTGGAGATCACCGACCTGGTGTCGGAGCACGCCGCCTACAGCCGCTTCGAGCTCGACCCCGAGTCGGCGTTGCGCGTCACCGCCTTCCGGGGCGACACCGTGCTGCGCACCGTGGAGCTCGGCAAGGAGGCGCGCACCTACCAGCACACCTACGTCAAGGTGGAGGGCGACAGGCGTGTATACCAGGCGGAGGGCGACCTCGGCAACTACTTTCCGGTGGTCGGCGACGTGCTGCGCGACAAGCTGGTACTGCAGGTGGACATCGATACCGTGGGAGAGATCGTGGCGCGCAGCCCCGGTGAGGAGGTGGTGCTGCGCAAGCGCCCGTCGCTGGAGGAGAACGCCGCGCCGGACTGGGTCACCGCGGACGGCGGCGAATGGAACTCCGCCAAGGTCGCGGAGTCGCTGCAGCGGCTGGCCAACCTGAGCACGTTTCGCTTCGCCGAGGGGCCGCCGGCGCCCGGCAGCGAAATGCTGGAACTCACCCTGACCACCGAGGTGGGCGACTCCCACACCCTGACCGTTTACGCTCGTTCCGGCAACAGTTACCCGGCTACCTCGTCCGGCTCCGACTACTCGTTCCTGCTGTTCGTGTGGATGGTCAACGGCTTCCTGGAAGCGTTCACCACCGCGGGCCCGCCGGAAGAGTAGCCATCGCGCCGCCACGAACCGCCGCCGTCCAAAGGAGGCCACCCGCCCCCGGCTTCGGCATCGAAGCCACCCTGGACTGACCTTGGACTGGCTCGAACAACGCACCCTCTGACCGGCGCCTCACCATGTCGTCGCCAACCAGGGAAGGTCGCGCAGCAGGAGATCCTTGGTCACCAGCGGCAGGTTCAAGTGGTGTGCGGTGGCCGCGATGAATCGATCCGCCGGGTCGGGATGCATGTCGGCCGCATCGGTGGCGATTGCAATTCGAAGGGTGAGCGGGACGTCCTGCACGCGAGGGATTGCAAGAACCTGCTGCGCCCAGGCTCCGACCGGCTGGTCGTCGTTCAGTCTCAGCCGTTCCTTGCGTACGAGCAGGGAGACTTCCCAAAACACGATCGTCGGGATCAGGATGCGGTCTGCGCGGCGAATGGCTTCCGCTGCCGGCGTGCTGAGGTGCTCCGGCGTCTGCGTCCACCATACGGCGACGTGTGTGTCGAGGACTATCACGTCGCGGCGTCGGAGGACCAGCCGGCAATCTCGGATGCAGGAGCCAGGAATGTCTCTTCATCGACGAGCATACCCCCATTGCCGGACCGGAGCGCCGCGAGAATCCGCTGCTCGGTCTCATCCGGATTCTCGAGGGGCATCAGCCGGGCGACCGGTTTTCCGTACTTGCTGATGATGATCGGGGCGCCGGTAGCGGCGACCTGGTCGATGAGGGCCAGACACTTCCGCTTGAATTCCCCGGCCGCAATCGTCTCCTGAGACGCGTCCATGGACATACAACATGGCCAAAAACCAGGAGAATCGGTCAAGCGGCCGGGGCCGGTGGTAGCGCGGGGGCTGGCGGGGTAGGGTAAGCGCCATGAGAATGGAGCACGTCGCCCTCAATGTGCCCGACGTCCATGCGATGTCGGCCTGGTACGTCGAGCACCTCGGCATGAAGGTGGTCAGCAGCAGCGATTCATCGCCCTACGCCACCTTCGTGACCGACTCCGCGGGTCGCAGCATGCTGGAGCTGTACACTTGGGAGGATCCCGCTCCACCGGTATGGAGAGACCGTGACCGCGTTCAGCTTCACTTGGCGTTCCTGACCGACGCCCTGGAGGCGGACCGCGACCGCCTCGTGGCGGCCGGCGCCACCATCGACGGCGCTCCGGTGCACAATCCGGATGGCGACGTGCTGCAGTTCCTGCGCGATCCCTGGGGGCTTGCGTTCCAGATCGTGGCCCGCGCCAAGCCGCTGCTCAAGGAGTGATGCTTCCCACCGCACTGTTCGATTTCCTCGCCGAGCTGAAGGAGAACAACGACCGCACCTGGTTCCAGGCCAACAAGAGCCGCTACGAAGAGCAGGTGAAGGGGCCGCTGTTGGCCTTCATCGGCGGCTTCGACGAGCGCTTGGGGCGCCTCAGCAGCCACTTCGTGGCCGACCCGCGACCGGTGGGCGGCTCCCTGTTCCGCATCTACCGCGACGTGCGCTTCTCCAAGGACAAGTCGCCCTACAAGACCGCCGCCGGCATCCACTTCCGGCATGAACGCGCCAAGGACGTACACGCGCCCGGCTACTACCTGCATCTGGAGCCGGCAGGCTGCTTCGTGGCGTGCGGCCTGTGGATGCCGGCCACCGCGCAGGCGCTGCAGGTGCGCGCCGCCATCGACGGCAACCGGCCCGGCTGGCTGGCCGCCCGCGACGCGGCGCAGGCGGGCGGGTTCGTTCCGAGCGGCAACTCGCTGAAGCGCCCGCCGCGCGGCTACGCCGCCGACCACCCGCTGATCGAGGACCTCAAGCGCAAGGACTTCACGCTGACCGCCGCGCTTGATCCGCAGGCGGCAACCGCCGAGGACTTCCCGGCCCGGCTGGAGGAGTGCTGGTCACACACCACCCCCTTCATGCGCTTCGTGACCGAGGCACTGTCGCTGCCCTTCTGAGGCCACTGCGGCCCGCCGGTTCGACAGTGTCCGCGACACGGCGCGATGAGGAGTCAGCACGCGGATAGAGAAACAGCAATGGGTAGCCGAACCGGCAAGAGAGCATCCGGAGAGCGTGTTGTGATCGTTGTCCTGCACGTCAGGATGGATCATCAGCGTCACTCTTTCCCACCAGTCCTCGGAGTTGGGTCAGTTCGTCAGCCCACAGCTCCTGGTCGACGGTTTCGGTGATCAGCGGCTTGTCGTCGAAGCGCGGATCGTTCATCAGCAGGCGGAACGGCTCCCAGCCCATGGTGCCCCTGCCGAGGCTCTCGTGGCGGTCGACCCGGCTGCCGAGCGCGGTCTTGGAGTCGTTGAGGTGCGCGCCGACCAGGTAGCGCAGGCCCACCACCTGCTCGAACTCGCGCATGGTGCGCTCGTACGCAGCCGCGCTGGTGATGTCGTAGCCGGCGGCGTGCAGGTGGCAGGTATCCAGGCAGACGCCGATGCGCGCCTTGTCCTCGATGCCGTCGATCAGAGCCGCGAGCTGTGCGAACGTGTGGCCGAGATGGCTGCCCTGGCCGGCGGTGCTCTCGTAGACCGCGCTTACGTCGGGGACCTGCGCGAGCGCGCGATTGAGAAACCGGGTGATCTGCGCGGTACACGCCGCGTCGCTCATCCTGCCGAGGTGGCTGCCGGGGTGGAAGTTCAGATAGCGTAGCCCGAGCCGCCGGCAACGCTCGAATTCGTCCAGAAAGCCGGCCTGCGATTTGCGCACGATTTCGTCGTCGGAGGCGCCGAGGTTGATCAGGTAGCCGGCGTGGGGCATTACGTGGTGCAGCGGGAAGTCGCAGGCCGCGCACTGCTCGCGGAACGCGGCAGCCTCGTCGTCGGTGAGCGGCTTGGCGGCCCAGCGCCGCTGGTTGCGGGTGAAGATGGCGAACGCGTTGGCGCCGAGGGCGCGGGCCCGCTCCGGCGCGGTGTGTACGCCGCCGGCGGTGGAGACATGGGCGCCGAGCAGTTTCATGGCAGCAGCTTGTGGCAGGGTAGGAGGCGCGCGCCGGTGGCGCAAGGTGGGGACGAGGGTGGCAACCTCGGATTTCCTCAGATTCTGCGTGCCGTCCAGTAGATGCCGCGCCGGAGGATTTCGCGGAAGCCGCTGTTCTCCCAGGTTTGATTGTCGTGACCGGACTGGAAACAGAACACGCGCGCATTCTTGTGGATGCGGGTCCAGGCGAGCGTCCGCATGCTCTGGGGGTGACGGGTGGTGAGCAGAACTTCGCTGTCGGCGCCGGCGTCAGCCATGGTGTAGGTTTCGTCGATCATCTCCCACGACCCGACACCACGGATGATCGGGTGCGGCCGGTCCGCGGTCTCGACCTGGATCGACTGGCCGTGGTGATAGCCGAACGAACGGTCGCCGATGCCCACGAGCTCGCTCCACACGGGCCACTCGGGGTACGCGAGAATCGCATGATGGAGAACGAGGATGCCCTGCTCGCTTTCGCCGAGATGCTCCAGGGCCGCCCTGGGTTTGCCGACGTACCCGGGCTGTCCGGCATCGATCGGGCTGTCCCGCAGCATGGTGTAGAACACGACACACTCGTACGAGTCGCGCTCTCGTTCGGGAGAAGACGCGAAGTCGTCCATGTGCTGAACGTAGGGCCGAACGCCCTCCAATCCCTGGAACAGATCATGGAAATTTGCTACGTCGAAGCGGTGACCGCCGGTGACCACGGCCGTCTTCACGGGTTTGTCTGTCATCGCGTGCTCCAATCGAATATGGCTCCGAGCAACGTGGCCGGTAGCTGAGCTCGACAGTAGTGCCAGACCGCGGGGCTGGCAACCAGTGAAGGTCGCCGCGCGGTCGAGTCCGGGCGCCTCAAGGATCGATTCCTCCAGCGAACGTCCACCGAGATGACGGCGCTGTCGCATTCCCGCCAAGTGGTAGAGCGCTCAGGCACGGGTCGGCTCGTCCCCGTGGGTGCGTCTGCTCGTACCTGCCATACTACGGAACGCGAACGGCACCTGACGGCACTGCAGATCGGCAGGGGGTTGCGCTGCCGTCGGCCGTCCGACAGGGGCGCGTCGCCTGCGGGCAGTGGCTCTTCCGGACCGCACGCAAAGAGCGCGCTTGCACCTCGGTGCTGCGCAGCGTGTCATCCGGCGCCGTTGCCTGATAGGTTGGAGAAGATGAAAGCGGCGGCGGCGCAGATGCAGGACGTACTTGCCCGAATCGACGAAGCGAACCGCAAGGACCCGAATACCGACACCGAAGGTGGCGTCGAGTATCCCAGGGAGCTGCTCTACGCGCGGCGCATGAGCGCGTGGCTGGAGCGGCTGCGCCCTGATGCATCCGTAGCGCTGAGCATCGCGGTGCGGGCGCAGCATATGGAGCGGTGGGTGGTGCCGCGCGACCGGTTTCCGCCGGGGCGGACCGGATACCTGCGCTGGCGCACCACCTTGGGCGCGCATCACGCCGAGCGCACGGCCGGGCTGATGCGGGAGGCAGGTTTCGACGGCGCCACGATTGCCACCGTAGCAGCGCTGCTGCGCAAGGAGGGCCTGGCCGGCGCCGTACCGGACAGCGACGTACAGGCGTTGGAGGATTGCGCCTGTCTGGTATTTCTGGAGAGCTATCTGGGACCGTTCGCCGACAAGCACCCGCCCGCCAAGGTCGCCGAAATCCTCACCAGGACGTGGCGCAAGATGTCGCCCGCCGGCCAGCATGCGGCGCTGCGCATCGACTTCAGGCCAGCCGCCCGCGCTCTGCTCCATACCGCCGGAATAACTCCAGCGTAACGTCCCCCGCAACGGGGTCGGTGTCGCCGGCACGCGTGCACCTGTGCCGGGCGCCGGCGCCGCTTGTTGCATCCCGTGCCAACGCGCCCAGGACTATCCCCACGCTACGAAATCACGGGCTGCCGATTGCGATCCGACCGAGGTACGACGGATTCCGCCTCACATACTTGCTTGATCGCCCTTGATCGCCGCCGAGCCGGCGCTGGTCGTTCCAGCAGATCTGTCAGCATGGGGGCGCCCTGCCGGCGTGACCTGAGCGCGACCGACCTTTCATTGCCGGTCGACGTGTTCCTTTGGTAGGTTACGTCGGTCATGCGCGGACGCGCCCTCACCTCCGGGTCGATCCCCGCCCTGAGCTGGTCTCTGGCCTGGCCGGTGATGCTCTCCATCTTTTTTCAGACCCTCTACCAGCTCGTGGATGCGTTCTGGGTCAGCCGCGTCTCGGACAGCGCCATTGCGGCGGTCACGGTGTCACAGATCACCCTGTTCGTGATGATCTCCCTTACCATCGGCATCACCGTCGGTTCCGGCGTGGTGATGGCGATGAGCATCGGGCGGCGCGACATCCCGGAAGCGGAGCGCGTGATGGGGCAGTCGTTCGTGCTCAACTTCATCGCCGCGGTGGTGTTCACCACCATCTCCCTGAGCCTGCGCAGCAAGCTTCTGACCCTGACCGGCGCCACCGGCGAAATCCTCCCCCTGGCGGTCGACTACTTCACCATCGTCGCCGGCGGCTCGGTGCTGATGTTCATCTTCTTCGCGGTGATCTTCGGGTTCAACTCGCAGGGCGACAACCGCACCGTCACCTGGCTGTTCGCGATCTCCGCGACCATCAATGCGGTGCTCGATCCGCTCCTGATCTTCGGCGGTCTCGGCATCCCGGCCTTCGGCGTGCGTGGCGCCGCCTTCGCCACCATCATCTCGCAGATACTGCTGGTTACCGCGGGCGTCACCCTGCTCCACCAACGCGACATGATGGTCAAGTTCCGCTTCCGCAACCTGGTGTTCCGCCTCCACTCGGTGCGGCAGGTGCTGTCGATCGGCTTCCCCGCCGCGCTGACCAACCTGCTCAGCCCGGCCGGACTGGCCGCGCTCAACGCCCTGGTGGCGTTGGCGTTCCTGGAGGCTGGCGTGGTGGGACTGTCGATCGGCTTCCGCATCGAGTTCTTCTCGTTCCTGCCGGCGATCGGCTTCGGCGTCGCCGCCATGGCGATGATCGGTCAGAACATCGGCGGCGGGCGCCCGGACCGCGCCCGCACGTCTTACCACACTGCACTGTTGTTCGCGTTCTGCATCGGCACGGCGGTGGGGCTGGGCGCTGTGCTCGCCCGCGGCGCCATCGTCGGCGTGTTCACCGACGATCCGGTGGTAACCCGCTACACGAGTTCCTACTTGGCGATGATCCCGTTCACCTACGGCATCGTGGCGGCGCTGTTCGTCGTGGTGAGCTCGTTCCAGGGCCTGGGCAAGTCGTGGCGCGGGTTCGCCGTGTCGGCCATGCGTGTAGTGATCCTGGTAGGCGGCACTGTGCTGGTCATCCGCGTGGACGCTCCCGGCGGATCGATCACGGGTGTGTGGTGGATGATCGTGGCGGCCAACCTCGGTGCCTTTACCTTCGGCTACTTCCTGCTCCGGCGGACGTTCCGCGCGGTGTTGTCGAGGTCGCCGGCGCCGGCGTGGGGTGGTTCGCGCCCCGATGGCGGCCCCGCTGGCAATCACGGCAGAGGTGGTGGCCACGGACCGCCTGGCAGTTCCCCGGGGCCGTCCTCCGACGGCGCGTCTGGAAGCGCTCCGGCGGACGGAAGCGCGCGCATCGCAGCTCCACCGGCGATCCCCGCCGGCCCTCCCCGCTCCGGCGCCGACGGCTCCCCCGCGGCACCTGTCGGCGCGGAGGAGGACAGCGTCGGCGGTAGTGCTGCTTCGGGACCCGGCGCTTCCCGTGCGGAAGGGGCATCGTCGCGCCGGTCGTCGCACCGATAGCCGCCGAGCGGCAGAGGACCAACCGGTAAAGGACGCTGGCTTACCAGGCTACACATTCGCGCACCGTCGCCGCCCGCGACCGCAACTGCCGGCCGCCTGTACGGGTAGAGGTGCCGGTCGCTTCTGCGCGCCTGTCGCCCGCCCGCTACCGGCTTCGGAATCGAGCGGAACGTTCAACGAACCGCCGGGAGGTAATCAGCGAATGATCATTCGTCGCTACGACCACCAGCGCGACCGCAACAGCCTGCTGCGTGTATTTCGCGAGGTCGGCTGGGTCTCCAAAGAGAAGGAGAAGGAGCCGTTCTTCGACAGCTTCGCCAGCGCGAGCCGCGGCTTCATTGCCGAGCAGAACGGGGCCGCCGAGTGTGGGGTACTGATGTACAGCGGCACGATGTGCTACCAGCGGCGCGAGCTGCCGTTCGCCGGGGTGGCATCGGTGACCACCAGCCGGGTGGCGCGGCGGCAGGGGTTGGCGGGGCGCACCACCGCTACGGCGCTGGCCGACGCGGCGCTGCGCGGTGCAAGCCTCGCCGGGCTGGGCATGTTCGATCAGGGTTTCTACAATCAGCTCGGCTTCGGGACCATGGCGTACGAGCACTGGGTGACCTTCGACCCGGCGACGCTGCGCGTGCCGGTGCGGGCGCGCCCTCCGGTGCGCATAACCGCGGACGATGCCGAAGCGGTGCATGCCGGCCGCGTGGCTCGCTTACGCCCGCACGGCGGCGTGAACTTCAACGACGCCACCTTCACGCGGACCGCCATGCAGGAGGCCGACAACGGCTTCGGGCTCGGCTACCGCGACGGCGACCGCATCAGCCACCACTTCTGGGCGGACGCCAAGGGTGAGCAGGGTCCTTACACGGCATGGTGGCTCGCCTACGAAACTACCGGCCAGCTCCTGGAGTTGCTCGCGCTGCTGCACAATCTGTCCGATCAGGTGCATCACCTGGAGATTCAGGAGCCGCCGCAGATCCAGATCCAGGACCTCCTGGAGTGGCCGTTTCGCCATCGCTCCCGCAGCCACCGCGCCGAGCACGAGCACCGCATGTGGAGCGCCG
>CAYFXT010000054.1:0-13537 GCA_964346995.1 uncultured Spirochaetaceae bacterium | reverse complement strand
TAGTCGCTGGTGGGCTCGAAGCAGGCGGGGGTCCGCCGGGTGATGTCGTTGGGAATCTCCTCCAGCGCCCAGCCCACGGCCAGCTTGGCGGCGAACTTGGCGATCGGAAACCCGGTCGCCTTGGAGGCCAGGGCCGAGGAACGCGACAGGCGCGGGTTCATCTCGATCACCACCAGCCTGCCGTCGTCCGGATTGACCGCGAACTGGATGTTGGAGCCGCCCGTTTCGACGCCCACCGCCCGGATCACCTTGATGGCGGCGTCGCGCATCTGCTGGTACTCGCGGTCGGTCAGGGTCTGCGCCGGCGCCACGGTGATCGAATCGCCGGTGTGCACACCCATCGGATCCACGTTCTCGATGGAGCAGATCACCACCACGTTGTCGCGCGCGTCACGCATCAACTCCAGCTCGAACTCCTTCCAGCCGTACACCGACTTCTCCACCAGCACCTCGGTGTTGAGCGACAGTTCCAGGCCGCGTGTGGCGATGTCGCGCAACTGCTCGGCGGTGTGCGCGATGCCGCCGCCGGCGCCGCCCAGCGTGTAGCTTGGACGCAGCACCACCGGCAGGCCCAGGTCGCGGACGTGCGCCTCCACCTCCTCCACGCTGTGCGCAATCGCCGCTGGCGGCACCGCCAGGCCGATCGACTGCATCAGACTGCGAAACTGCTCGCGGTTCTCGGCGCGCTGGATCGTGGTCAGATCGGCGCCGAGCATCTCCACCCCGTAGCGTTCGAACAGCCCCGCCTCGGCAGCGCTCACCGCCAGATTGAGCGCGGTCTGGCCGCCGAGAGTGGTGAGCACCGCGTCGGGCCGCTCACGCGCCAGGATCTGCTCCAGCACCGGCAGAGTGATCGGCTCCACGTAGGTACGGTCGGCGATCTCCGGGTCGGTCATGATGGTAGCCGGATTGGAGTTCAGCAGCACCACCTGATAGCCGTCGTCACGCAGCGCCTTGCACGCCTGGGTGCCGGAGTAGTCGAACTCGCACGCCTGACCGATCACGATCGGCCCGGCGCCGAGCATCAGGATGCGCTCAAGATCGGTGCGTTTGGGCATATGGCTGACCGGCCGGGAGAGCCGGTGCGGGTATGACGCTCGGCGCGACGAGCCGCGTGCACCGGGTGACGGGCCGCATGGTGGGCGCGGGTAGTTGCGACTCGCGGGCACGGACCGGCAGCGGGCGCCGGATGACGAGGAAGCAAGGCAGGTCGTGCAAGTTCAGCCCTTTCCGGTCTCACGGGACCGGATTTAAAAGGTGGTCCGTTACGGTAGCTGCACGACTCCCGCTTCGTCAACCGGGCCGGCGCAATCAGCCGGTGCGCTGGCCGCGCTCGACAGCGCTGCGTAGCGCGCTCAGCGCCGCAGGCTCCGCAAGGATTGCGTACGCCACTCGCAGAAACGTGCCGGGAGCCGCTCCTGTTTCAAGGGCGACGATTCGCCGCACCGACCTCGAGGAGGCAACGAGCCCGGGCTCCCCCGGTCGACCGCGTTCAGCCGACCGGTGTTGGGGATTCTCCCGCGGCGATGACGGTTGCACATCGCATGGTGGTGACGAAGCGGTCGAACAGGTACTGGGCGTCGTGCGGGCCGGGGGCGGCCTCCGGGTGGTACTGGATCGCGAATACCGGTCGCGAGCGATGCTCCAGCCCCTCGATGGTGCCGTCGTTGAGGTTGACGTGGGTGATGCGCAGATCCGGCGGCAGGGAGTCGGCATCCACCGCGTAGCCGTGGTTCTGACTGGTGATCGAGATCACGCCGGTGCGTTCCTCGCGCACCGGGTGGTTGGCGCCATGGTGGCCGAACTTGAGCTTGTAGATGCTGGCGTCCAGGGCCAGGCTCATGATCTGCAGGCCCAGGCAGATGCCGAACACCGGCAGGTCGCGGTGGGTGTCGAGGAGCGTGCGTACGGTATCGGCCAGATAGGGCGCCTGCTCCGGGTCGCCGGGGCCGTTGGAGAGGAACAGCCCGTCGGGCTCCAGCGCGGAAATCTCGGCGGCGGTGGCGGTGGCCGGCGCCACGGTGACGCGGCAGCCGCGCACCGCCAGGTGGCGCATGATGTTGTGCTTGGCTCCGGCGTCGATCGCTACCACGTGATGTTCGCTGCCGCCGCGTGGGTCCGCCGCCGTCTCGGTGCCCGCTGGTCTGCCAGCCTGCCGGGCGACGTGCGCGCCAACCTGTTGGGCGCCGGCGGGTGCGGATGAGGCCGCGCAAGCTGTCCGGCCAGCCGCGGGGACGGTTTGCCGCGCCGCCGGGAGTTGCCCTGCCAGTGGATCGTAGGAGTTGGCCGGCAGGCACAGCGGTGCGATGCCCTGCGTCGTCACCCCGCGTACCAGATCCAGCTCGCCGATCCTGGGCGCCTGCTGCGCTTTCCGGATCAGTGAAGCGGGATCCAGGTCGATCGTGGAGATCACCCCCGTCCTGGCGCCGTGCAGGCGCAGATGGCGGGTCAGCGCGCGCGTGTCCACCTCTTCGATGCCGACGATGCCGTGCTTCTTCAGGTAGCTCCCCAGATCGCCGGTGGCGCGCCAGTTGGAGTGGCGGGCGGCCAGCTCGCGCACGATCAGGCCCCGCGTCCACGGTTGGCGCGACTCCGGGTCGTCCTCGTTCACGCCGTAGTTGCCAATCAGGGGATAGGTAAGGCACACCAACTGCCCCGCATAGGAGGGATCGGTGAGGATCTCCTGGTAGCCGGTCATGGCCGTGTTGAACACCACCTCGCCGACCACCTCGCCACCGGCGCCGACCGCCCGGCCGGGGAACAGCACGCCATCCTCCAGCGCCAGCAGTGCCCGCCGTTCGGTCATGCCACCACCGCCGATCGGCCCGGCCGCTGCCACCCGCGCCGGCTGTGCGTGTGGCCCCGTCACCCCGGCACCTCCGCCGTCTCCCGCCGATCAGCCACCGGGGCCACGATGCTACCGGCGCGCAGGCGCACCTGACCGGCCACCAGACAATCGGTGGCGCGGCCGGTCAGCGTCGCACCCCAGAACGGGGAATTGCGCGACTTGGAGTAGGCGGTGGTCGCGTCGTATACCCACGTCGCGACGGGATCGACCACGGTCACATCCGCCACCGCGCCGACCTCCAGACTACCGCGCTCGACGCCGATCAGCCCGGCCGGCTGCACCGCCATCATGCGCACCAGTTGTTCCACGCTGATCACCCCCTCGCGCTCCAGTGCCAGCATCAGCGGCAGCATGGTCTCCACCCCGGTGATACCGTTGGGTGCCTGATCGAACTCCACGTCCTTCTCGTAATCCGCATGCGGTGCGTGGTCGCTTCCCACGATCGTGATGGTACCGTCCGCCACTCCGGCACGCACCGTCGCCACGTCGGCAGCAGTCCGTAGCGGCGGGTACATCTTGGCACGCGTATTGTAGCGCAGCACCGCCTCGTCGGTGAGAAACAGGTAATGCGGACAGGTCTCGGCGGACACCTCGATGCCGGCCGCGCGTGCCTGGCGGATCAGGTCGACCGACCGCCCACAGGAGATGTGCTGAAAGTGGATGCGCCCGCCGGCAAGCGCCGCGATCTCCAGGTCGCGCGCCACCATGGCCGACTCCGCCTGGCAAGGGCTTCCGATCAGACCCATCCGGGTAGCCACCACGCCCTCGTTCAGCGTTCCGCCCTGTGACAGCTCCGGATCCTCCTCGTGCAGCAGCAGCGGCAGGTGGAACTTCTTGGCGTACTCCAGCGCCCGACGCAGGATCGCCGACGACACGACCGGCTTGCCGTCGTCGGAAAGCGCCACCGCGCCGCCGTTGCGCAGCTCGCCGAACTCGGTGAGCTTCTGCCCCTCCTGACGCACCGTCACGGCTCCCACCGGCCACAGGTTGATCAGGTCCAACCGGCGCGCCTCGCGGCGCAGGAACTCCATGTCGGCGCGCGTGTCGGAAACCGGGTTGGTGTTGGGCATCGGGCACACCCCGGTAAAGCCGGCCGCCAGCGCCGCGCGCAGGCCACTCTCGATCGTCTCCTTGTATTCGTAACCGGGTTGCCGCAGATGGACGTGTACGTCGATCAGACCGGGAAACACCAGCTTGCCGCGCGCGTCGATGATCCGGGCGCCGGAACGTGCTGCGCGATCCGCCAGATCACCGCCGATCTGCCGCACGCAGCCGTCGGCCACCAGCAGGTCGAGGAGGGCATTTACCCCGTTGGCCGGGTCTACCAGCCGGCCTCCCTGCACGAGAACGGACCGCATCGTCACTCGTCGGCGCCGGTCGTGCCAGTGTCGCCGGCCGCTTTCGACTCGCGCGTCAAAGTCGTGTGGAACAGCACCGCCATGCGCACTGCCACCCCGTTGGTCACCTGATCGAGAATGAGCGAGCGAGCGCCGTCCGCCACCTCGGCCGCCACCTCGATGCCGCGGTTCATCGGTTGAGGATGGAGCACCAGCAGGTTCGGCTTGGCGCGCTCCAGACGTTCGCGCGACAGGCCATACTCGACCGCGTACTCGCGTACCGACGGAAAGTAGGCGCCGCGCTGCCGCTCGAACTGGATGCGCAGGATGTTGAGCACGTCGGCATCCTCGATCACCTCGTCGAGATCGTAGGAAACCGTGGCCCCCAACTGCTCGATGCCGTGCGGAATCAGCGTCGGTGGGCCGCACACCGTCACCCGCGCGCCGAGCTTGCGCAGTCCCCACAGGTTGGAGCGTGCGACGCGCGAGTGGAGGATGTCGCCCACCAGACAAACGTGCAGGCCCTCCAGGGGCAGGTGCTCGCGGATGGTGAATATGTCGAGCAGCCCCTGGGTCGGATGTTCGTGGATGCCATCGCCGGCGTTGACCACGCTCGCGTCCAGCTCCCTGGCGAGCAGTTCCGCGGCTCCCGACGAAGCATGCCGTACCACCACCGTGTCCACCTGCATCGCCTCGATGTTCCTGGCCGTGTCGATCAGGCTTTCGCCCTTCTGCGCGCTGGACGTGGAGCCCTGGAAGTTGATGGTGTCCGCGGAGAGGCGCTTGGCAGCCAGCTCGAAGCTGGTGCGCGTGCGGGTGGAGGACTCGAAGAACATGTTGGCGATGGTCTTGCCGCGGAGCGCCGGCACCTTCTTCACCTGGCGGGCGGACACCTCCTTGAGCGCCTCGGCGGTGTGCAGCAGCAACTCGATCTCCTCACGGCTGAGCTCCTCCAGCGAAAGCAGATCCTTGCGGCGCCAGGACGCGACCGGCTCCGGCACGGCACGATCGTCGCTCTCCGGCGCCGGCGCGGCGGTCGCCGCCGCATCTGCAAGCGCTTCGCCGGCGGTCACCGGAACCACCTACCGCTCACCGTGTGCGATCACCACCTCGTCGACGAAATCGGTGTCGCGAAGCCGCACGTGCACGATTTCCGAACTACTGGTGGGCACGTTCTTGCCCACGTAGTCGGCGCGGATCGGGTACTCACGATGGCCGCGGTCGATCACCACGGCGAGCTGGATGCGGCGCGGGCGGCCGAATGCCATCAGCGCATCGAGAGCGGCACGGGTAGTGCGCCCGGTGTAGAGCACATCGTCGACCAGGACCACGACCCGGTCCTCGAGAGCGAAGTCGATCTCGGTCCTGCCTACCACCGGCGATTTGGCAACGTGGCTCAGGTCGTCACGGTACAGGCTGATGTCCAGTATGCCGAGCGGCGCTTCGGCGCCGGTGATCTCGCGCACCGCCTGCTGCAGACGCCGCGCCAGCGGTACGCCACGGGTGCGGATCCCCACGAACACCACCTGATCGATGTCGCGGTTGCGCTCCACCACCTCGTGGGCCAGCCGCATCAGGCAGCGCGTCAGATCGGCCGCGTCCAGGATCCGTCGCTCCCGGTGCCGTTGCTGTGATTCAGACAAAAAAACAGCCTCCTTTGGCCCGCACGCTCCGGCAACCGCTGCGTGCAAGCCGGAGACTACGCCGGCTGTGCGATCTTGCCAGGTCAGAATACCTTGCCAAGTCAGAATACAACGTCCGTCCTTTCCGGCCTCACGGGACCGGGTTAAAGGATGGACGTATCCTACTCCTCGGAAGGCGCGCGTCAACCTGCATGTGGACTAGACCGGCGTCCACATCAGGGCACGGATCTCGCCGAACTCGCAGCGCAGCTTGTCCCAATGGTCGCCGCCATCGGTAGTGTTATACAGCTCGCCGGAGCAACTGTAGGCGTACACCAGCTCGGGCTCGGCGGGATGGGTGGCGTAGTCCCAGATGGTGGAGTTGGGCTCCACCGGCAGCGCCATGCGCTGCCAGCTCGCGCCGCCGTCCTGCGAACGCAACACCGCGCCTTCGAATCCTGGAGGACCGTCGCCGTTGCCGAGGAAGATGGTCTCCGGCCGCCCTGCCTGTTGCCGAATCCCGCGGTAGTAGTTCCACGGCGTGACCGCGCTCAGATCCTGACGCTGCCAGCTCGCACCTTCGTCGGTGCTGATGTTGACGCCATTGTTGGTCGCCGCGACCAGGGTACGCGAGCCGTTGTCCGGCACCACCACCAAGCCATGCACGTCCAGCGAGGAGAGCCCGTTCGCGTGCCGGCTCCAGGTTTCACCAGCGTCGTCGCTGCGCCAAGCGCCGTCGATCTCCACCCCGACCCAGAGGGAGTGCGGCGCGATCGGATCGGGGATGATGGTGGTGATGCGGTTGAACTCCAGCACCGGGTAGTCCACGCGCGCGCCGAGCTGCACGTCGTGCCAGGTGTCGCCGCCGTCGGTGGAGCGGTACACGCCGGCCGGTCGCGTTCCGGCGAACACGGTATCCGGCTCGCCGGGCAGCACCATCAGCGCCCATACCACCTTGTCGTCCAACGCACTGTCGAGCCGTTGCCAGGTGCCGCCAGCGTCGTCGGAGCGGTACACGCCGGCGTTGGTGCCCGCGTAGATGCGTCTCGGGTTGCCCGGACGCGCGGCCAGCGCCCGCACCTCACCCTCGATGTACAGGCCGTTGTTCGCCCGACGCTTGAAGGTCGCCCCGCCATCGTCACTGATGTACAACCCCTCACCCACTGTCCCGACGAAGACCCTTGCATTACTGTTCGCCATATCGCGATGTACTAGCGCCTAGCGCTTCGATGCTGTCAAGACCGTCGCCGTCCAGCCGTAATGCGCCTTGGGTGGATGCCGGGTGAAGGCCGCCTCGTCCGGGCAGGAGCAAGTGCCCCTCTCACCTGATGTCGGTTCCGCTGTGAACAGCTCGCGTCCCACGCGGAGGCCACCGCGGCGAATCGGTCATCTGGCACCATTCCGGCGCGGATCACGACAGTCGCGGGCGGTATCGGGCTCAGCGGAGGAGCGCGGGATGGGTGAGCTGCAACGTCCGCCCGGCCGCGACGCCGCGCAGTGCGGTGCGCCGTCCGTCCGGCCACTCCACCTCGACGTCGCAGACCGTGGCCGCGCCGAGGCCGAACACCTGCACCAGCGGGTTCTGGGACAGGTAGTTGCTGCCCAGCGTCAACTCGCGCAAGCGAATTCGGGGCCCGGCGGCGGTGGCGGTGGTCACGCTGATGCGCGCCCCCACCGCCTCGGTGTTGGGAGGCACCCCGCGCAGCAGGACGCGCAGGTAGTTCGCGTCCACGGTCAGATTCTCCCACAGCGTCGCCGACTCGTGCAGCAGCAGGATGTCGACGTCGCCGTCGTTGTCGAAGTCGGCGCAGACCACTGCCCGCCCGAACTCGCTGTCGTCGAGGCCGAGTGCCGCGGCGCGGTCGGTGAAGGCGCCGTCACCGTGGTTGACGAATGCGCGCGACCGGTCGGCGGTGTAGTCCGCCTCGTAACCGCCCAGGCTGATCCAGCCGTTGGTGTGGTAGATGTCCAGATTGCCGTCATTGTCGAAGTCGATGGCGCAGGCGGCCCAGCCCCAGCCGCCGTCGACCACGCCGGCCTCGTCGGTGGCGTCGACGAAGACGCCGCCGTCGTTGCGGTACAGGCGGTTGCCGCGAAACGGGTCCGGGGTCGCGCCCGGACCGCCGTAGTACACGCTGGTCACGAACCAGTCGAGGTCACCGTCGGCGTCGAAGTCGGCCACCGCCGAGCCCATGCCATGGTCGTCGATCAACACCCCCGGATCGGTGACGTTGCGGAAGGTGCCGTCACGGTTGTTGAGAAACACCTGGGAGCGGTTGCAGTCGGCCCCGAACAGCAGGTCGGGGTGGCGGTCGCCGTCGATGCGGGCGAAGGTGGGCGTGAAGGTCCAGTCGCGGCTGCGTGAGGGGTGCCCCTCGGGAAACGGTTCCTCGGGGTCGGGCAGCGTCAGAATGGTCGCTGCGATGCCGGCCGCGACGCTGGCCCGGGTGAATCGAATGCCCTGCGCGTCGCTGTCGTTGCGCCACAGGTGCTCGGTGTCGAAGCTCCGCGCGGTCTCCCGCATACCGGGCCGGGCTGTGCCCCAGTGCGCCAGGGCCAGGTCGAGGTCGCCATCCAGGTCGTAGTCGCCGAACGCCGACGAGAAGGTCTGTTCGGCGCCCATGGTGTCGATCCCGGAGTGCCGGGTCACATCCGTGAACGTGCCGTCGCCGTCGTTGCGCAACAGGCGGGACGGGTCGCCCTGCAGGCCGCCGACGAACAGATCGAGGTCGCCGTCGCCGTCGAGATCTGCGAAGGTCGGCCCGGCGTGGCGGTAGTTACCCGCCGGCGGGCGGGTGAAGGCGAGCCCGGCGGCTGCCGCCACCTCGGTGAACCGCAGGCCGCCGTCGTTGCGGTACAGGAGGTTGGGGCCGATGTCACCGCGCACGATGAACAGGTCGATGTCGCCGTCGTTGTCGTAGTCGCCGGCCGCGGCGCTGGTCCGGGCCATCAGGTCGACGAACGGGAAGCCGTCGATGCCGCGCATCCCGCTCTCGAAGGCGATGCCCGAGCGCGCCGTGGCGTCGCGAAAGCGCACAGCCGGCTCGTCCGCGACTCCCGGCACGGTCGCGGCGGCGCTCAGGACAGCCGCCAGCAGCACCCGGAGGCAGGTCGGGCGCGGGGGTGCCGCCGGTTGCTGGCGGTGGCCGGGGGTCGGGTCGTGGGGGGGGGGGGGGGGGGGGGTGTGGCGGCGGCCCCGCCCCCCCCGCGGGGGGGGTGGGGGGCGGGGGGGGGGGGGGGGGCCCGGGCGGCGGGGGCCGTTTCCCGCCCGCCGGGACCACTCGCGCTGGGTGATGTCGATGCTCTGGTCGGCGGCGACAGGTCGGCGGCCGCCGCTCACCGGCCGGCCGCGGCACTCGCACCGCGCCGGCGGTTGCGGAACCCTCCGTAGTTGCCGTCTCCGCCGCGCAGGCGCGGGTCCAGCAGGTCGCGCACGGCGTCGCCGAAGTTGTTCAGGCTGTATACCGTGATGGTGAGAAACATGCCCGGCCACAGCGCCAGGTGGGGCGCCTGCTCCATGTAGCGGCGCCCCTCGCGGCTCAGCAGGCCACCCCAGCTCGGTATCTCGATCGGCAGCCCGAAGCCGAGGAAGCTCAAGGAAGCCTCACTGATGATCACGCCGCCGATGTTGATGCTGAAGACGATCACCAGCACCGGCGCGATGTTGGGGATTACGTGGCGCAGCAGGGTGCCGGCCTTGCGGGTGCCGATTGCCTCCGCGGCCTGGAAGTAGGCGTTTTCCTTGACGCCGATCACCGCGCCGCGCACCACGCGCGATCCGACGATGCCGCCACTCACTCCGAGCACGATGATCACCTGCGGCAGGCCGCGCCCCACGATCGACATGATGGTGAGTAGCAGCAGCAGACCGGGGAAGGCCATCCAGGCATCCACGAACCGTTGCATCATCAAGTCCAGCTTCCCGCCCAGGTAACCGGACACGCCGCCCACCAGCAGCGCCACCAGCACGTTGATCGCGGTGGCGCTCAGGCCCACGAACAGCGACAGGCGGGCACCGAACAACACCCGGCTGAGGAAATCACGGCCGACGTGGTCGGTGCCCAGCAGGTGCTCCGCCGACGGCCCCTGCAGCCGGTTCTTGGCGTTGACCTCCTTGATGTCGTAAGGCGCCAACTGGGTTGCGAAGATGCTGACCACGATCAGCACCAGGACCACGCCCCCGCTGACCGCGCCGAGCGGCTTCTCCCGGACCAGCCGGACGAAGAACTGCGCGAACGGCGACCGCCGGCGCGAAGCGTCCGTGCCCGTTGCACGCAGGCTCATCGTCGGAGTTGTCGTTGCCCCGGTCTCATTCATGTCGGCACCGTTACTGATAGCGGATTCGCGGGTCCAGGTAGACGTAGACCAGATCGATCAGCAGGTTGATCAGTACCACGCCAACCCCGAAGAACAGATTGACGCCGGATACGACCGGGTAGTCCCGGTCCTGCAGCGCCACCAGCATGAGCTGTCCCATGCCGGGCAGGTTGAAGATATTCTCGATGATCACCGAGCCGCCCACCAGCAGCGGCAGCGCCAGACCGATGGCGGACACCACCGGGATCATCGCATTCTTGATCGCGTGCCGAACGATCACCAGGCGTTCGCGCAGGCCCTTGGCCCAGGCGGTGCGCACGTAGTCCTGACGCAGCACCTCCAGCATCATCGTCCTGGTAAAGCGCATGGTGCCGGCCGACAGCGCGGTGCCCAGGATGATGCTCGGGATCAGGAACACCCCCAGGCTCTCCCACGGGTCATCCAGGAACTTGACCATCAGGATCGGCGGCGCCCAGTTCCACCACAGCGCCGGATAGATGATGACCATGATCGCGAGCCAGAAGTTCGGAGTCGCCAGCCCCAGCACCGCGATCGTGCGGCCCGCGTAGTCGGCCGCGGTGTCCTGGCGGATCGCCGAGTAGACGCCCACCGGCAGCGCGATGACCAACGCTATGACCAGGGCCATCATGCCCAGTTGGAATGTCGGCCCCACGCGGGTCCAGATCTTCGCCTCCACGGTGTCCTTGCCGAGCAGCGACTTGCCCAGCGTACCGTGCAGGAAGATGCCGCCCAGCCAGCGTACGTACTGCACGTGTAACGGCTGGTCGAGGCCGAGGACCCGCTCCAGAGCGGGGCGATCGAGCGGTTCGGCCAGATAGTCCATCCGCGCCTCCAGCGCGTCGATGATGTCGCCGGGAATGAAGCGCACCGACAGAAACACCAGCGCGCTCAGGATCAGCAGGGTGGGGATGATCAGCAGCAGTCTGCGGATGATGTAGGCTCGCACGGCGGCCGCCCTCCGCGCCGGTCTGGTCGAAACTACGACGCCGCAGTGGAATGGCCGTTGCGGCATCCCACTGCGGCGTCGACCGTCCGAAGGCCGCGCAGGCCGGCACCTGTGGCGAACGGACGGAACGGGCCAGCCGCGCCCTCGGTCGGCGGGTCTGGAGCACTACCTGACGTACTCGTCCTTCAACTCCTGGTCGATCCAGAGGCGCGCCATCATCACCGGTCCGCGCTCCATGCTTCCGATCTGCAACTCGCCGCTGTGGCCCACGATCCACGGCTGAAACACGAAGATCTGCGGCACCCGGTGCGACCACATGTACCAGTGGTTGGCGGTGATGTAGAGGTCCGCCTCCTTGACCAGCCGTATGTGCTCCCCTGGATCGGTGGTTGCGGCGGCTTCGTCGAGCAGCGCGTTCAGCATCGGATCATCGACCCCCGGGGCGTTCCAGGTGGCGTCGGTGTAGGTCAGGGCGCGCAGCGTACCGAGCGGATCGCCAGTGAAGAATCCCGACTCGCGCCCTGACATGCCCTCGTACGCTCTGCTCTGAATCAGGGGAACCAGGGTGGCGCCATCGTGCACCCGCAACTCCACCTCGACGCCGATGTCGCGCCAGTAGGCGATCTGCAGGTCGAAGAACGGCAGCGGGCGGCCTTCCCACACGTCGTAGTGGGTTCGGAACCGGATGCCGTCCTCCCCGCGCGGGTAGCCGGCCTCGTCGAGCAACTGCTCGGCGCGCTCGGGATCGTAGCGGTAGTACTGCGCGATTTCCTCCGGCCATTCCGACATCGGAGTGTGGTACCCTTCCTTGGCGCCGCGGCCGATCAGCCCTTCCGGCACCCAGTCGGCCTGGCCGTCGAAGAAGTCGTCGTTCATCGCTTCGAAGTCGAATGCCATCTGCATGGCGCGACGCACGTTGATGTCGTCGAACGGCTTGTTGGCGATGTTGAACCCGATGCAGGTCTCGCAGCGGAACACGCGCCGGAAGAACTGCAGCTCGGGGTTGCTGTCGCGCAGCGCCCTGGAGTCATCGATCGAGTTGATCTGGGAGTTGCCGGGGCTGCCGAGGTGATCGACCTGGCGGGTGCGGATCGCCGCGATCCGGGCGGCGGGCTCCTTCATGAAGATGGCGCGCACCTCGTCGATATAGGGCAGACGATTCTCGGGAAACTTCTCGTCGAAACCCCAGTAGTCGTCGACCCGGTGCCACACCATCACGCTCTCTTCCACCCACTCGACCAGGTCGAACGGTCCGGTGCCGACGTTGTGGCGCCAGTCCTGCACGTCGCCGTGCTCCTCGATCACCTCGGGCGCGTAGATCGCTCGACTGCGCTGGAAGAAGATATCGTACAGCGGATCGAGCCGCGGCTGAGCCAGCTTGAACACCACGGTGCGATCGTCGGTGGCGGTGACCGACTCGTAGATGCCGGCAACCCCCACGCCCAGCGAAGGCGACACCCCCTGCTCGGCGAACTGCTCGAGCCCGAGGTACCGGTTCCAATTGTAGGCGATGTCGTGCGCGGTGAGCTGGCGGCCGTTGACCGGCGGCTTGTCGCGCCAGAACACGTCGTCGCGAATGGTGAAGACCACGGTAACGTCGTCGGGCATGGTCCAGCTTTCGGCCAGGAAGCCCTTCATCGCCGACACCGGGATGACGTCGGTGTCGAAGGCGAACACGTTGCGGTCGATACCCCAGTCGCCGATGGCGAGACTCTCGTTGACGCCGTTGATGGCATTGTTGGAGTGGTGGGTGAACCACACGTCGGAACTCGGCGGCGATCCGACCGCCGCGTAGCTGATCGACCCGCCGTAGCGCGGCTCCAGCAGCATCTCGCCGGTGGTGGGATCCTCCACCATCTCGCGCGGCGCCGCGGCGGCCTCGGTTTCGTCTTCGCCGCCGGCCCAAACTCCGGTCGCGGTCAGCCATAGGGCCACAGTTACGGCCCACAAGACTTTCTTCATCGCATTCCTCCTCGCCAGCCGGCGCCTGAACTCACCAACACAGCTTTGCGAACTTTGCGAAGTCGAACCCCACCCTATCACTTGTGCCGGCACCGGTCAAACTGCGTCGCGCCCGGCCTGCTCGGCGGTGAGCGCGGCGTCGTCCGGCGATGCGGTTTGCTCGCTCCGCAGCCTGCCCAGGAAATGGAATCGGTTCCGAACCTCTGCCCGGTGTGGTCTCTGGCGAAATCTTCATGGCATCTCTCATCTTCGTAATCCTCCTGGCTGCGCCAAGTCGCCACCGTGGCGCTGCTGGTCCTGGACTACTTCGGCCTCAAGCCGCTGCCGGAGCACCAGCAGCAGGATCTGGACGAGGTGATCTGCCAGCGCTACGAGCGTCCTGCCACGGTGATCACCAGCAACCGCGACTTCAGCGAGTGGCCGCTGGTGTGCGCGAACCCGTTGCTGGCCTCCGCCTCCATGGACCGCCCTGCTGCACCGCGCG
>CAYFXT010000053.1:0-13756 GCA_964346995.1 uncultured Spirochaetaceae bacterium | reverse complement strand
TCGGCATCGGCCAAGCCTGGGGCGACTACGATAACGACGGCTGGGTAGACCTGTTCCTCGCCGGCGGCCAAAGTCCCAGCATCCTCTATCGCAACAACGGCGACGGCACCTTCGACGTCTCCGAACACGCCCTCGACGTCGCTCTCGCGGGCGCCTGGACCGGCGGCGCCGTATGGGGCGATTACGACAACGACGGCTGGCGCGACCTCTACGTCCTCACCGACGGCGACAACGTTCTGTTCCGCAATGGAGCCGGAGCGGGGTTCCGCGACGTCACCGCCGTGGCGGGGGTGGGTGCCGCCGGCAACGGATCCACGGCGGCCTGGGGCGACTATGACGCCGACGGATTCCTCGACCTGTTCGTCGCCAACTGGACGTGCTACCCGGAATGCGCGCCGGTGGAGGCGCCCGCACTGACGAGCGACCGGCTGTACCGCAACCGCGGCGACGGCACCTTCGAGGACGTCTCGGGGCTGCTGGGAGACAAGCTGCAAGGAGCCGCCTTCTCGGCGAGCTTCGTCGACTTCGACAATGACGGCGACGCCGACATCTACGTCGTCAACGACAAAGTGGAGAACCCGATCGGCAACGTACTGTGGCGCAACGACGGGCCGGGGTGCGAGGGCTGGTGCTGGAGCGACGCCTCCCGTGAGACCAGGACCGACGCCGTACGCAACGGCATGGGCCTGGCGGTGGGCGACTATGACAACGACCTGGACCTGGACTTCTACTTCTCGGACATGGGCGAGCCGATGTCGCTACTGCAGAACGTGGACGGACGCTTCCGCAACGCCAGCGAGGCGGCCGGTGTCGGTGCGGAGCGGCATGGCAGGATCGTCGGTTGGGGGACCACCTTCTTCGACTTCGACAACGACGGCTGGCTCGACCTATTCCTGGCGGCCACCGGATATGCTGAGCGGTTCAGTGATCCCGCGGCGCCGATCGGTTTGCTGTTCCTCCCACACCCCAACGTACTGTTCCGGAATCGCGGCTACGGCAACTACGTCGACGTGACGCCGGCGAGCTGGCGGGAGCGTCCCGGCCCCAGCATGGGCGTGGCGTACGCCGACTACGACGGCGACGGGTTCGTCGACTTCGTGGTGGGCAACTTCGACGTGGGCTACAAGCTGTACCGGAACGCCGGGCTGGCGGGGGCGGACAACCACTGGTTGACGGTGCGGCTCGAAGGCCGCGGGCCGATCAACCGTGACGCGATCGGGGCGCGGGTGTACGTCACCACCGGTGACGGGCGCCCCCGCATGCAGGAGGTCAAGAGCGGCTCCAGCCTGGGCTCCGGCAACGACACGGCGCTGCACTTCGGCCTCGGCGGGTCGGCGACCGCCGCGGTGCGCGTGCTGTGGCCCGACGGCGCCGAGGAGGTGTTCGAGGAAGTGGCCGGAGACCGGGGCTTGCGCGTGATCTATGGCCAGCCAAGTGCGTCAGGGGCGATCCGGTAGAGTCGAACCGTTCATGCGACCCGCTCAGGACAAGTTTGCATGACATGACCAGAACTACCTGGGTCGACACCTCGCGCGACTCGGGCTCGCACCTGAAGCCACCCCCGCTGCACGACCTGCCGCGTCGGGCTGTCGCGCTGGCACACGACGCGGAGTGGGGCCTGAGCGGATCGCGCGGCCGCGCGCGAGCGCTCTACCACTTGTCGGGAATGCACCCGTTCACAGGTGTTCATGGCGACCGGACCGTACATGCGGTATCCTGTGGTAACATGATGCGGCGCGTCCTTCGGCATCGGCCAAGCTATACACCCTGCACCGAGGCGCAGGAGCGCCGGCGGTGAAGATCGTGGCCCTGGCCACCCGCCGTCCGGTGACGGTGGTCGTGTTCTTCGTCGCCCTGGTGATCTTCGGGCTGATTTCCTTCCGCGAGTTGCCGGTCGACCTGCTGCCCGACCTGTCGTTCCCCACGCTGACCATCCGCACCGAGTACCCCGGCGTCGCTCCCGCCGACGTCGAAACCTTCGTCACCACCCCGATCGAGGACGCCGTCGGCATCGTCTCCGGGCTGGTGGACATCTCCAGCGTCTCCCGCGCCGGCCTCTCCGACGTGATCATGGAGTTCGCCTGGGGCACCGACATGGACTTCGCCGCCATCGACGTCCGCGAACAGCTTGCCCAACTGGCGCTGCCGGGCGGCACGGAGGACCCGATCCTGCTCCGGTTCGATCCGGCGCTCGACCCGATCATGCGCATCAGCGTGGGCAGCGCGGCTCCCGGCGCCGTGGCGGTCGCCGATCAAGCGGGGCTGCGGCTGCTGGCTGACCAGGCGGTGAAGCAGCGTCTGGAAAGCATCGACGGCGTAGCCGCGGCCATTGTTTCCGGTGGTGTCGAAGAGGAGATCCAGATCGATGTCGACCAGAGCCGCGCGGCGCTGCTCGGCATCCCGCTGTCGCAGATCGCCAGCCGGCTGCAGCGGGAGAACGTCGACGTCACCGGTGGCAGCATTGCCGACGGCGCCGCCGAATATATCGTGCGCGTGCTGGCGCGGTTCGCGGATCTGGAGGAGATCGGCCGCATCGTGGTGGGCGAGGTGGGCGACGTCCAGGTACGGCTGCAGGACCTGGCGGAGGTGCGCAGCGGCTATCAGGAGCAGTCCACGATCACCCGCACCAACCGCCGGCCGAGCGTCGAGATTGCGATCCACAAGGAGGCCGCCGCCAACACCGTTGCCGTCGCCCAGGCGGTGCGCGAACGCTTCGGCGAGGTCGAGCAGGAGCTGGCGGGTGTGGTGGACGTGGAACTGCGCGTGGTGTCGGATCAGTCGCGCTTCATCGAACAGTCGATCCGCGACGTGATCCAGGCCGCGGTGCTCGGCGGCGTGCTGGCGATCGCGGTGCTGTACCTGTTCCTGCGCCGGCTGCGCAGCACCCTGGTGGTGGGGCTGGCGATTCCCATTTCGGTGATCGCCAGCTTCTTTCTCATGTTCCTGGGCGGCGTATCGCTCAACATCATGTCGCTCGGCGGGCTGGCGCTCGGCATCGGCATGCTGGTGGACAGTTCGATCGTGGTGCTGGAGAGCATCGACCGTCACCGGGTCGCCGGCGCCGATCGCGCCACCGCGGCCCGTACCGGCGGCGCCGAGGTGGGTAGCGCGGTGGTCGCGGCAACCCTGACCACCCTGTGCGTGTTCATTCCCGTGGTGTTCGTGAGCGGCATCGCCGGTCAGCTCTTCGTGGACCCGGCGCTCACCGTCACCTTCTCGCTGCTGGTCAGTCTGGCCGTGGCGCTGACGCTGATCCCCATGGCCAGTGCCGTCGGGTCCCGGACAGGTCCCACGGCGGCACCATCCGGCCGGCAGCCCGAGTCCGGCGAGGGCGCGTCGCTCCGTACTCCCCACGCCGAGGATGGCGCCCGCGAGCGGCTTTCGGTGCGGGTAGCCGCGGCCCCGGGACGCGCCGTCCTGGCGCTCATCCGCGGCGTGGGGAGCGTGCTGCGGGTACTCATCTCCCCGCTGGTGTGGCTGTTCGAGCGCGCCTACGGCGTAGTAAGCGTCGTCTATCCGCAGTTGCTGAGGTGGGCGCTCGGCCACCGTGTGGCGGTCGTGCTTTTCGCGGTCGTCCTGCTGGCCGGGTCCCTGAGCCTGGTACCGTTGCTCGGCACCGAGCTGATTCCCGAAATTCGCCAGGGCACCATCGTCGCCGACGTGGTGTTGGCGCCCGGGACGCCGGTGGCGCGCACCGACGCCGCGCTGGCCGAGATGCAGCGTCTCGCCGGCGAGCTGGCGGCGGTGGCGCAGACCTATGCGGTGTCGGGCTCATCGCGCACCGGCGACGAGGAGGTGCGCGAGAACAGCGGCCAGATCCTGATCGATCTGCACCCGGAGTACCGGCGCGGCGCCGAAGATCTGGCCCTGGCCCGGATCCGCACCGCGCTGGCAGGCGTTCCCGGCGCCACGGTCACGTTCGGCCGCCCGCCGTTGCTCACCTTCGACGCCGCCGTGGAGACTCGCCTCAGCGGAGCCGCGCCGCCGGTGCTGGAGCGCGCGGCGCAGGCGGTCGCGGAGGGTCTGGCGGCGGTCACGGGGCTGGCGGACGTCAGCGCCCGGCTCGCCGGCACCAGTCCCGAAGTAGTGATCGACCTGAACCGGGGGCAACTGGCCGAGCTGGACCTGGATGCCGAGACGGTGGGCGAAACCGTGGCTGCCAAGCTGCAGGGAGAGGTTCCTACCGAGCTTGAACGCGGCAGTCAGGACGTGGCGCTCCGGGTACGCACGCGGCCGGAGGATCGCGCCAGCATCGAGGATCTGGCCGGCTTGATCGTGACCACGGTGGGCGACGTTCCGGTTCCCCTGTCGGCGGTGGCGACGGTCACCCTGGCGGATGGCGCCAACGAGATCCGTCGCGTCGATCAACGCCGGGTGGTGCTGGTGACCGCCAACCTGGACGGGCGCGACCTGGGCAGCGTCACCGGCGAAGTGCAGGCGGTGCTCGGTGAGGTGGCGGCGGAATACGGCGTAACGGCCGAGCTGGCCGGCCAGTGGCAGGACATGGTGGCGTCGTTCGCGAGCATGCAGCTCGCCATCATCCTGGCGCTGGTGTTGACCTATCTGGTGATGGCGGCGCAGTTCGAGTCGCTGCTGCATCCCCTCATCATCCTGGCGGCGGTACCGTTCGGACTGGTAGGCGTGGTGCTGACGCTGGCGATCTTCGGCGTCCCGGTGAGTGCCATCGCACTGATCGGGGTGATCATGATGGCCGGCATCGTGGTCAACAATGCCATCGTGCTGGTGGACTACGTCAATCAACTGCGCCGCCGCGGCCTCGAACCGGACGCCGCGATCCGGCAGGCTGCGGCAACCCGGCTGCGACCGATCCTGATGACCGCCGCCACCACGGTGCTGGGACTGGTGCCGCTGGCTCTGCGCGTCGGTGAGGGTTGGGAGCTGCGCCAGCCGCTGGCCGTGACGGTGATCGGTGGATTGCTGTTCTCCACCTTGATCACTTTGATTCTGGTTCCCGTCCTCTATTCTCTCGTTGGCGGACACGGGATGCGCCCCGAATCCGCACCAGTGACCGCCAACGGCGTCGCTCTGGAGATGAGCCCATGACTTCCTTTGCCGAATTTTCGGTACGGCGACCGCTGGGGGTGATCCTGGCGATCGCGGCAATCACCCTGTTCGGTTTCTTCGCGGTCGGCCAGCTACCGCTGCTGTTCCTGCCGGAGATCGAGAGCCCCGCCCTGACGGTAACGGCGCCGTTTCCCAACTCGTCGCCGGAGGAGGTGGAGCGGCGCGTCGCTACGCCGCTGGAGGGCGCCATCGGCGGCATGAGCGGGATCGAGTCGGTGAGCTCCACCTCTTCGTCCAGCTCGGCACGGATACGCGCCCAGTTCGCCATCGGCACCGACATGGATCTGGCGGCGGCCGAGGTCCGCGACCGCATCGACCGTATTCGCGCCGATCTGCCGGACGACGTGGGGCGCATCCGCGTCTCCAACTTCTCTACCAGCGATATTCCCATCCTGCTACTCAGCGTGACCACCGACGGCACGCGCGCGGAGCTGCAGCGCCTCACCGAGGATCTGATCGTGCCGCGGCTGCTGCGTCTGGAGGGCGTCGCCGACGTGCAGGTACGCGGCCTGCAGGAGGAGCAGGTGATGATCGACCTCGATCCGCAGGCGATGGGATCGCTCGGGGTAGCGGTTGACGATCTTACCCGCAGCTTGCGTGCCAACAACGTGGACATCGCGGGGGGCTATCTGATCGATGGAGGTCGGCGCTACTTCGTGCGCTCGGTAGGCTCGTTCACCGATCTCGAGGAGATCGCCACGCTACCGATCGCCGGCACCGGCGGCGTGCGCATCGGCGACGTAGGCGTGGTCCGCCGCGGAGTCGGCGACGAGGACAGCGTCCAGCGGCTCAACATGACGGAGGCGGTCACGGTGCGCGTGTTCAAGGGCTCCGACGCCAACGTGGTGAACGTGGTGCGCGCGGCGCGCGGGCAGTTGGACCGGATCGAGGCCGCCGAGCCGAGCCTGACCACCTTCGTGTTCTTCGATCAGTCCGAGGAGATCACCACCAGTCTGGGTAACCTGCGCAACTCCGGATTGATCGGCGCCGGCCTGGCGGTGCTGGTGCTGTTTGCGTTCCTGCTGAAGGTACGGGCGACCCTGGTGGTGGCGATTGCCATTCCCATCTCCATCATTGCCACCTTTGCCGTGGTGTTCCTGATGCGGCGCGTCGGCGGGCTGAGCTTCTCGCTCAACGTAATCTCGCTCAGCGGCCTGATGCTGGCAGTAGGGATGCTGGTGGACAACAGCGTCGTGGTGCTGGAGAACATCTACCGCTACCGCGAACGTGGCCTGGCACCGCGTGCGGCGGCGATCCGCGGCGCCGGCGAGGTAACCACCCCGGTGCTCGCGGCCACTATCACTTCGATCATCGTGTTCGTACCGGTGCTGTTCAACTCCACCAGTACGTTCGGGCGCTTCATGGGCGATTTCGCCACCACCATTGTGGCGGCGATGGTCGCTTCTCTGGTGATTTCGCTCAGCCTGATTCCGGTCGTCAGTTCGCGCTTTCTGGTGGCGGCCGGGGCCGGCCGGCATCACCTCATGGACGGGCTCGCCGCGGCCTACCGGGCGGTGTTGCGCTGGACCTTGCATCACCGACTGGTCACCGTCGGCTGCATGCTTGTGGTGCTCGGCGGCGGCCTCTACCTGCTCACCAAGATAGAGCGCGAGTTCACCCCGCCGACGCCGGCCCGGCGCATGTCGATCGCCGTTACCGCCGAGAACGGCGTGACCTTCGCGGAGACCAGGCAGGTATTCGATGCCTTCGAACGCGACCTGATGGCGCGCACCGAGGAATTGGAGATCGACGCCGTGGCGGCCAATTTCTCGGCACGGAGCGGAAACGTCACCGTGTACTTCCGCGACGACTCCTCCACGCAGCGCTCCACCGCCGACCTCACCAATGAGATTCGTGCCATGCTGCCGCGGCTTCCCGGCTACAACTTCTCCGTGGGGCGACGCTGGGGTCGCGGCGGCGGCGGGGCGTTGGGCGTGTCGGTCGACATCACCGGCCCCAACACCGAGGTGCTGGCGCTGTTCGCAGAAGACATCGGCGCCCGCCTGGGGGCGTTGTCCGGGGTCGACGACGTAAGTACCAACCTGGAGTCGGGGGATGAACAGCTCCAGGTACGGGTCAACCGAGACCGCGCTACCGCCGCCGATCTGACCCCGACGGCGGTGGGACAGCTTCTGAGTGCCAACCTGAGCGAGAGCGCGGCCGGTACGCTGGCGGCCGGAGATGATGAATTGCCGATCCGGGTGCGCGTGAGGGAGGCGGAGCGCGTCGACCTGAGCGGCCTTGCGCAGCTCCCGGTGGAGCAGGACGCCGGCACGGTGCCGCTGGGCACGTTGGCCACCTTCCAGCGCCAACCGGGGCCGCGCTCCATTCAGCGCGACGGCGGCAGTGAGATCGTGTCCGTGACCGCCAACACCGATCGGCGCGGCATGTTCCGCCTGCGTGGACAGATCGAGGGCATGCTCGACCAGCAGCAACTGCCTCCCGGCTACAGCGCCGAGGTGGGACAGAACTTCCGGCGCTTCCAGGAATCGGAGCAGTCCTCGCTGTTCGCCCTGCTGCTCGCCGCCGCCTTCATCTACCTGGTGATGGCAGCGCTGTTCGAATCGTTCGTGCATCCGATCACCATCCTCACTTCGCTGCCCTTCTCGCTGCTCGGGGTAACGGTGCTGTTCTACCTCACCGGCACGACGCTCAACACCAACTCCTGGCTCGGGATCATGGTGCTGGCCGGGGTAGTGGTGAATAACGGCATCATTCTGGTCGACCACATCAATCGGTTGCGTGCCGGTGGGATGGCGCGCACCGAGGCGATCATCACCGGTGGGTGCGACCGGTTGCGGCCGATTCTGATCACGGCCTGCACGACGCTGCTGGGGTTGTTTCCGCTGGTGGCGCCGCTGGTGGCGCCGGGAGTGTTCGGCCCGGTGGAGGGTCGCGCTGGAATCTGGGGTCCGATCGCCCTGGCGGTGGTCGGTGGCCTGACCACCTCCACCTTCATGACGCTGGTGGTGATGCCGACCATCTACGCGCTGTTCGACGATCTGGAGAATTATCTGCGCCGCGTGACGCTGGCCATGCGGCCTGCACAGCGGCACAGCGTACCGCCCACCGCGGAGGCGGAGCGTTGAGGTGCACGGGGAAAGAAGGCTGCTGCGGCGCAGCGGTAACGGGCTCTATTCGGACTCTGGACGCGGAGAGAGTCGACAAGCAGGGGGCAGGCTGGTGAGACACGACCGGCGGAGAAACGTGGGGACCGGATTGGCGCCGACCAAGCTGCTGGCTCTGGTGATGAAGGTGGCGGCAGGACCGGCAATTGCCGCGCTGTTGCTGACGGTGGTGCTCGGCGGCTGCGACGTGGTGGACAACGTCCTGGGTCGTTCCGGGGGCCAGACGGCCGGCGGTTTCGGTGGTGGTGCGGCCGGCGGCGGTTTCGGTGGCGGTTTCGGCGGCCAGCAAGCGGCGCTTCCGGTGGTGACTGCGCAGGTGGTGCGGGAAACGGTGTCCAGCTTTCTGGTAGCCACCACCACCCTGAGCCCGGAGCGAGCCATCGACGTAGTGGCAAGCGCCGGTGGCGAGGTGGTCGACGTGCTGGTGGAAGAAGGTGATGCCGTGCGCGAAGGGCAGCTCCTGGCGCAGTTGGATCCGGGCGACGCGCGTCTGGCTCTGGCTGAGGCACAGGCGAACTAAGACAACATTCAGCGCGAATACACCCGTTCCGCGGAGATGGCCAGGCATGGCGGGGTTACCGATCAGGAACTGGAGAACCAGCGCTACCAGATCGAGCTGCGCACCATCGCGCTGGAGCGTTCCCGGCAACAACTCGCCGATACCGAGGTCCGTTCGCCGATTACCGGCATCGTCGGCGAGCGGTCGGTGGAGCCGGGGGCAACCATTGCGGCCAACAGCCGCTTGTTTCACGTGCTCGATCTGGATCCGCTACTGGCGGTGATCCACATCCCTGACGCCGGGCGCAAGAGTCTGCGCGTCGGACAGGAGGTACGGATCGATGCCGCCAGTGGCGCCGGGGCCGCCGGCGTGATCGATCGCATCAGCCCGGTGGTCGACGCGGAGTCGGGCACGGTGAAAGTCACGGTAGAGTTGAACGCCGCCGGTACGGACGCCGGCGCGCTGCTGCCCGGATCGTTCGTCACCGTACAGGTCCCCACCGAAACTCGCCCCAACGCCCTGGTGGTGCCCAAGCGCGCGCTCCTCCTGGAGCGGGACCAGAGCATCGTGTATCGCGTGCAGGAGGGTGTGGCAGTGCGTACGCCGGTAGCGGTCGGCCTGTCGGCGCAGGAACTGGTGGAGGTCACCAGCGGCTTGCGTATCGGCGACGCGGTGGTAACGGTCGGGCATGAGTCGTTGCGCGACGGCGCACCGGTACGCGCCGCCGGCGAGCCGCTGCCGCAGACCGCGGCGGCCAGCGGCGGCGCCGGTGGCTTCGACCTTGCGCAAATCCCGGAGCAACGGCGGCAGGCGCTGGTAGAGCGCCTGTTGGCCAACCCCCAGGTCAAGGAGGCGTACGACGCCGCGCTGAACGAAGACCCCGACCTGAAAACCGACCAGGAGAAGCGCTTGGCGTTCTTCCAGGAGCAACTGCAGGCGATCGGCGGTCCGCAGGTACTGTTCGGCGGCGGTGGCGGGGGCGGCACGGCCGGTGGGGCCGGCCAGGGCGCTGGAGTTCAGGCGGGGACTGGGCGGCAGTCCGAGGCTGGCGCTCCGGCAACGACACCGGCAACGACACCGGGGGCAGGAGGCGGTGTGGCAGGCGCTGGTGGAGGAGGCGGGTTTGCTGGCAGAGATCCGGGCGGCGGAGGTTTCAGTCTGGCGCAGATGCCGGAGGAGCGCCGCGAACAGCTCATCCAACGCCTGTTGCAGAACGTCGAGGTCAAGAATGCCTACGAGGCTAGGCTGAAGGAAGACCCGTCGCTGGAGCAGGACGAACCGCGGCGCCTCCAGTTCCTGCAGGAACAGTTGCAGGCGATCGGTGGTCCGCGGGCACTGTTCGGCGGCGGTGGCCGTGGTGGCTCCGGCGGCTGACGCGCCGCTGTACGGTCGTCACTTGCGACGCCGTTCGCCGCTCAGCGAGCGATAGCCGCCAGTTCCCGTTCCAGGTCCAGGCCCAGCTCGATGGCGACCGACAGGTAGGCGTCGCCCAGGGCGAGCGCGGCCGCGTTCGCGGCCCCCTCGGCATCGCGCAGCAGCAGGGCTGATTCGTCCAGCTCCCGATCGCTGATCGCACCGGCGTCGTGGTGGCGGGTGGCCTGCTCGAGCGCCAACTGAGCCCGTTCCAACCGTAATGCGGCCAGCTCTTCGGCCGCCAGGGCATTCGCCAATGCGATGCGGGCGCGCTCGAAGGCGTCTTCCACCTCGGTGCGGGCGGTAGCCAGCGTCCGCACCGCCGTGGCGACCTGCTCCTGCGCCTGTGCGGCCGCGACCGCACTGCGCTCCCCATCGAACAACGTGTAGCGGCCGGTGATCGACAGGCTCAGCGAACCGGGACGCGGCGCCGAGCGCGGTTTGCGGTAGTCGAGGCTGAGCGCGAGCTCCGGCAGCAGACCGCGCTCGGCGCGTTCGGCCCGCCGTTCGGCGCTGCTCAGCGCCGCCTCTGCCTCCAGCACCTCCAGGGCAGTGGCAATCGCGACAGGTGGGGTGGGGTCGGCGAGCAGAGCGCGGGCGCGCTGCCGCAGCGTGGCGAAGTCGGCGGTGGGCACGGTAAGGGGAGTCGGTGGCAGGCCGAGGTCGGCAAGGAACCGGTTGGTGTCGAGGGTCACGGCGGCGCGTGCCTCATCGAGGGACAGGCGCTGTTCGGTGACCGCGATTTTCGCGTCGAGCAGGTCGAGGTGCCCCGCCGCCTGCTGCGCGACCAGCGTCCTGGTGTGGGCGAGGTCGCGCTCGGCGAGTGCAAACCGCTGCTCCGCCAGCTCCAACGCCGCGGTCCGCTCGGTCAGCGCCAGGAACGAGCGTGCAACCTGCAGCACCACTTCGTTGGCTACGCGCAACAGGCGCAGCCGGGCGAGCCGGAGCTGGTCCTGGCGATCCGCGACCGCCAGGGCCGTGGTCGACAGCCGTCCCTCGGGCAGAAGGTCCTGGGAGACCGACAGGCTGTGCAGGTCGAGCACGTTCTCGGCATCGCGCTCGGTGCCGTCGAGGTCGACCTCGGCGGTGTAGCTCCCGGTGATTTCCATCCCCCACGGCAACGCGACGGCAGCGCTCACGGTACCACTGCCGTCGACGTCGAAGGTGTCGGCCAAGTCGACGCTCGCCGACGGCGTGGCGCTCAGCGTAACGGCGACCCCGTCATGGTCGATCTCCGCCAAGCGCAGGGACAGCGCCGCCGCACGGGCGGCGGCCTCCGCGTCGACTACCGAGCGGTGCCCGGCCATGGCCGCGGCAATCGCGTCCCCGATGCTCAGCTCCTCCTGCGAGATTACCGGTAGCGCCGTGGTCAGGCCAAGCAGCACCGCCAACCACAGGCAACGCTTCACTCCACCCCCGGCATCCCCGGCAGGGCCAGACCGGCAGCGTCCCGGAGTCGCAGCCAAGCGAGGTAGGCCGACCAGCGCGCTGCGCGCAGTGCGTCGTTCGCGGCCACCAGATCGACCTGCGAGCCGGCGAGATCGGATCGGGTAATCACGCCGGCGGTGAACTGCTCTTCGGTGCGGCGCGTTCGTTCCTGCTGCAGCGCCAGTTGCAGCTCGCGCAGCGTCACGGTGTCGTACGCCTGCTGCGCCGTCGCGTAGGCGCTGGCGGTCGCGGTCTGCAGATCGACGGCGGTGTTCTCCAGCGCCGCCCGGCTGCTGTCGACGGTGTTGGTGGCTGCTTCCAGATCGAGTCGGGATGTTTCCTCCGCCGAGAGCAGGTGCAAGTTGATCTCGTCGATTTCCAACTGCTGCGCGGCGTGGCGATGTTCGGCACGCCGGGCGGTGGCTTCTGCGTAGGTGTCCGGCGCCCCCAGATCCGGCAGATCGGGAGGCTCCGAGGCGAGCGCGGCGGCTTCCAGCACCGCAACGTCGATGCCGGTCTTGTCGACCAGGTTGGGCAGGGTGTTGAATCGCCGCCGGTCGTGTGCGCCTGCCAAGTTCAACTCGGCCGTGAGCGCTGCCACCTGCGCCTGCAGTTGATCGACCGTGCCGGCAGCGCCTACCTCGACCCGGGCGTTCGTCAGCTCCAGGTCGAGCCGGGCCAACCGCAACCGTTCCTCCAGCAGGCTTACCTCTTCATTCGCCTGTTGCAGATCCACGTACGCCTGCGCGATCGCAAACAACTCACGCACCGTGCCCTGCCGGACGTTGAGCTGCGCGCGCTCCCACTGCAGCGTCGCGGTTATCTGATCGAGCCGCGCATCCGAGGATGCCGAGCCGCGGTCGAACGCGACACGAGCGTTTTCGCGTTGCAGCGCCAGCGCGGCCAACTCCGGGTTCGCCGTTTGCGCGGCGGCCAGTAACTCTTCGATTGCCAGATCGGCAGCCGGCTGCTGAGCGCCGGCCGTCAACGAAAGGGTCAACAGACAGACAAGTGCGGATAGCGTGATGCGGATATTCATGTGACCTCCGGGAAATATCTCCGCGGACAACTCCAGTACGCCGCGGATCGGCTGCATGCGGCACGAACGATTCCGGCAACGGTGCCGTCGCCGTGGTTCGGGCGAGCTGCACGGGAACGTGTCGTCCCCTGGTCAGTATACCAGTTTGTGCCAGTCGTACGGCGCTCGTTCGATCGATTCCCGGTAAATGCACCGTCGGTAATGCTCCGTCCGACGGTGCGCAGGCAATGCAAAGCCCTGCGCCTCTCGCGACAGGAGGGAGATCTGTTACCGGTAGCGCAGAGCGTCAGCGAACAGGGTGCTCAGATCGGCCTCGGAGACCGGGCGCGGCGTCAGCCTGGTGACCCGGTGCTGCGGTAGAGTCCCCGTGACCAGTGCCGGAATGTGCTCTTCGGTAAACCCGACCTCCGCCAGCCCCGCCGGCATGTCTACTGCGCGCATCAGGTCGAGGATGGTGTCGGCGAGGATGGCCCCGGCATCGTCGGGATCGGCGCCTGCCACGTCGGTGCCCATCAACTGCGCGGCGCGCAGGTGGCGCTGTGGGTCGGCAGCGGCGGTGAAGCGAAACACGGCCGGGGCGTTGAGGATCACCGACATGCCGTGCGGGCACATCGGATGGTCGTCGGGGTAACCGTCCGGGTGGTAGCCGGCGCCGGCGGTTTGCCGCGCCGACACCATGCTGGAGACCGGGTAGGACATGCCGTGCGGCAGGTGCACGCCGGCGTTACCGAAGCCGTAACCGGCGAACGTGGCGGCCAGCAGCATGGCGGTGCGCGCCTCATCGTCCGCGGCGTCGCGCATGGCGCGCACCAGGTACCGCGCTACCAGCTCGATGGCGCGTTCCGCCCACAGATCACTGATCGGATTGGCGCCCTGGTAGGCGGGCCGCAGCGCCGGGTCGGCGGGCGCCTCGCGCGCGGTGTAGGGGATTGCGGTGAACGACTCGACGGCATGGCACAGCACGTCGAGCCCGGTGCTGGCCGCCACCACCGGCGGCAGGGTGCGCGTGTTGTCGGGGTCGACGATGCCGAGGGTGGGTCGGAGCGCGCGGTGTGCGATTCCGGTCTTGGCGCCCATCTCCAGGTAGTCGAAGATCGCCACGCCGGTAGGCTCGCTGCCGGTGCCGGCGGTAGTGGGCACCGCCACCAGCGGCTTCAGCGGCCC
>CAYFXT010000052.1:0-13775 GCA_964346995.1 uncultured Spirochaetaceae bacterium | reverse complement strand
AGATCTCGGTGGAAGACAACGTTCTCGACGACGTGCGGGTGGAGCGGCGCGGCGACGCCTTGCGGTTCGGCATGCGGCCGGGGCTGTTCGGGCGCGTGACGCTGCGCGCGCAGGTGTCGATGCCCGAGCTTGGTGCGATTCGGGTGAGCGGCAGCGGGCGCGTGACCTTTACGGGTTTCTCGTCGCCGGCGCTGGCCCTCGGCGTGTCGGGGTCCGGGGCCGTGCTCGGCAGCCAGAGCCAGGTGGGCGCGCTGGAGGCGGATGTCTCCGGCTCGGGGACATCGACCTGAACGCCGCTGCGATGGACGCGGCCACGGTGTCGATCAGCGGGTCGGGCAACGTCAGACTGCGGGGGGACGCGAGCCAGTGCGACGGCCAGACCGTTTCGCTCCGCATCGGCGGCTCCGGCGGAGCCGATCTGCGCGGCTGCCGGTTCGCCTCGGCGGAGGTCAGGATCAGCGGCTCGGGCGATGCCGCGTTCACCCTCGGCACCGGCGACTTCAACGGGAGCATCTCCGGTTCCGGGTCGATTCGCTATCGCGGCTCGCCGACGCGCGTGGACGTGCGCACGTCCGGCTCGGGCCGCCTCATCAAGGAGGGTAACGCGGACGCCGAAGTGGGAGGCGCCGACCTTCCGGTGGTCATCGGAACCGCCCGCGGCTATATCTCCGCGCTCAGCGGCAGTAGCGGGAACCGGGAGCGACCATCATGAAGGCATTCCTCTGGGACAGGTACGGGCCGCCGGAGGCGCTGCGCATGGTCGAGGTCGAACCGCCTGCGCCAGACACTCAGCAGGTCCTGGTGCAGGTGCTGGCGGCATCGGTCAATCCGGCGGACTGGCACTGCATACGCGCGCAGCCCGCGTTCGCACGCGCCAGCCTGGGCCTGCTGCGGCCGAAGCACCCCATCCCGGGCGCCGACATTGCGGGGCGGGTCGAGGCGGTAGGCAGCGGCGTGAACCGGTTCAAGCCGGGCGACGCGGTCTACGCCAATCTCCTGGAGCGCGGGTTCGGCGGCTTCGCCGAATACGTTTCGGTGCCGGTCGAGGTGATGGCTTAGCAGCCGGCGAACCTGTCGTTCGAGGAAGCGGCCTCGGTGCCGATGGCCGGCGTAACCGCCCTCCAGGGCATGCGCCACCACGGCGCGATCTAGCCGCGTCAGCACGTGCTGGTCAACGGCGCGGCCGGGGGCGTGGGTACCTTCGCCGTCCAGATCGCCGCCGCCTGCGGAGCCACGGTCACCGGCGTGACCAGCGCCAGGAACGTCGACCTCGTCCGTGCGCTCGGCGCCGACCACGTGATCGACTACACCAGCGAGGATTTCACCCGCACTGGGCACACCTACGACCGCATCCTGGACGCCGTCGGCAACCGTTCAGCAGCCGATCTCCGGCGCGCGCTGCGGCGGGCGGCGCGGCCGCGGTCATCGGGTTCACCACCGTCACGAGGATGATGGGGGTTCTGCTGCGCGGCGGCAAACAGATCGCCTACTTATCGGCGCACGTAACGACGCGGGATCTGGAACGCCTGACGGAATTGATCGAGGCCGGCAGAGTGCGCCCGCAGATCGACCGCCGCTACCGGTTCGCCGAGGTGCCCGCCGCCATCGCCTACCTGGAACAAGGGCCACGCCAGGGGCAAGGTGGTGATCGGGATGAGGTGAGGGCGATCGCACGACTACGACTGGAGCAACGCCTCGATGTCGATCGTAATCTCCGCGCGAGCATGGCACGCGCGCGCAGGTCATCGCAACCGATTCCGAACCAGGACGCTGATCTGCTCCACGGCGATCACGATGGCGATGACGACGATGGTCAGGGTCGCCACCCGTTCTTGCCACCTCCTCCACTCCCCGGTAGGCGCCGTGGTCCACCACCAGGTAGCCGTCGGGGCCATACACGTGCGCCCAACAGCAGTTCGGCGAACTCGCTCGCCGCGGCGGCATCGACGAAGCCGTTGGCGACCGCTTGCACCGCTTGCTGGTAACCGCCGGCGAAGTAGACGGTACCGAAGAAAGTGGCGGGATCGGCACTGCGTTCCAGCAGCCCCGCGGCGACGAACAGATCCAACGGATACAGGTAACCCGACTCCGAAAGCGGATCGGCGAAGGCGATGGTCTTGCCGCGCAGTTGCTCCAGGGTGGCAATGCCGCTGTCCTTGCGCACGAAGATGCGGCCGGTATACACGGACCGCCCGCGATACACCTCCCCGAGGATCACCTCGGCGCCGATCTGGTCGCGCGCCAATACGTAGGGCAACGCTCCCATGAAGGAGCGTCCCGGCGAGGCTCAGAACGAACTGCTGCGCGCTGGGACACGGCGCGTGTCGATGCCCGGTACAGCGCCGCCGCATCGCGCGCCTGGACGGCGGCCCGAATTGCGGCCGGATGGTCGGTGCCGTAATGGTTGGCAACCGCCAGTCCCGCGTACACGCTGTCCACGCCGTAGCAGGCCTCTACCGCTCCTTCATACTAATACTCAAAATCAAGCCGGTCGACGGTCACGTCGCGGCGGCCTCTGGTTTTGTCTGACGTGGTCGAACTGACGGCACGGTGGCTGTGCTGAGTCCTTGGAGAGGAGCGGCTGGTAGGGGCGTGCATCAGACACCGTCTTTTGTTGCCCGTCGACCGAGTCGGCGCGACGTTGGAGGAGCGTGACCCGGTCGGAGTACACTCCATGTGCATGGCGGGCATTGCTCTGGAGACCCTTGCCGATCGCGTTCGCAGGCTGCCCGTGGGGAAGCGGGTTGGCGGAGCCGTGTATATCCACCGTGACGCACTCAATCAGCACGATAGCGATCTGTTCGGCGCGGTGTACGCGTGCGCTGCCGGGGCAGGCGTCCCGTTCCGATGGAACGTGTGCAAGCTCGTGCCGTACCGGCAACAGGTCTCTCTCCTCCGCTACCCAAGGTTCCGCGACGACGCGCATCCGGCGCTCGCGGCGGTCGCAAGCCTCGACTTCGACGGCGGTACAGCGCGCATCCGACGCTACGCTCTGAACGCCAACCGGCCTATCCTGCACCGCAAGGAGCTCCTGATCGATATGTCCGACCCCGACCACCGGCGGTTCTCAGTGCTCACCGACCAGGAGGAGCGGGCGGGACTCTTCACGTCAACGTCGGTCATCGGGCACGAGCACGGCTGGTCGAGGCAGCTCGAACGGCGTGGATTGACGATCCGAGGCCACCACTTGCTGCGCCGCGCCCAGTAGCACGTGGAAGTCCGGCGGGACCGAACCGCGATATCCCGATCGGATCTCTCGCGGCCGGTGCAACTCCTCATCGGCAACGGCGTGCTCACGCCGGAGCACACTTTCTTCGACTACGGTTGCGGCCTCGGTGACGATGTCCGCTTCCTGCGGTCGCTCGGCTACGTCGCGCATGGCTGGGACCCGGCGCATCGGCCTGATGAGACGCAGCGTAACGCTGCGGTGGTCAACCTCGGGTACGTGCTCAACGTCATCGAACGGCCAGTGGAGCGCACCGAGGCGCTGCGACGTGCGTTCGATCTCACGCAGGCGTGCCTGTGTGTCGCCGTCCTCATCGGCTCGGCCGCCTATGCCGGCGAAGCCCAAAGCTATGGCGACGGGGTGCTTACGTCGCGAAGGACCTTTCAGAAGTATTTTCAGCAGGAGCAGGCGGCGCGGTACCTCGAAGAAATCCTCGGCGTGACGCCGATCCCGCTCGAAGCGGGCGTGTTCCTGGTCTTCAGGCATAGTGCGGCCGCGCACGCATTCCTGATCGAGCGCCTGCAGCGTTCGGCGTCGCCGGTCGCCCATAGCGTCGCGCGACAGCGCAAGCACCTGCTGCGAACCGCGCTTATGGCAGCATTCCAGACGCAGCACGCGGAGGAATGGCAGGCGTACGCGGACTTCGTCTCGACCCGGGCCCGGCCGCCCGCCGCCGGCGAACTCGACGCGCTACGGGTCGCCGCGGCGCATGGTCTTGGACCCACCGATCTGTGGGAGGCAGCTACCGCTGCGCTACCGGAGCAGCAACTCGCGGAGCTGCGGCGCCGCCGCACCAATCAGTACCTGGTGTTCATGGCGATCTGCCGGTTCCGCGGCGTGCCGCGGCTGCGCGACTTACCGGTCGGGTCCCGCTTCGACATCCGCGACTACTTTGGTAGTTACCGTAGCCTCAAGCAATTGAGTGACGAATATCTGTTCGCGGCCGGCGACGCACAACGGGTGGCGCGGTTGTGTACAAGCGCTCCGGTCGGGGTGAACACTGCCGACGGCTACTTCGTCGCGCGACGCGATCTGCCCCGTCTCGATCCCACGTTGCAGATCTATGCGCGTCTCGGTGAGCTGTTCTGCGGCGATCTCGACCGTATGGACGTGATCAAGATCCACAAGACCTCGCCCCGCCTCTCGCTGTTCGCGCTGAGCGATACGCAGGAAGCGCTGCCCCGCCTGAAGTCGCGCGTGAAGATCGACCTGCAGAGTCAGCAGGTGCGGTTCTTCGATCACGCCACGAACTCGGAGCCGGAACTACTCGTCGGGAAGCAGATCCTCGGCTTTTTTGAAGGCACGGTTGACGCTCGGGCCGTTGTATTGGGCAGGAGGATCCTGATGCATGACGAACCGTTCGGCCTGATTGTGCGCGCGCAGGCTGCGAACGCCCTGAGTAACTCTGCTGGAACGAGTACGTGTTGACTTCCAGCAACGAACATGATACGGTACACAGTCCCTCGGTGGAGACGGCAACGGCGATGATCTACCTCGACAACAATGCCACGACCTTTCTGCTCCCTGAGGTGCGCGCCCGTATCGAATCACTGATCGCCGCTCCGATCGGTAATCCGTCGAGCCCACACCACCTCGGCCACGAGGCGCGCGCGCACCTTGAGCAAGCGCGCGATCAGGTAGCGGCGGCAATTGGGGCGCGGTCCGAGTGCGTCCTGTTCGTGGCGAGCGGGTCGGAGGCGAATGCCATGGCCATCGCCGCAGTGCGGACCCGCGGCGGTGACCGCGACGAGATCATCGTCAGCGCGGTCGAGCACTCCTCTGTGGCCGCGAACTCCGCGTTGCTCGGGCAACGCGGCTACGTGGTCCGTGAGGTCCCCGTCGACCGGTCCGGTCGCATTAGTCTCGACCGATTGGCGGCCATGGTCACTGAGCGCACCGCGCTCGTGTCCGTTCAGTGGGTCAACAACGAAACCGGCGTCGTGCAACCGGTGGCGACGGTGGCGGAGATTTGTCGACACGCCGGCGCGCTGTACCACTGCGATGCCGCGCAGGCGCTTGGCAAGATCCCGATTGCCGTCGATGGGCGACATGCTCCCGATCTGTTGAGCGTTACCGCGCACAAGATCAACGGCCCGAGCGGCTGCGGTGCCCTTTACGCCCGCGACCCGTCCGTGCTGCTGCCGCTCGTCAGCGGCGATCAGGAACGGGGACTGCGCGGCGGCACCGAGAACCTGATCGGCGCCGTCGGATTCGGGACGGCCGCGGCTGAGCGGATGCGGGACATGACCGCCGTCACCGACCTGCTGACGACCTGCCGCGACACCTTCGAGCGAGCGATCTTCGCGGCCGAACCGCGAGTGACGGTCAACGGCGATCGCCGGCGCCGCGTGTGCAATACCTCCAATTTGCGATTTCCCGATGTCGACGGCACCATGCTCATCGCCGCCCTCGACGACCGCGGCCTGTGCTGTTCGCAGAGCTCCGCGTGTACGACGGCGCGGCCGGAACCTTCGCACGTGCTTACCGCCATGGGGCTCTCCGAGAACGAGGCATACGCTTCTCTGCGCTTCTCATTCGGCGTTCTCAACACGCCGCAGGAAGCTGAGCGCGCAGCGCAGTGTGTGGTGGACGCATACCGGTTGATGCTCGATCGTCTCCACCGCATCGGGGCGGCGTAGCATGCGGTTCGGCGGGCATCAGACCTTCTTCGTCCGCGAGGGGTGGCTGGCGAAAGGGCTCGCACTACTCCGGGAGGACGCGGGAGCGTTCGACGACCCGTACGTCGCGGACCGACTCGGAGTCGGCCGCAACATGGCGAAGTCGATAGAGCATTGGTTGCTAGCGACCGGGTTGGCGGACAAACCCCAACGCCGGGGCCGCGGCCGCTCCGAACAACCGCGATTGCTGATCACCGAGCTCGGTAAGACCATCGCACAGCACGATCCGTGGTTTCTCGATCCCGGTACGTGGTGGTTCCTGCACGTCAATCTGGTGCGCACGCCGGCGCACGCGGCCACTTGGCACTGGTTCTTCAATCATTACGCATCGAGCAGATTCGAACGCGCGACGGTGGTCGCGCAGCTCGAACAGCATGAGCGCATGAGCTCCCGACGTACCGCCACCCGCAAGACCCTGGAACGTGACGTGAGCTGCTTCCTCGGTAGCTACGCCGTGGAGGTACCCTACCGACGCAAGGACCCGGAAGAGGAAATCGACTGCCCGTTTCAGGATCTGCGGATCATCCGTCACTTCCGCGCCTCCGGCTACTACGAACTGTACCGGCGTCGCAAGGCGATCCCGCAGCAGGCCTTGCGGTACGCGCTGCAGGCGCCCGACCTGATGACGGATGAGAACACAGGCACCGTCGACGTCGCGCTGCACGATCTGCAGCGGATGGAGGGCGGCCCGGCGCAGGTGTTGGCCCTGTCGGCCGACGCGCTGTTCGAACATCTGGTGGATCTCGAAGCGAACGGCACGGACGCTCCGCTCACCATGAGCGGCTTGGCCGGAGACCGGCAATTGCGCTTCGACCGGGCACCGGCTGCTGAGCTGATGGCACGCCACTTCGAGGTGGCTGCCGGGGTAACGGTGCATGCCTGAACTGCATATCGTCGCTGCGAATGAAGTACGGCGGACCGACCCGGCGGAGGTCAACGGTCGTTCTCGGAGTGCCCCGCTCAGCCGGGAAGTGGGCACTCGCGCGAAAGTGGAATCAGACGCGCCGGAGGCGCCGGTGCACCTGCGCTCCATCAACATCACGCTCGACAATGCGGCGCCGCAACGCATCGCTCACTTCTTTCCCACGGCGAAGAGTGCCCGGTTGTTACGCTCGTGGCTGCATCCCGATCGGGCTTCGAACAGCTTCGTCGTTGCTCCGTATGGCACCGGCAAGTCGCTTACGGCGACGTTCTTCATCCAGGTAGTCGAGAATCTGCAACCGTCAGGCGAGGTGCTCAGCCGGATCACCGAACGGTTCACCAAGGTCGACGGCGAGCTGGCGAACGAGTTGAGGTCACGCATCGGCAGGGAGCTGATGCCGCTGTTCGTCAGGCACGGGGCGGCCGTCGCGCTGTCCGGCTTCCAGCCTCACCTGCCAACCGCCATCAAGCAGTCGCTCATCGCATCGCTCAGGCGCACCGGCAACAAGAACGCGGCCGCAGCGGCGTATCGTCGCCGTGCCGAGTCGATGGACGACCTCATCGCGCTGCTCGGTGCAGTGTGTGATCGCTACTGCCCCGATCCGATCGACCGCATGGCGATCGTGTGGGATGAGTTCGGGCGCCATCTCGAGGAATTGATCATCCGGGGATCGGCGGCGGACTTGGCCGACGTGCAGACGCTCGCGGAGTTCTGTGCGCGCACCCGGCGGGCACCGGTGACCTTTACGTTACTGCTCCATCAGGGGTTGGTACGGTATGCCACCAACACGTCGGTCACGGTGCAGCGCGAGTGGAAGAAGATCGAGGGCCGGTTCGAGACGATGCAATTCGTCGACGACAGCAAGGAGCTGTACCGGTTGGTGAGCCGGATCGTGCGTCAGATGAGAGCCTCCGGCGCGCCACCGTGCGACGTGGTAGATCGGGGCGTGCAGAGGTGCCGGGAAGTCGGTCTGTTCAGCGACTTCTCGCAGCAGGAGACGGAGCGGCTACTGTCGGATTCCTATCCGCTTGAGCCTGTGACCCTGTACCTGCTGCCTCGCGTATCCTCCCGCGTGGCGCAGAACGAACGCACCCTGTTCACGTACCTCAATACACTCTCCGCGGCGGCGCCGGTGGCCCCGGATACGCTGTACGACTACTTCTCCGACGCGATGCGCGCGGACACCCTGTCGGGCGGCAGCTACCACACGTGGCTGGAAACCGAAAGCGCTCTGCACAAGGCGGGCAGCGGCGGCGACGAGAAGACGCTCAAGTGCGCCTGCCTGCTTGGGCTTGGCTTGGTGGGGGAGCGTTCGCGAGTCAGTCGGCGGCTGCTGGAGTGCGCGGTCTCCGGGTACCAGGCGGACGAGGGTGCACGCGACAGCGTGAGGCGCCTTGTCGATGCCAACCTTCTGCTTTACCGGCGCAACGCCGAAAGCGTCTCCATCTGGCACGGCACCGACCTCGACCTACGTGGGCGGCTCGATCAGGAAAAGGAGCGGTTAGGGGCGCGCTTCGATCACGTCTCGTATCTGACGTCGGAGGCGCCCGCGCCGCCGTGGAAGCCAATCGACTACAACGTCGAGTACGGCATCGAGCGATCCTTCGAGACGCGCTACGTCGCCGCCGGGGTCGTCATCATGGCGGACCGCATTGCGGAAGCGCTCCCGCCCGCGGTGGCAGACGGCACGTTGTACGTCGTCGTTCCCGACTCTTACGAAGAAGCGGAGGACGCTCGCAAGCGTTTGGCGACCGAGACGTTGGCGCCCGCCGTGGTTGCCGCAGTGCCGCGCCACGTCGGGCGGATCGCCGAAGTCTCGCTTGACGTGTACGCGCTGCAACGGCTGCGGCAGGATACCAGTCTGCTGGCCGAGGATCCGCTCGTGGAAGCGGAGCTCGCGCAGATGACCGACGACGCGCAAGGCTATCTTAGCCAGCAGCTCAACCGCATGGCTCAGCCTTCCGCTGAAGGTCCGGAGTATCTGTGGGACAGGCGGTTCTACGCGATCGCGTCGGCCAAGGATCTGCGGCAACTGCTCTCGAAGATCGTGCGGCAGGTATTTCCGCTCACGCCGCGTATCAGAAACGAGCTGATCGTGCGGCGCCGCCCGCGCCCCGTCATCGTGAACGCGCGCAAGAAGCTGATCCTGGCCATACTGGAGCGTTCGGGTGCAGAGAACCTGGGACTGGAGGGGTATCGGCCCGACGTGTCGATGTTCCGGACAGTTCTGCTCCTGACCGGTCTCTATCGACGCGACCGCGCGAGGCCGGGCAGCGAGGATTCGGGTTGGCGGTACGCCGCCCCCGAGGAGTTGACGGATGCCGGGCTGCGCGAAGTCTGGGAGCATCTGCGTGACTTCCTGACGATGCCTGCGGAGCATCCCAAGCCGCTGGCAGACCTCGTTTCCGTGCTTGGCTCCGCTCCGTACGGCGTTCGGGCCGGCATCGTGCCGATCCTGCTGGCCGCTGCGCTACGCGCGTTTCCCGGCCCGATCAGCATCACTCGGCGCGACGGGGCGTACGTCAGCGACCTGCTTCCTTCGACCATCGAAGCGCTGGCTGCGCACCCGGACGAGTACCAGGTGCTGGTGCCCGATCTGGCCGTCGAACAGAAGGCATTCCTGGACCGGGTTGCTGCGCTGTTCGATTGCTCGGATGGGGCCGCGGCGGAGGCCGACCCCGTGCGCCGCTGTTACGACACCCTGGCGGAGTGGCGCAGCACCCTGCCGCAGAGTGCGCTCACGTCACGCTACCTGTCCCCCGACGCGCGCACGTTCGGCCGGCTTCTGACCACGGCTATCGATCCGCATCGCCTGCTGTTCGAGGTCTTGCCCGCGGCGCTCGACCTGCGGGGCGGCGATCTGTTGCGCGCGTTGCGCGCCTGCAAGGCGGAGATGGAGGGCGTGGTGCAGTGGAACTACGATGCGGCAGAGCGCGCCATCCGCTCGGCGTTCCCGGCGCTGAACGGCACGCACGCCGCCCTGCGCCAAGTGGTGGGGGCCTGGGCGAAGTTCTTTCCGGGCAGCGTGGCCGACGAGATCAAGGATGGCATCGCCCGAGCCCTCATCACACGCGCGCGCATGAGCTACCGCACTGACCGGGCCATGGCCGACGCCCTGGCCGCGTTGCTCGTCGGCAAGCGCATCGACCGATGGGAGGACAGCTCCATCGTCGTGTTCGAGCGGGAGCTCGGCGCCGTAATACGGCGCGTGGAGGATACTGTGCTCAGCCTCTCCGCAGGTGCGAACGGCGTTCGCAACCGGTCCATCGTCGACATTGCCACTTCCAGGTTGCAGGCGTCGCTACGAGCAATCACCAACGTAGCCGGTGCGGATGAAGCGCGCACGATCGTCGCCAACGCGATAGAACAACTCATCGAGGAGGGCAGCACCAATGGCTCACCTGCGTGAAGCGCTCGAAGCGCTCACCGATCCATCGATCCGCCACCTCGTCCCGGTGTCGGGCGGCAAGGACTCCGCGGCGCTCGCCATCTACCTAGCGCAGACCTACCCGCAGATTCCGAGTGAGTACGTATTCTGCGACACCGACTCGGAGTTGCCGGAGACCTACGACTACCTCGACCGTCTGGAGGCCTTGCTCGGCAGGCCGATCCGCCGCATCAACGCACTCGACTACCTGAACGTGACCCGCAAGCCCACTCGGAAGGCGTTCGACTTCGTGCTCAACGAGATGTACTCCGGTTTCCTACCGAGTCCGCAGGCGCGCTGGTGCACCCGTAAGCTGAAGATCGAACCGTTCGAGCGCTACGTCGGCACCGACACCGCCTTCAGCTACATTGGCATACGCGCCGACGAAGACCGTCAGGGCTACGTATCCAAGAAAGCGCCAGTGTTATCCGACCGCCCCAATATCGTACCCGTGTATCCCTTCAAGGACGATGCCATCGACCTTGCGGCGGTCAAGGGAATCCTCGAAGCATCCGGCATCGGTTTCCCGGACTACTACCGCTGGCGCTCCCGCTCCGGCTGCTACTTCTGCTTCTATCAGCAGATTGGCGAGTGGCAGCGCTTGCGAGCCGAGCATCCCGCTCTCTTCGAGCGCGCCAAGACCTACGAGCAGTCGGGAGGATCTCGACGCTACACCTGGGTGCAAGGCCGCGCCCTTACCGATATTGAGGCCCTGCGCGAGCAATACCCGCTCCAATCGCTCGACGAAGTGGACGGCTGCGCCATCTGCCACCTGTGAGCCATGCGACACCGCCGTCTCCTGTGTGCTCTATCGTCCGCCTCGTCCAGGTCGCGTCGTCGATAAGAGATATTTGACTGCCGTGAGGCTTCGGGTTATCGTCAGCTTCAGACCCGTCTTCTCGACGTATGTCTTGTAGTGGACTCCTTGACTTCTATAGATGCTCAGACACGTCATTCACATCCTTGACCGCTGCAACCCGTACGCTCGCCAGCTTCCGTTCACCATTCGCGGGTTTCAGCGCATCCCAATCACGGCGCACGGAGTGTACGGGATCTGGTTTCGTCGCCGCTGCATTTACGTGGGTAAGGCAGATTCACAGCCAATACCCAGGAGACTCGAACAACATTGGCGCCAATCGCATAACGACCGGCTACAAGCGTGGATTACTGCCAAGGGCAGGCAACTCAGGGTAGCGTACTTGACATTGTCTCACCGGAAGAATATCGGATGGTATGAGCGCTACTTCATTGCTCGGTTCCAACCCGTGGCAAATCGAGTGCGATACGAAACGGCGGTGATCACTTCGTGTACACCGGAACGATCAAGAGAATGATCCCTTAGATTAAAAGGAGAACGTAGTGTCTACTGTACACCCGGCGATGCAAGGTACCATGGGGTCGACTCCGTATTGGTTGGTGACGATGCCGGCAAAGGAATTGACCGAACGACTCACCATTCCAAAGGACATTGAAGGATGGGACGACTTGTCCATTGAGGAGCGCTATCAGAGAGACATCGACTATCGTCGTGTCAGAAACCAGATAGCACCTTACCTGATGACGGACGACGATCGTTTCTTCGGTGCATTCATCGTCAGCGTGTTGAATGCCGATAGCGTGGAATTCGAGCCGCTTGGGACCATGGGCTCGAAAATACCGAACCTGTACAAGCAGGCTGGCAGAGCCCTCGGATTCCTCACGCTCTCGGGTAGTGAGGTGCTGGTGCCGCTGGATGGCCAGCATCGACTTGCAGCTCTCGGATTTGCAATCAGCGGTAAGGACGAGAAGCAGCGCCCCATCAAGGTCTTTGAAGCCAACGCAGCCGTCGCTACCGATGATTGCACGGTCATCATGATCAGGCATGATCCCGCCAAGTCACGCAGGATTTTCAACAAGGTCAACAGATATGCAAAGAAGACGACGAAAGCGGAGAATCTGATCACCGCGGATGACGACGTGATTGCGACGATCGTCCGTGAGGATATAGCGGATGACATCATTCCGGCGCGGCTCGTAAACTACAAAAGCAACACACTGAACGCTAGCGCGGGAGAGTTTACCACGCTGTCTACGCTCTACGAGGCGACCAAGGTGCTGCTTGAAGACCTTCAAGGGAAAATAGACACGCAAACTCTTCCGGATCGAGCTACGATCAAGCTCTTGCGAGACGAGGCCGTCGACTTCTGGAGCAACGTGTGCGAAAAGGTCGAAGTATTTGTGAGTGCTCTACACGATGCTAGCGACGGCGGTGATGAGAAAAGGCAGGAAATCAGGAAAAGCTTCGTGCTTGGAAAACCTATCGGTCAATTCGCTCTGGTGCAGGCGATTGTTCGGATCCGGTCTGAAGACCACAAGGGGTCGCGGCTAAGCCTGAACGAAGTTTGCCAACGCGTGAACGAGTTGGATTGGTCGGTCGAGAGCACGCTGTGGCGGGGGGTACTGATGAATGGCGATCGTGTCGTAACGGGAAAGACTGCCGCACGATTCGCTGCACGGGTAATTGCATACCTTCTTGGGGAACCGTTGACAGCCGACGAATTGAGCACTCTAAAGGAGCTGCATGAGAAGACGACTGGCGGGGAACTCCCCGAGCCATCTTTCAAGTAGACTAGACGCTGTTTGCCTGCGCAGGGCCCGGTTCGCCGCATCGCGAGTCTTCATCCGTCACAGGATACTGTTCTTCGTTGGAGCGCACCACCCGTATAGCGTTGCGCCGAGTGCCCACCGCACTGACGGTCATTCGGATCGCACCTCGTGGTAAAGTTCCTGGGCGAGGTTGATGGCGCGGTCCAATGGCCGGCTCCTCAGCACGTTGTCGGAGAGCCTTTCCAGGACCACGGGGCAGCCAACCGCCGCGAGACGGTTGCCCAGGTCGATGATCAGTCGAGGGTTGTCCACCTCCGGGGCTTCGTGCCCCAGTTTCGCCACGGCGACGATGGCGAGCAGAGCACAGAGGTTCTCGTCCATCTCAACCTCCTTGGTGTCGATGAACCTCCTGCCCCACTTCGACGGGGGAGCGTCCTCCCGTGGCGGGATTCCTTTGGCCAACGCGGCCGCCACGCTGAAGGTCCAAAAGTCGAGCTTCCTGGGAAACGGCGTCGATTCTCGGGGCGGACGGGTCACGTGATGCATCCAGACGTACCGCTCGATTTCGGCTTCGTGCTCCTTCGGCAGCAGGAGGCTGTGCGTCTGCGCTCTGAGCAAGCTCCGAAAGTAGTTGCTCATAATGTCGCTCCATTTCGTTCCTGACTCCGACTCCGACCGGCGAGGTTCGCCTGGCCGACTCGTTTACACACATGACAATACTGGCGGGGCGCGCACTCACACAGGAGCGCCACCCGCCGTAGATCGCTTTGATTCGCCACATCGCCGGGCTGTGTGCCATGCTGCCATTGCCCCGTCAAAGTGTAGGTAGCGCCCGCGAACCGCTCGATGATTTCCAGCTCCGCATGTGCCTCCAGGTCGGCCCCGGTCATCAGCAGGATCGGTTGGGTCTAACCCGTTGCGGTTACCCGTAGCGGG
>CAYFXT010000051.1:0-13964 GCA_964346995.1 uncultured Spirochaetaceae bacterium | reverse complement strand
GCTCGGCGATCTGCGTTTCGAGCCGCTGGGTGTCGAGCCGCTGCTCGGCGATCTGCGTTTCGAGCCGCTGGGTGTCGAGCCGCTGCTCGGCGATCTGAGCTTCGAGCCGCTGTACGTCGAGCCGCAGCTCCGCGATCTGATCCGGCACGGCCAGAACGTCGTCGCTGAAAATCAGCCGGCGAACCTCCGCACGCCACTCCGGTCGCTCGTCCAGAAGGCGGACCAAGTCGTGAAAATCGTCCCCGGTGAAAGCCATTTCGTTCCTCGCAGCGTCATGCTACGTGCCCCGGCCCCCGGGCGCAACACCCGTAGGGCCTTCCGCCCGCTCTTGAGTCGTCGTCCGAAACGGGGTAATCCTGGGCTGCAGGACACGATTCCACGAATTGAGGGAGCTTCCCCTGACCGGCGTACAACCTCCCGGACCCCTCGGCCGCGCGGCAGCGCTGCTTCGCGACGTCCGCTATCGCCGCCTGCTGCTGGCGGCCGGCCTGTTCTACGTGGTCCGCACCGGCGAGCTGGCGGTGCTCGGCTGGCTGATGTTCGACCTCACCGGGTCGCCGTCGCGGGTGACGCTGGTCGGCGTCCTGCGCATGACGCCGATGGTGCTGTTCGGCCTCGGCATGGGGGCGATCGTCGACCGTACGTCGAAGCGCCGCATGGTTGCGTCCGCGCACGCCCTGGCGTTGACCTCCATCGCCACGCTCGGCGTGTTGATCGCCGCCAGTGCGGCAGCGCCCCTGCACCTTTACCTGGCGGTGTTCGTGAGTGGTCTCGGCTTCACCATCGACTTCTCGGCGCGGCGGGCGCTGATGGCTTACCTGGTACCGCGCACCGCCCTGGGGTCGGTCGCCGCTCTGGACACCACCGCCCTCACCGCCAGCTTTCTGCTCGGTCCGGCGCTGGCGGGCATCGCCATCGGCATGGTCGGGTTTGCCGGAGCCTACGCGCTGCTGGCGGCGTTCGTCGCCTGCTCCCTCACCCTGGTGCTGAGCGTCCCGCGCGACGCGCCGGTGGGAGCGCCGGCCCCGCGCCTGCCGCTGGCCCGCGCGCTGCGCGCGGTGGCCGCCAACCAGACCGTGCTGGCGGTGCTGCTGATCACCATGGTGATGAACGGCTGCGGCCTTCCCTACCAGTTCCTGTTACCGGTGATCGCGCGCCAGGAGCTGGGCGTAGGCCCGGTTGCGTACGGCCTGCTCGGCAGCGCCGCCGGCCTCGGCGCACTGTTCAGCGCATTCGTCGTCGGCGCGGTGCCGCCGCGCCTTGCCGGGCGCGTGTTCAGCGGTGGCTCCCTGCTCTTGCTGTGCGCCATCATCGTGTTCGCCGTCTCGCGCAGCTACGCTCTGTCGATCAGCGCCCTGTTCGTGAGTGGCGTCGGCTTCGCCTGCTTTGCTGTGCTGCAGACCTCCGTGATCCTGCAACGTACGCCCTCCGAGCTGCGCGGGCGCGCCCTGGGCGCCGTCAGCTTCGGTATCGGCGCACAGCCGTTCGGCGCTCTCGCCCTGGGCGGGCTGGCCGAGACGCTCGGCTCACCGCTCGCAGTGGCCGGGATGAGCGGCCTCGGTCTGCTCCTGGTGCTGGCCCTCATGTTGGCCCTGCGCGCCTGGAACCGCCATGGCGCTCTGCCGCCGACGTGACAGCGCCACCGTTGCCGCTGGCCGATAATCGCTGCATGCCGCTGGACAGGGGCACGCCCGGCGACGGGTCGTCGGCCAGGACTGTCCCACGCTGCACATTCGGGGGCTGTCATTCGCTGTTCGAGCGGCGAGGTTGCGCCTGAAGTCGTCAGCATGGGACCGTACTGGGTCGTTGCGTGCAGGTAGTTGACTGTTTGGTCAAAAATATCGAAAATATCACCGCACGGGCCGGGCGCGCGCGACTGGACCCGTTTTCAGAAATCACAACAGGAGAGCATCAGGATGACGAAATACCTCGTGATCTACCATGCGCCGAAAACGGCGATGGACAAGATGAAGGATGCCACACCGGAACAGATGAAGGCAGGCATGGAGCCGTGGATGGCCTGGGCCGAACGCTGCGGCGACGGTCTCGTCGACATGGGGAGCCCTCTCGGTCGCGGCCACAAGGTCACCGCATCGGGCGGCGCACAGAGCGACAGGGATGTGGTCGGCTACTCCATTCTGCAGGCGGATGACGCGGCGGCTGCGCACGCGCTGCTGCAAGGGCATCCCCATCTGGAGTGGGAGCAGGGCTGCGAGATCGAGGTGCACGAGTGCCAGTCGCTGCCGGGTAGCTCGTAGACCCCGATCAGGAGCAACACGTATATGGCGAAGATCGAACGCTACGGCCAGGGCGCTCCGTCCTGGTTCGATTTGATGACCACCGATCAGAGTGCGGCAAAGGAGTTCTACGCTGACCTGTTCGGGTGGGACTACGAAGACGTGCCGATGGCAGAGCAGGACGGCCAGTTCTACTCCATCGCGTCGGTCGGCGGCGCCAATGTGGCGGCCATCTCCACCCAGCCGTCGGAACATGCCGAACAGGGCATCCCGCCGTGCTGGAACGTCTATCTGACGGTGGACGATGTTGACGCTACTGTTGCCGACGTGCCGCGACGGGGTGGCTCGGTGGTCGCACCGCCGTTCGACGTGATGAAGGCGGGTCGCATGGCGGTCATCAAGGATCCCACCTCCGCAGTGGTCGCGCTTTGGCAGGCGGGCGCGCACATCGGGGCTGAAATTCGGGAGCAGCACGGCGCCATCTCCTGGGTCGAGCTGCTGACCGACGATCCACCGGCTGTCGCGAGGTTCTTTTCCGATCTGCTTGGCGTGAAAACCGAAACCATGCACATGCAAGGCGTGGACTACACCGTCTTCACCAGTGGTGATGGGCTGATCGGCGGCGGCACCACGCTACTGCCGGCGGAGTTGCGCGACAAGCAGATCCCGCCTCACTGGAATACCTACTTCCACGTGGATGACGTCGATGCTGCGGTTGCCCGCGCCACGGCGCGCGGCGCGCAAACGCCGATGGCCGCGATGGACATCCCGACCGTGGGGCGGGTTGCCTTCGTCATCGATCCGCAGGGAGCCGGCGTCGGGCTCAGAACGCCGGCGTAACGGGCGAAGTTGGCCATGGAGCTCGGCGCGTTTTCGCTCAGCCTCTCGGTCAAGGACCTGGGGATCTCGCAGGCGTTCTATGAGAAGCTCGGCTTCGAGCGGACCGGCGGAGACGGCAGGGGATACGTCATGATGGCCAACGGGAACGCCCTGATCGGCCTGTTTCAGGGAATGTTCGAGGGCAACATCCTCACCTTCAACCCCGGGCTGCAACCCGACGGGTCTTCGCTGACGGCGTTTACCGACGTCAGGGATATTCGCGCATCCCTGCTCGCGGACGGAATCGAGATGACTACGGACACCGATCCCGCGGGCACCGGTCCGGCCCACCTCATGGTGCAGGACCCGGACGGAAACCCGATCCTGATCGATCAGTTCTCCCCGCGCCCCGAAAGCGGCGCCGCCGCGAAGGACTACTGAGCGGCAAGCGTATCGCCGTAAATACGTTGCTCCGCGGGTACGCGCGTGGTAGAATCGGTTGCATCCAAAAATCGACCTTGGGAGAACCAACCGTGAAGAAATTCCCTGTTCTTGTGACCGCCGTACTGGCAGCAGCGGTCGTCGCGTCGCCGGTCTTCGCATCCGGCGACGAGGAGGGCGCCGGCGCCGACTCCGGCGGCGCCATGATGGCGCTGGAGGCCACCGGCGGTACGCCCTACGTCGACTACTACTGGCCCACCGCCAGCGCCTACGCTGCCGCCACCGGCAATTCGATCACTGCCCTGGGCGAGTCACCGGTGCTGACGGCGCGCGTGGCCAGCGGCGATCTGCCCGCCGTGGTCGACCGCCTGCCCGCCGACCCGGCGGTGATCCGCCCGCCGTTCGAGATCGGCCAGTTTGGCGGCCGCTTCCGCTGGCACGGGGTCGCGGTGCAGAACGAACCGGGCATGATGATCGAGGGCGCCTCGCAGCCGCTCGGCAAGCTCACCCCGGACGGGAGCACGATTCATCCCAACGTGGTGGCCGACTGGAGCGTGTCGGACGACAAGCACACCCTCACCATCAACCTGCGCCCCGGCCAGAAATGGTCGGACGGCGAGGCGTTCGATGCCGACGACTTCGTCTTCTGGATGGACGCGGTCGGCAACGACGACCGGGTGTTCTCGCGCGCCCGCCCGCGCGTCACCTGGCAGGGCAAGCTGCCACAACTGACGGTGATCGACCCGCACAACGTCGCGTTCACCTGGGAGGACCCGTTTCCGATCGCGCAACTGGTGCTGCTGCGCGACCGGCCCTTCTACCCCGAGCACTACCTGTCGCAGTTCCACATCGAGTACAACGAGAACGCCGACGAGGTGGCCCGGGAAGCCGGCTTCGAGAGCTGGACGCAGGCGTTCCGCGAGCGCTCCGCCGAGCGTGACGGGCCGGGTTCCCGCCCCACCGTGATGTCTGCCAACGACATCGGTATGCCGAGCCTCGACCCCTGGATCATCGCCGAGGATGGGCTGGACTCCGAGTTGTGGGCGCGCAACCCGTTCTACTGGCGCATCGACACCGCTGGCAACCAGCTTCCCTATCTCGACGAGGTGCTGGTCACCTTCCTGTCCAACGCCGCCGAGCAGTTACCGGTCAAGGTGATGGCGGGCGAGCTGGATCTGGCAACCGGCCTCTCCCTGGCCGACGCCCCGGTGCTGAAGCGCAACGAGGACGACGGCAACTACGTGCTGACCCAGTACCAGAACATGACCACCGCCACCGCGGCGGGCTGGGTGTTCAACTACACCCACACCGACCCGGGACTGAACGCGATCTTCAACGACGTACGCTTCCGGCAGGCGCTGTCGGTGGCGGTCGACCGTCAGGACATCAGCGACACGCTGTTCTTCGGCCAGGCCAGGCCGGTGCTCATTCCCGCACCCGAGGCGTGGACGGGGTTCGAGTCGTGGATGAAGGAGGACTTCGCCCAGTACGACCCGGATCTGGCCAACCAGCTCCTGGATGAGATGGGACTGCAGTGGGACAGTGAGAAGCAGTGGCGGCTGCGCCCCGACAATGGCGAGCCGGTCGCGTTCGAGGGCTCCTGGCCGGCCGAGTGGAGCGCCTACTTCGAGAACCTGATGGACCTGATCAGTGGCTACTGGGAGGCGGTGGGCATCAGGATGACGCCCAAGTTCGTCCCGGAAGAGCTAGGCTTCGAGCGCGCCATGGCCAACGACATCGACTCCTCGTTCTGGCCCGGCGGCGGGGCGAGCGAGCTGATCGCGCGCCAGCGCTATCCGATGAAGCTGATGCCGCCGTGGCACTGGATCCACTGCTGCAGCGCGACCACCGCGCCGTGGGGCATCTGGTACCACTCCGGCGGCACCGAGGGTGAGAAGCCGGACGATCCCGACATCCTGCGGCTGTTCGAGCTCGCCGACGCGATGAAGCTGGCGGTGGCCGGCACGCCGGAGTACGAGGCGATCACCAACGAGCTGCTGGCCCTGAACGCGCGCAACCTGTGGCACGTGGCAACGGTAACGCCGGAACCGCTGATGCTGGCGGTGGGCAACAACCTCGGCAACTTCCTGATGGACGGGATTCTGGTGCTCGCCTGGACCTACGACAACGAGGTGTACTACCTGAAGGACCTTTAGGCCCTTCGAGGATCCGATTTCGGAGACACCGGCGGAGATCGGCAGCCAGACCGGTCTCTCCCGGAACTGACCCGGAGGGGGCGCTCGGCACAGGGATTCCAGGAATCCGGCGGGCGCCCCTTTGCCTTTGCCGCTCCCCTTGCAACGATGTCGCAATATCTCGTCAAGCGCTTCCTGTACATGATTCTGCTGCTGTGGCTGCTGACCCTGGTGTCGTTCATCATCATCCAGTTGCCGCCGGGAGACATCGTGTCGTCGATCGCGCGCCGCATGGCCGAGACCGGCGAAGCGGCCGACCAGGAGATGATGGACGCGATGCGCGAGCAGTGGGGGCTCGACCGTCCGATCCACGTGCAGTACTGGCGCTGGTTCCGCAATCTGCTGCGCGGCAACATGGGCTTCTCGTTCCTGCTCAACCGCGCCGTGGCGGAGGTGGTCGGGGAGCGCATCGCCCTCACCGCGCTGATCTCCGGCAGCACGCTGATCTTCACCTTCGTGATGGCGATTCCGATCGGCATCTACTCGGCGACCCACCAGTACCAGGCCGGTGACTACGTGTTCTCGTTCGTGGGCTTCATCGGCCTGGCCACGCCCAACTTTCTGCTGGCGCTGATCCTGATGATGGGCCTCTTGGCGCTGGGGATGAGTCCGGGCGGCCTGTTCTCGCCGGAGTACCTCAAGCAGCCGTGGACCCTGGGCAAGGTGGTGGATCTGCTCGCGCACCTGCCGCTGCCGATCGTGGTGGTGGGGACTGCCGGTACCGCCGGCGTGATCCGCATCATGCGCGCCACGCTGCTCGACGAACTGGAGAAACAGTACGTGATCACCGCGCGCTCGAAGGGAGTGGCGGAGACCAGCCTGCTGTTTCGCTACCCGGTGCGGGTGGCGCTCAATCCGATCATCAGCACCGTGGGCTGGCTGCTGCCGGTGATCGTGTCGGGTGAGATCATCACCGCGCTGGTGATCGGCATCCCGACCGTGGGGCCGCTGTTGTTCCGTGCCCTGCAATTCCAGGACATGTTCCTGGCCTCGTCCCTGCTGCTCCTGCTCAACATGCTGACGGTGATCGGGACGCTGCTGTCCGACCTGCTGCTGGTGGCCAGCGACCCGCGCATCCGCTTCGAGGCTCGCGCCGCCTGATGCGCCCACCTGACGACACGGCCGTTCGGACCGGCACCGCCGTGCCGGGCGCCGCGGCAGCCACGGTCCGGGAGACGGCCGCCCAGGAGGCATACTGGATGGCGTCGCAGTGGCAGTTGATGTGGCGCAAGTTCCGCCGCCACCATCTGGCGCTGGTCGGCGGCGCGGTGCTGATCCTGTTCTATCTGCTCGGCATCTTCTGCGACTTCTTCTCGCCCTATACCATCCGGGAGCGGTTCCAGGGGCTGCAGAATCATCCGCCGTCGCGCATCCACTGGCTGGCCGACGGACGGCTGGTGTGGCCCTACGTGTACCCGACCGAGCAGACTCTGGACCCGCAGACCTTCGAGGCGACGTTCACCGAAATCACCGACATCCGCTATCCGATCCGGTTCTTCACCGCAGGCGAGGAGTACCGGCTGCTGGGGCTGTTCCGCACCAGGGTGCGACTGTACCGTGTAGAGCGTCCGGCGGGCATCTTCCTGTTCGGCACGGACGCGCTCGGCCGCGATCTGCTGTCGCGTACGCTCTGCGGGGCGCGCATCTCGCTCTCCATCGGCTTGGTGGGCGTGGCGATCTCGTTCGTGCTGGGGGTGATCTTCGGCGGCATCTCCGGCTACTTCGGCGGCCGCGCGGACATGCTCATCCAGCGCATGATCGAGTTCATCATCTCGATCCCCACCATTCCGCTGTGGATGGGGCTGGCCGCTGCGCTGCCCAAGGACTGGTCGGTGCTGCGCCTCTACTTCGGCATCGTGATCATCCTGTCCCTGGTGCGCTGGGGCAGTCTGGCGCGCGTGGTGCGCGGCAAGCTGCTGGAGCTGCGCGAGCACGACTTCACGATGGCGGCACGGCTGGCCGGCCTGCGCGAACGGGCGGTTATCGCCCGCCACCTGCTGCCGTCGTTCGCCAGCTACCTGATCGTGCACCTGACCCTGGCGATACCGGACATCATCCTGGGCGAGACCGCGCTGAGCTTCCTGGGGCTGGGCCTGCGCTCGCCGGCGGTGAGCTGGGGAGTGTTGCTGAAGGCGGCGCAGAACGTGCGCAGCGTGGCGGCCTACCCGTGGATGCTGATTCCGGCACTGTTCGTGATCGTTACGGTGATGGCGTTCATGTTCGTGGGCGACGGCCTGCGCGACGCCGCCGACCCCTACCGCCAGCGGTGACGCAGCTACCACTGTTCGACCCGGGCCGGGCAGTGCCGGCGCCCGAAGGCGAACGGCCAATCCGTCGGCGGCCCGGAAGTCGAGGCGCGCCGGCATACCGACCGACGCCGCGCGCGTGGCCGAGCTGAGGAAGGAGCGGGCCGCAGTCCTGGCAGCCGGAAGCGGTGTGGCCCGGGCGTGCGGGCAAATGCGCGGGCAAATGCCGCGCGGGCGAAGGCACTGCCGCAAGGCGCCGCTCGTTGCCGTTGCCGTTGCCGTTGCGGTGGCGCTGGCCACTGCGGTGCCCGCTGCGGCGGAGCTGCGCTTTCGCGGCGCGACGCTGAGCGCCGGACTGACCGCCGAGCGGCGGCCGCTCGACTACCCGGTGGCGGACATGACCGGCGGTGCCGCGGTGGGCGATTTCAACCGCGACGGCTGGCAGGACATCTTCCTGCTCGGCGGCGGCGGCGCGGTGGATGCGCTCTACCTCAATGACGGCGACGGTACCTTCACCGACCACGCGGTCGCGGCCGGCGTGGCGCTGTCCCACCGCGGCCTTGCGGCGGCGGTGGGCGACTTCGATGGCGATGGCTGGCAGGACCTGTTCGTGACCAGCCTGGGCGAGTCCGACGGCGAGCGCCGCCCCGGCGCCCACCGCCTGTACCGTAACCGGGGCGTGTCGCGGGATGGCGCAGCGGCGGCCGGCGCGGCGGCCCCGGCCCCAGGTGGAGTTCCCGTCTTCGAGGACGTAGCGGCGGCGCTCGGCGTGGCAACGACCGCGACCCCGCGCCCGGATGGCATGGGCGCTGCGTTCGGCGACTACGACAACGACGGCGACCTCGACCTGTTCGTGAGCGGCTACCAGTACCATGACGGCAACAAACTGTTCCGCAACGGCGGCGGGCGGTTCACCGACGTCACCGTGCCGGCGTTCGGGCCGGCTCTGCAGGCGGGGGTGCTGGAGACTTGGGGATTCGCGCCCGCGTTCGTGGACATGGACGGCGACCGCTTCGCGGAGCTGTTGATTGCCGGCGACTACGGTACCTCCCGCTACTTCCACAACGACAGCGGGCGGCGCTTCCGCGACCTGACCGCGGCGTCCGGCACCGGTGCCGGCGCCATGGGCATGGGCAGCGCGTTCGGCGACTTCGACGGCGACGGCCGCTTCGACTGGTACCTGACGTCGGTGTATGCGCGCACCGGCACCGAGTCGCTGCGCAATGGCAACCAGCTCTACCTCAACGAGGGGCGGCATCGCTTCCGCGAGGCATCGGTGGCCGCCGGCGTCAACCACGGCGGTTGGGGCTGGGGGGCGGTGGCCGCCGATCTGGACCATGATGGCGTGCTCGACCTGGTGGCCACCAATGGCTGGACGCGCGTCAACCACCAGGGCGAGATGGAATGGCTGAGCGAACCGACCCGGGTCTATCTCGGCCGCGGTGTGCGGGACGGCGACGAAGCTGCCGCCCTGCTGCCGGAGTTCGCGTTCGTGCAGGAACGAGTCGGCCTGCACCACCGCGACCAGGGCCGTGGCGTGATCGCCTTCGACTACGACAACGACGGCGACCGCGACATCCTGATCGTCAATTTGCGCGGGCCGGTGAGCCTGTTCCGCAACGACCTGACCGGTCCCGCCAGCAACTACCTTCGGGTGTTCCTGGACCGCGGCGAGAGCCGCGCGGTGGCGCCGGACGGGATCGGCGCGCGGGTGTCGATCGTGGTCGGGGGGACCGGGCAGCACCGCTTCATCGGCGGCGGCGGCGTCTACCTCGGTTCGGGCGAACTGTCCGCGCATTTCGGCGTCGGCGCGGCCGCGGTGATCGACGAACTGACCGTAACCTGGCCGGATGGTGCCGTGACCCTGCTGCAGGCAGTCCCCGCCAACCAGACCCTCACCGTACGCCACGGCGGCGCGCCATCCGGAGGGTAGCTGACACCGCAGGGAGCGCACGAGCTCGTCAGCCGGGACGTACCTTGACCAGGTAATCGTTGCTGGACACGTGCTGGTCCGCGGCGTCGAGCCGGAGCCGAATCGTGTACTGCGCCGCGGCGCGCTCCGGAATCCGCCACACCACATCGCCCACCGCCGCGATGCCGTTCTCGGCGATGCGGCAGGCGATGGTGTCGCCTCCGAGAATGTTGCCGCCGTCGTTCGTTACCTGCCACTGGACCGCGAGCGACTCGTAAGGACGATGGTAGTCGTTCACTATGTGTACGGTCCTGTGCAGCGTCGCGCCGGCGTACTCTCCCTCCAGATCGGGCCACTCCATCAGCACGTGCAGCGGACTGAACGCTCTCTTGAGCACGTGGTACGCTTTCTTCTTCTCGCCGTAGTAATCCACCACCGACGCGGTGATAGCCGGCCAGCAATCCTTGAAGTGGAAGAACAGACAGCCGTTGCAGGGATCGAACTTGTGCCGCCGGTAGAATTCGACGTGATACTTGTACAGGAACGCCTGATAGTCCTGACTGTAGTCGATCAACTGCTGCAGGCTGTGCGGCTCGGGAATCCAGCGCAGCAGGATGTCACCGTGCAGGCAGCGCCGCTCCAGGGCCTTCCAGTCCAGCGGCCACAGCTCCCTGTCGGGCAGGAATCTGCGCAGGGAATCCAGGCTCGGGAGCGACTCCGGCGGCCCGAACTCGCCGACGAACTCCAGCAGGCTGCGCTTCTTGATCTCGAGGTCGGCCACGGAGCTGCCCGCCGGCCCTTCGGAGTCGGGCAGGGTACGAAAAGGCTTGATCAGGTAGTTCATGTCGGGTGGGAACCAACCACACAGCAGGTGGTAGTCGATCGGCCAGTCGTACTTGCTCTTGGCGATCTCCCACTCCCACACGCAGGCGCCCTGTTGCAGGAACCGGGTGGGATCCTCCTCGCCGGCGGCGGTCACCAGCGCCATGCACAGCTTCTCGAAATTCTCGATGCTCGGCTGCTCGCCGAGCGCCCAGATGATGATCGACGGATGATGGTAGAGCTGGTTGACCATGTCGCGCGCCTGCGGCACCGCCCGACGCACCATGTCGCTGGAATCGCTCAAGGGGCCTTGCGCGGGGAAGTCCTGCAGCACCAGCATGCCGAGTTCGTCGCAGACGTCGTAGAACTCCTCCTTCTCCACCACGCAGTACACACGCACCATGTTCATGTTGGCCTCGCGCATCAGGCGCACGTCGGCCTCGTACCTGGCGCGCGTCATGTTGGACTGCAACTGCTCGGAGAGGTAGTTGGGGCCACGGCAGAAGATGCGCTTGCCGTTGACGTAGCACTCCCAGGTGCCCGCTACCTGACGCAGGTGGCGCAGGCCGATGCGGTCGCTCATCTCGTCGAGCACCTCGCCGTCAGCGCCGTCGGTGGCGGTCACCGCGATCCGGTACATGTGCTGCTCGCCCATGTCCCACGGCCACCACAGCCGCGGCTCGGCTACCTCCACCCACAGCTCGTGCTCGGAGGCGCCCGGCACGAGCTGGCGGACCTCGGCCTCTGCGTGGCTTACCGGCCCGGTGAAGTTGTCCGGCGCAACGCGCGCCTGCAGCGCAACCTGCTTGAGGTCGTGGTCGGGGTTGACCAGCGTCACCCTGCAGTGCACTTGCGCCTGCCTGCCCTTTGCGTCGACGTACGGGGTGGCCTTGATCCGCTCGATGGCGATGGCGCGGCTCTCGATCAGCCGTACGGCGGCGAAGATGCCGCCCGGGTTGATGTCGAGGTTGTTGCAGTCCCAGTCCTGCAGCGCGCCCTTGACTACGGTTTTCTCGGTGGGACCGACCTTCACGTTGGTGTCCCTGGGAGACTCGACGCGCACCACCAGCAGGTTCTCGCCGGCTCGGATCCAGCGCGACACGTCGAAGGTGAAGTGATTGAAGAATCCCTCGTGGGAGCCGAGGTAGTAGCCGTTGATCCAGGCGTCGGCAAAGTAGTCGACGCCCTGGAAGTCGAGTCGCACCACGTTGGCGCTGCCGGCGGCGTAGTCGAATCGGGTCCGGTACCACGCCACTCCGTTGTAGAGGTGACCCTCCGCCTGCCAGCACGCGGGCACGGCGATCTCGCCCCAGTGCCGGTCGTCGAACTCCGGGGCGAAGAACTTGCACTCCTGCGCGGTGGCGCCGATGGTGTTGCGCACCACGTCGGGCGAGACGTCTCCCATGCCGTCGGGATCGGTCTTGAACTTCCAGGTCCCGTTCAACGAGATCTGCTGTCGGTGTCGTTTCATCTGTTCGAGCACTCCAAACGGTGTCCCGGCAGCCCCTTGCGAGAGCCGAGCCGTCGCACCGAGTCGATCCGAATTACGGTATGCCACCGTACGGGACATGTCGTGACTTGGGGGACGACATGTCCTTGCTCGAAGTATGAGGATTGGTACCTTCCCCGGCACCCGCCGTACGGACGGTCCGCAGTATGGGCGTCATGAGAGCGGCTGTGAACCCGATGCCCCCGATGTCTCAGGACTATCCCACGCTGCGCAATCGTGGCTGTCGTTCACCGTTCGAGCGATTCGGCGACCGCGGTCGGCATCGAACACCACGATGCCGACCGGCGGGATGGCTCTCACGGTGTGGGCCTGCGTGGTGGTGGCCGCCCCGAAACCGTGCCGGGCAGTGTGATCCGTGCCGGGCACTGTGATCACGTACCGCAATTCCCCGGTCGGCACCGCGAGCGGGAGCGTTCCTCGCGTTCCTGGTGGCGGTGTGGCGGTTGCGCAGCTTTCAGGGTAGGTGGTACAACTTGGCTTCGGTGGCCCCTCGGCGAGGGTGCGATCAATTTCATACGAAGGCAGGGAAAGCGGATGACGGCGAGCCTACCCGGACTTGGTGCCCTCCGGCAGAAGCTGCTGGTCCTGTACGCGGCCAACTCCAGCCCGGATACCGAAGTGGTTGCCTGGTCGCTGTACGACAGCACCAGCGACGAGACCTACGAGGCCGCCGGGGACGCGGTACCTCCCTACGCCACCGTCCTCGCTGCCATGCGTGACGGCTGGCGGGTAATCAAGTACCCCGACCTGCGGCCACCCAGCCCGGGTCAGGAGTACGATCTTTCCTACCTGGAGTTCGAGTTCGTACTGGAGAAGATGGAGCCGATCGATGTCCCGTGACGACAGCTCGCAGGACTTGCGGTTGACCAGCCGTGAAGTGGCCCGCTTCGTACGTGACGGGTTTCTGCGCTTCGATGACTTGGTGCCGCGCGATCTGTGTGCCGAGGCATTGGCCGAGATCGAGTCCGGCCGTCATCGCGATCGTGCGCAAGCCGGCGCGGCGTTCCGCGAAATCTGGACCGCGCCGGAGTCAGCGCTGGGTCGAGTGTTCCGATTGCCCCGCGTGGCGGCCATCATTGCCAGCCTGGTAGGACCTGATCCGCGCTATGATCATCATGCCGCACACCTGACCCCGGCGCACACCCGGATGGGAGCCAATCTGCACCAGGACGCGGAGTACGACGTGCGTCGTCTGCACTTCGACATCCAGATCTCCTTCTTTCCCGCCGCCACGCCGGCCGAGTCGGGCGGCACGCTGTTCGTGCCCGGCAGCCAGTTCCGGCGCGTGTACGAGTCCACCACCCGCCGCTACCAGGACGTGCTCGGCCAGGTGCAGGCGATTTGTGAAGCGGGCACCATGTTCTTCTGGCATGCCAACGTATGGCACGCGGCGCGCAGCAACCGCACCGACCGCGATCGTTACATGTTCAAGCTGCGCCTCAACCCCACCGTGCGTCAGCAGCGGCTGTGGAATACCGGCGACCTGGAAGACCCGCAGACCCGTTTCGACATCGTCAGGATTCTCAGCGACCCGATCCCCTGGCACGGCCAGCGGCACCGCATCGAGGTGATGAACCGCATCCGTCTGTGGCGCTTCCTGAGCGGCGACCCCGACTTCGATGTTGCCTTCTGGTGGTCGCGGATCGAGAACACCCCGGAGACGATCTACCGCACGCAGCGCGCATAGGGGGGCCGGCGTTTGTCCGGGCGGCAGGCGTTGTCTGCCGAAGCCTTCACTCGCCGCTGCCCCGTGCCGGCGCTGGCCATCATGGGCCTCGGCTG
>CAYFXT010000050.1:887-14043 GCA_964346995.1 uncultured Spirochaetaceae bacterium | reverse complement strand
GCTCCTCCGAGCCGCGGTGGGCCAGCTCGATCAGTGCCTGCGCCACGCGCGCGAACAGTTCGTGGTGCCAGAGCCCGAGTCTCTCCAGGTAGCCGTCCACGCGGGTCTGCTCACCGGTCTTCCAGAGCTGCATCAGCTTCGTGGTGCGCTACGAAGCGATGATCGGCAGTTTTCTCGGGGAGACCGCCACCCGCCTGAAACGCGTCTTCGACTACGCCAGCACGACCCCCTGCGTTCTGTTCTTCGACGAGTTCGATGCGGTGGGCAAGGAGCGCGGCGACGTTCACGAGACCGGAGAGATCAAACGGGTGGTGACGTCGTTGCTGATGCAGGTGGACGAATCTGCCCAGCTACACCGTGGTCGTGGCCGCCACCAACCACGCCGAAGGCTCGCGTCGTGGGCGGCGGGTACGGTATTCGGTCGGTGGCGCCGGTTGCTCGGGTGCGCAAAGGTGCGGCGAGCCGGCGGCACGGGTCCGCGGGCTCGCCCACAGCCTGATGCGGCGCACCGGGAGGCGGGGCGGTTTACGCGGCGGCGAAGATGAGGGCGAGCTCGGCCATGCGGTGGCTGAAGCCCATTTCGTTGTCGTAGAAGCTGGTGAGCTTTACCAGGGAGCCGGAGCCTTCCACCGGCACCACCAGCGGGCTGTCCGATACCATGGATGAGAACGGCTCGCCGACGCAGTCGCGGGAGCACTCGTAGTAATCGTTCACGGTGATCACCTGGCCGAGCAGGGTGGAAGCGTTGATCTTGTCGGCATTGCCGGCCAGGGCGGCGATCAGCTCCTCCCTGGAGGGGGTGCCGTCGATCTGGTAGACCGCCTCTACCACGCTGCCGGTGTCGGTGGGCACGCGCAGCGCGGTGCCGTTGAGCTTGCCGTCGAGATGCGGCAGTACCTTGCCGACGGCAACCGCGGCGCCGGTGCTGGCCGGGATGACGTTGTTCAGGGTGGCGCGGTTCTTGCCGCCGCCGAAGGTGTCGGCCACCTTCTGAGTGGCGGTGGCGGCGTGGGTGGTGCTCATCAGGCCCGCCTTGACCGGGAAGCTCATGTCGACGGCGCGGGTCATCGGCGCCAGGCAGTTGGTGGTGCAGCTCGCGTTGGAGACGATCCTGTGGTCCGCGGAGAGGATGTCGTGGTTGACTCCCACCACCACGGTGGCGGTGTCGTCGTTGCAGGGCGCCGAGACGATCACCCGTCCCGCGCCTCCCTCGAGGTGGGCGCTGGCCTTCCCGGTGGTCAGGTAGAAGCCGGTGCACTCGAACACGATGTCCACGCCGTGGTCGCCCCACGGTACGTTGGCGGCGTTCATCTCGGCGTAGATGGTCAGCTCATGGTCGCCGACGCGGATCTTGTCGTCGGCTGTCTGCTGCACCGCGACGGGGAAGCGGCCATACACCGCGTCCTTGGGCAGGCTGGCGGCGATGTCGGCGGCGGGCACCAGGTCGTTGCCGGCGACGATCTCGAACCGGTCGTTCAGCTTCGAGACGATCACCCGCATCACGTTCTTGCCGATGCGGCCCATGCCGTTGAACCCTACGCGTACTTTGCTCATGTTGGTGATTTCTCCTCATGGGTGCGGCGCGATCTGCCGCGCGTGGCCGCGTTTCCCGGAGTCCCGGCAGACGGCCGGACGATCTGCCCTTATGACGATCTGCCCTTATATAGTCAGCCGCACCGCCCACCGTCAATGGCGACGCCGCCACCGCCGCCATCGCCATACATGGGGTTGCGGAGGCCGCGCGCGGGTTATAGGTTGGCCGCGCCATGAGCAGGTTCGTGTTGGCCCTCGACCAGGGCACCACCAGTTCGCGGGCGCTGCTGTTCGATGCGACCGGTGCGGTCGTAGCGGTGGCGCAGCAGGAGTTGCGCCAGATGTACCCTCAGGCGGGCTGGGTGGAGCACGATGCCGAGGAGATCCTGGCCAGCCAGATCGCCGTGGCGCGTCAGGCAGTGGCGGACGCCGGCTGCAGTGCGTCCGAGGTGGCGGCGGTCGGCATCACCAACCAGCGCGAGACCACCGTCGTCTGGGAGCGGCGCACCGGCAAGCCGATCCATGAAGCGATCGTGTGGCAGGATCGCCGCACCAGCGGGATGGTGGCGGATCTGGCGGCGGCCGGTCACGGCGAGCGGTTCCGTAGCCGCACCGGGCTGGTGCTGGACGCCTATTTCTCCGCCACCAAGCTGGCCTGGATCCTGGACCGTGTGCCGGATGCCCGTGCCCGCGCAGCCGCGGGTGAGCTGGCGTTCGGGACCGTCGATAGCTGGCTGGCATTCCGACTCAGCGGCGGCGCGTTGCACATCACCGACGCCAGCAACGCCAGCCGCACGCTGCTGTACGACATCCACCGCGGCTGCTGGGACGAGGAGTTGCTCGATCTGCTCGCCATCCCGGCGGCGTTGCTCCCGAAGGTGCGCGACTCCTCGGCGGTGTACGGCGAGCTGCCGGAACTGCTCGACCAGCCGGTGCTGCTGGCCGGCATCGCTGGCGACCAGCAGGCGGCATCGGTGGGGCAGGCACTGTTCGCGCCGGGGCTGGCCAAGAATACCTACGGCACCGGGTGCTTCCTGCTCGCCCACACCGGCACCGACGCGGCGTGCTCCGCCAACCGCCTGCTGACCACGGTGGCTTCGCAGATGGCCGGACGGCGCGAGTACGCCCTGGAGGGCAGCGTATTCGCAGCCGGCGCGGTGGTGCAGTGGCTGCGCGACGGGCTGGGGGTGATTGCCAGCGCCCCGGAAGTGGAGGAGCTGGCCGCCTCCGTGCCCGATACCGGCGGGGTGTACCTGGTACCGGCGTTTGCCGGTCTGGGCGCTCCCTACTGGGACCAGGACGCGCGTGGCACGGTGACCGGTCTGACCCGCGGCAGCGGCCGGGCGCATCTGGCACGGGCGGCGCTGGAAGCGATTGCCTTTCAGGTGGTGGACGTGGTGCGCGCCATGGAGCGCGATCTGGGCGCCCCGCTGAGCGAGCTGCGCGTCGACGGCGGCGCCGCGGCCAACAACTTGTTGTTGCAGTTACAGGCCGACCTGCTCGACCTGCCGGTGGTGCGCCCCATCAATCTGGAGACCACCGCCTGGGGCGCCGCGCTGCTGGCCGGGCTGGCGGTGGGGTTGTGGCCGGATCGCACCGCGGCCGCCGATCTGTGGCGCCCCGAGCGGCGCTTCGAGCCACGCATGACGGCGAGCCGGCGGGAGGCGCTGCTGGCAGGCTGGGACGACGCGGTACGGCGCACCCGTTCGCGGCCCGCGGAACCACGCTCCGGCAGCCCCCGGCAGTGCTGACGCCCCGAAACCGCCGCTTGCGGCCCAACCGGACCTTTACACAAGGGAGTGGGACCGCTGAACGCCGGAAACGGGACGCGGCACGGGTGTAGAAATTGAAGATGACGCCCTGGCAAGGGGCCGGTTCATGAAGCGCGCCGATCACCTGCGCCGGCTGCAAGAGGAGCGGTTCGACCTGCTGGTGATCGGCGGCGGCGCCACGGGCTGCGGCAGCGCGCTCGATGCCGCCACGCGCGGGTTGCGAGTGGCGCTGGTGGAGCGTGCCGACTTCGGCAGCGGCACCAGCAGCCGCAGCACCAAGCTGGTGCACGGCGGCGTCCGTTATCTGGAGCAGGCGGTCAAGCGAATCGATCGCGCGCAGTTTCGCCTGGTGCGTGAGGCGCTGCGCGAACGCCAGGCACTGTTGGAGCTGGCGCCGCATCTGGTCCACGAACTGCCCATCTTCGTACCGCTGTACCAGATGGGTCAACACCCCTACTACCGGATCGGCCTGCGGCTGTACGACCGGCTGGCGGGCAGATATGCCCTGCGCCGCTCCGAGTTCGTACCGGGCGAGCACGTGCACACCCGCTTCCCCTATCTGCGCGAGGAGGTGGGGGGGCACGGACCGCCGCGCCGCCTGCGCGGCGGCGTGGTCTACTACGACGGCCAGTTCGACGACGCGCGCATGAACCTCGCCCTGGCCCTGACCGCCGCGGAGCGGGGTGCGGCGCTCGCCAACTACGTCGCGGTGGAGGGATTCGTCACCGATGCGCGGGGACGCATCACCGGTGCGGCGGTGCGCGATCAGCTCAGCGGTGCGGGCTGGCCGATCCGCGCGTGCGTAGTGCTCAACGCCGCCGGCCCCTACGTGGACGACCTGCGCATCCTCGATGACCCCGACAGTCAGCCGCTGCTGCGCGTCAGCGCCGGCACCCACCTCGTGCTGGGTCCCCGCTTTCCCGCTCCCGACACCGGATTTCTCATTCCCCGCACCGAGGATGGCCGGGTGATCTTCGTACTGCCGTGGCAGCGCCGTCTCCTGGTGGGCACCACGGAGGTGTCGGCGTCGGTGATCGAGGATCCCGTTCCCTCGCCGCGCGAGGTCCATTACCTGCTCGATCACCTGAACAACTACCTGAACGTGGGGGGGCGTGCCCGCGCCGTCGCGGCCGCGTGGGGCGGGCGGCGTCCTCTCCTCCCCGCGCCGCGGCGCGGGGGGGCGGGGGGGGGCCGCCGGCGACCCGGAACTGCTGCGCTGACCCGCGACCATCACCTCACCGAAGGCCGCGGCGGACTGATCACCGTGGCCGGCGGCAAGTGGACCACCTACCGGGTAATGGCGGTGCACGCCGTGAACCGCGCCGTCGCCCGGGGCGGGCTGCCGGTGCGTGGCGGGTCGCAGACGCGCACCACGCCGCTCGCCGGCGCCGCCGGCTATCGTCCGGACGCCGCCGGCCTGCAGCACCGGCACGGTTTGCCGGCTGACGTCGCTCGCCACCTCGATGCGTCGTTCGGCGACCGTGCCGCCCAGGTGGCCGTCCTGGCGGAGACCGGGTACCGTGCCCGGCTGGCGACCCGCTATCCCTACCTGGAGGCGGAAGTGGTGTACGCTGCGCGCCACGAGGCGGCGTGCACCGTGGATGACGTGCTGTCGCGGCGCACGCGCCTGGCGTTCCTGGACAGCGCGGCGGCGCTCGCCAGCGTGCCGCGAGTGGCGGCGCTGCTGGCCGCGGAACTCGACTGGAACGCGTCCGAACGGCGCCGCCAGGAGGCGTCCGCCGCCGCCCGGCTGCAGGCTGCCTGGTCCGCGATCGGTTCCACCGGCGTGCCGCTGTCCGACTGAGCCGCACGGTCACGATGCCCCGGCATCGTCCTGCGCCGACCTCGCATCGGCACGGTCAGTCCGTGGCGCCGCCCGGCTACGTTCGCGAGCGGCTTCAGACCGCCGGAGCGGGCAGCGTACGTGTCATCTCGTCGACCCGATAGCCGAAACCGGCGCCGGTCAGCGTGGACAGGTCCACGCAACCGGCGCGGCGACGGTACAGGCCGGGGTGCACCTGCGCCTCGACCGCCGATGCATCCGGGTAGAACTGCATGGCGTTGGTCTCCACTCCCATGATGGTGCCGGCGTGCGCCGCCAACTGCAGATGCGGGATCTGCGCCAGCATCGGATTGGTGAGATCCTGGACCATCAGCGTCATGCCGTGCTGGCGCGCCCAGCACAGGCTGAGGATCGCACCGGTTTGCGTCTTGCAGGTCTTCAGTGCCACGCCGCTCCAGCCGAGCGAGCGGCCGAGGCGGACCAGAGTCCAGTCGTGGGCGCTTTCGTCCATGAACAGCGGCTTGCGCGCCGCCACCGAGCGCACGTCTATCTGGTGGCGCTCCAGGTCGTAGGGGAAAGGCTGCTCGACGTACAGAATCGATGCGTAGGTGCGCGGCTCCGTATCGCGTAGACGGTCGAGTATCCGGTTCACGTACTCCGGGTCGCCGACCGTGCAATTGAAGTCCGCTGACAACCACGCTATCGGGTGGCGTGCGGCGATGGCTCCCACCGCAACCAGCCGCTCGTAGTCCCACGCCTCGTCATCGCCGCGCAGCTTCACCTTCAGCGCTTGCAGGCCGTCCGTGCGGATCCAGTCCTCCAACAGCAACGGGTAGCCGTCGTCGGGCTCGCCGCCGGTGAGGTCCGCCGGAGCGAGCGGATCGAGCCCACCCACCAGGTGCCACGCCACCAGCCGGCGCTTCGGCGCGGTCAGGTAGTCGCTCGGGTAACGCCCGGTGAACGTCGCGTCGCCGAAGAACTGCACCAAGTCGCTGTCCAGATTGTCGGGGCCGTAGGTGGCGAACGTCGCGCAACCGGTCAGCTTGCCGTAGGCGTCGTGGGTCGCCAGATCGAAGGCGGCCGCGCACACCAGGGCGGCGAGCCACGGAATCGCGGCGTCCGCCGGGCGCTCGCGGTTGGCGGCGGCCAGAAGCTCCGGCAGCCGCCGGCTGAGGAAGCGATGGCCGATCTCCAGGGGATGGCCCGGTTCGCCGGCCTGCGGCCAGGCACGGGCGATCACTTCGGTCAGGCTGCGCAGCGCCGTGAGCCGCTCAGCGTAGGAGAGCCTGCTCGGCCACACCCACTGTACGTTGAGCGGTGTCTCGCCCCAGCCCACGGCTGTCTTGTCGTCGGCCCCGTGCAATTCCACACTGGCACGGGCACAGATCACTTCGGTGAGGACCTCCGGGCCGAACTTGAGCGGTACGCGGGTGGTTACCGGCAGGTAGTAGAGACGGGTGGCGCCGAGCGCCGCAACTCGCTGCGATGACACGGGCATGGTGGCGGGAGTATAGCAGGAGCCGGTATGCCAGGAGACTTGAGCACCGGCGAGGGGTGCATTCCCGCCAAGTGGTAAGTTGCGCTCACGCGCGGGTCGGCTCGTCCTCGTGGCGGCGCCTGCCCATACTGCTACCACAGAGCGGAAATGCACCATCTCGGCGAGTGGGCACAAAAAAAGGCCCCTGGGTAAAGGAGGTAAAACCCCAGGGGCCGGTGGATGGAATCGATACACCTGGGGCGTGACAGTCAGCCCGACGGGCCGCCATCTTCAATCCCCCCCAGTATGTACAAAAGGTAAACAACAGCCGGCGGGAAAGGTTACAGCGGGCGGTCAAGAAATCCTGACGGGCCGGTGGCGCCGTAGCGGTCGAGATGGCGGCGGACCGCTGCCCGATGTGCCGCGGCGACGGGCGCCACGTGTACCAGCTCCTCGATGCTGATCAACGCGCGCGCCCGGAAGTCGAACTCCGCCTGCAACTCCGCCAGGGCGCTTGCGTCGCCGGCGCCCCGCTCCATGCGATCCACCGCAATCAGCAGACCGACGATGGGGGCCGGGGAATTGGCGCGCAACAGTTCCACCGCCTCCCGCTTGGCTCCGCCGTCGGTCACCACGTCATCGACGATCAGCACCCGGTCGGACCCGTGCGGCTCGCGGCCCACCAGGATGCCCGACTCGCCGTGGCGCTTGGCTTCCTTGCGGTTGAAGGAGTAGGTGAAAGGACGTCCCAGTACCCGGGAAGCGCTGACGGCGGCGGCCACGGCGAGGGGGATCGCCTTGTAGGCTGGTCCGAACAGGCAGTCGGGCCGCTCATCGCCGAAGTGCTCGGTAATGCCGTGCGCATAGCAATCCGCCATGGCAGCAACCTGATCGCCGCGGTGAATCGCCCCGAGGTTGACGAAGTAGGGGGAGATACGCCCGCTCCTGGTGGTGAACTGACCGAACCGTACCGCGCCGGAGTCCACGAGCAACCGCGCCAAGCGCTGCTTGTCGACACGCATCCATCGCAGCGTAGCCTGATCATGGTGTCATTGTCGTGGCCCGCCAGGACAGGTAGGGTTTGACCATGGCACGCAAGCGGATCTATCTGGCCAGTGCGTACGGCTTTTCGGCGCAGCAGAAGGCGCAGTTGCTGCCGGTGTTCGTGACACGGCTGGAGAAGCTGGGGGCAGAGGTCTGGGAGCCGTTTGCGCGCAACAACGTCGACGTTGCCAGTCCCGGCTGGGCGTACCGGGTTGCGCGGAGCGACCTGGCCGACGTCAGCAACTGCGACGCCATCTTCGCCATCGTGAACGGTACTCCGCCCGACGAGGGCGTGATGGTGGAGTTGGGTGTCGCCATCGCCCGCGGGATCCCGACGTTCCTGTTCCGCGACGACTTCCGGCGCTGCACCGACAGCGAGCGCTATCCGCTCAACCTCATGCTGTTCGCGGGGCTCCCGGAGCGCGGCTGGGAGCGCTATTACTACACCTCTCTAGAGGAACTGTCGCGTCCTGACAAGGCGCTGGCGCAGTGGTTGGCCGAGCTGCCGGAAAACGCACCGCCGTGACCGCCTGGGAGCTGGCGCGGACGCTGCTGTTCGCCGCCCTCGGTGCGCTCCAGGTCGCTCCCGCGGCGGTGAGCTGGTGGTGCAGCAGGCGCTTGCGGACACCGTCCCGGCGCGATCAGCCGGCTCCGGTGGTGCACCTGATCGTCCCCTGCAAGGGAGCCGGCCCGCACCTGGAGCGCCATCTGGCCGCCTTTGCCGCCCAGCGCTATCGCCCGCTGGCGGTGACCTTCGTGACCGAGAGCGAGCGCGATCCCGCGGCATCCCTGATCGCCGCCGTGGCCGCAGGTCATGATCACATCCGGCATGTCGTCGCCGGACTGACCGAAGTCGGCTCCCAGAAGGTCCACAACCTGCTCGCCGCCGTGGCGGCGGCTCCGCCGCAGGCCGAGGTATTCGCGTTCTGCGATGCCGACATCGAACCGCATCCTGATCTGCTGCGCCACCTGGTGGGTGCGTTGCTGGCGCCGGGGGTCACCGTCACCACCGGCTATCGCTGGCTCGCTCCGAAGGCGGCAACCCTCGCCGCGCAGGTGCACACGGTGCTGTCGGCACACATGGCGGCGCTGGCCGCCTGGCCCACTTCGCGAGCGGTATGGGGCGGCACCTGGGCGATCCGTCGCGATGACTGGCAGCGTTTCGCGATCGCCGCCTACTGGCGCCCCCGCCTGTCCGACGATCTGGCGTTGCAGAGGCTGCTGTCCCGCTACCGCGCGCGGCGCGTGTTCGTGCCGCAGTGCGTGTCGCCGACCGAAGACGCGATCGCGCTGTTCCCGGAGCTGCTGGACTGGTTCAGCCGCCAGGTATTCTACACCCGCATCCACACGCCGGGATCGTGGGTTGCCGCCATGGCGGCGCTCCTGGCGCTGACCGCGGCGCTCACCGGCGCCGCGGTGGAACTGATCCTGGCGGTCCTCGGCAGCGGTGCCGCCGGCGCGTTGCCCGTTCTGGCCGCCGGCGGCCTGGTCGCGGCGGTTCTGGTTTCGCCGCTCCTGTGTACCGCACCGCGCTGCCGCCCGCTCACGTTCCCGCGCCGTCGCTGGGTATTGCTGATGCCCCTGGTGGCCCTGGTGGCGCTGTGGGGAGCTGCGCACTCCCTGTTCATGCGCCGCGTCGTGTGGGCCAACGTCACCTACACCTTCAACCGCGACGGCACCGTCCGCAGTGTCGAGCACACTCCCGGACTCAGGCGGACATCACCCGGCACCTGAGCGGGCCTCCACCTCCACCTGATCGGGGACCACAACGGTCTTGATGTGATTGCCGGAGGGAGAGGCGACCACTTCCGCGTAGCGCTCCAGGTTCACGGTGCGCGTGACGAGGGGGGCGACCTGAATCCGCCGCGAATTGATGAGGTCCAACGCGGCGCGGAACGTATTGTTGTAGGAACGCCCACCGATCAACTGAATCTCCTTGCGCCAGATGACGTGCGGTTCGACAGGAACGGTCTGTCCCGCGCTCGAGACGCCGTAGCACAGAAGACGTGCCCCTGTTGCACAGAGTCTGAAGGCCAGTTCGGTGAATTCCATCGATCCCCGCGTGTTGATCACGACATCGGCTCCGCGCGGGAACTGTCGTTCGATTTTCTCGAACGACATGGTGGAACAGTCGATGACTTCGTCCGCACCCAGGGTCGACGCCATCTTCAGTCTCTCTTCGATGCTGTCGATCAGAACCACCCGTCGGGCTCCCTTCAGGCGGGTCACCTGCAGGAAGAGCTGTGCATTCAATCCGCCACCGAGGATTGCGACACTGTTTCCCTGACGGACATGAATACGCCTCGTCGAATGCAGACAGCAGGCGAGGGGTTCAGCGACAGCGGCTTCGATCATGCTGGTTCCATCGTCGATGAGGTAGCACTGTTCCGGAAGGATGGCGGTGTATTCGGCGAATCCTCCTCCCTTGTGGCGCGGGTGTGGGATACGATTCTCACAGAGGTGAGGCATTCCCTGATGGCAGGGCCGACACCGCCTGCAAGGACGATTCGGGCTTACTGCCACCCGGCTGCCGACCGGCAAACCCTGAACTCCCTCTCCGTGCGCTGTGACGGTGCCCGCCACTTCATGCCCCGCGATCGTCGGCTCCCGGCGGTACGCCAGCTTGCTCGCGCCCCGCTTATGGCCGCTGTAATCACCACCACAGATCCCGCAGGAGCCGACCTTGACGAGCACTTCTCCGGAATCCGGCACGGGGTCGGCGACGGATTCCACGCGTATGTCGCCGGGTCCGAATGTCAGCGCCGCTCTCATTTGCGTCCACAGGTTAGCAGCCGAACCTGCTGGCTGTCACGTGACGCCGGTGCGACGGCAGGACCATCCCACGCTACGCAAATCGTGGGCTATCGTTCGCCGTTCGAGCGATCCGGGGACCGCTGTGCGGCACCGACGGGCTCTGGCACCCGGGTCAGCGTCGGGGGCGCTCCTCTGGCCGTCAGCATGGGATCGCCCTGGTGCGACGGTGAGCGGGCTGCGCAAGAGCTCCGCGAGGATGCATTCCCCGTCTGTGGTAACAGTACGGGCAGATGCCACCACGGGACGAGCCGACCCGCGTGAGCGCTTCTACCACTTGGCGAGAATGCACCCGCTACGCGGCCTGCACTTGACTACGGAACACGTTTCAGGGCAGAAATAGCGGCAGATGAAATTCATCAGACTTGAGGCCGAGCAGCGGGAGTTCTTCGACCGGAACGGATACATGGTCGTGCGCAATGCGTTGGACGCCGACATGCTGGAGCGCGTCACGGCGGCATGTGACAGGATCGCGGAGAAGAACAGGGATGATGGCTCCCGGCGTACCAGTTTGGACAACGTCCTTCCCGAGGATGATATCTTCCTGTCCCTGCTTACGTGGGAAACAACGGTGCCGCTGGTTGTCCAACTGCTGAGCTACGACATTCGTCTTGCCAAATCACATCTCATTTACAACTACCCGGACCCTCCGGAAGCCGAACCGTCGAGGAATTGGCACCGGGATTTCATGGAGAGTCCCTTCGATCTCGGCCCACACCGCTACCCGCGTCTGCTGATCAAGATTGCCTATCAGCTTACCGACACCACTCCACTCAGCGGGAATACGATCCTTCTGCCCGGCAGCAACAACTATACGCGGCGCCTCCAGATCGCCAAGGGAGAGAACGATCCGGATGGCGCCGTGGAGCTCGAGTTGCGGGCCGGTGATGCCTTCCTGTTCGAGAGCCGTACGTTCCATCGTATCGGGCTCAATCGGACCGATGTCCCCAGAAAGTGCCTGATGATGGGATACTCGTATGGCTGGATCAGTCCGCTCGACTACGATGTGCAACCGGATTGGCTGTTGGAAAAGGTCACCGACCCGATCGCGCGGCAGCTTGTCGGTGGAAACAAGAATCCGAGTACGATAGTTGACCCGTGGGCACTCAGAGAATGGGCAGAAAAGTACGGCGTCGAGCGTTCCTCCGATATTGAGTACGAGCGCCTGATGGCCACCACCTGAGAAAACGCGAAGCCGAGGATCCGTTGCTCAAGTGGCGCGGCCGCGGTCGGTTACCGCGTGGCGCGGCGGTAGACGCCTCACTTGGCGCGTATCCGCAAATAATCGTGGGGGGGCTTGGCCCCAGTTCGGCAGAGTGTCGGGGCTGGTGGCGGCGTGCGGACCGTATCCCATGGCGGGCCGGGCAGCGCCTCGTACGGGACGAGGAACCGTCACGGTGGAAGCGCTCTGCCTGCCTCGCCCACAGCGTGACCGGGCCGCCACCGGGACGAGCCGACCCGCGTGTGAGCGTTCTACCACTGGCGGGAATGCACCACGTGACCGCTCCGCATTGTCCGCTCGCGGCCGATCGCGCTCACCCGGCTCATCCAGGACTATCCCACGCTACGCAATCGTGAGCTATCGTTCGCCGTTCGAGCGATCCGGGACCGCTGTGCGGCACCGACGGGCTCTGGCACCCGGGGCAGCGTCGCGGCGCTCCTCTGCCGTTAGCATGGGATCGCCCTGTGGCTCATCGCGGCGAAGTTTACACCCCGTTACCGCAGTGCGATAATGTCGTTTCCGAGGCACTCGTTCGGTGGGCAACATCCATTCGGCAACCGATACCGTCGATCTGGCCAGGCGTGGGCTGTGGCGCTCCATGCTCCTGTATCGCGGCATGTTCATCATGCTGCTGCCGGCCGTCGTCTGGTTCCTGATCTTCGAGTACTACCCCATGTACGGGGTGATCATCGCCTTCAAGAAGTATCGCATCCTGCAGGGCATCCTGGGCAGCCCGTGGGTGGGTCTGGACAACTTCGAGCGCCTGTTCCGCAGTCCGCAGTTCCTGAACGTGTTCCGCAACACGCTGCTGATCTCGTTCTACAAGATCATCTTCGGCTTCCCCGCCCCGATCATCCTGGCGCTGCTGCTCAACGAGGTGCGCGTGCGCCACTTCAAGAAGGTGGTGCAGACCATCTCCTACCTGCCGCACTTCATAAGCTGGGTGGTGATCGCGGCTCTGATCCGCCAGCTCCTCTCCCCCACCAGCGGGGTAGTCAACTACCTGCTGACGCTGGTCGGGCTGGAGCCGGTCAACTTCATGATCGAGCCAGGCTTCTTCCGCCCGATGATCGTGGCGGCCAACATCTGGAAGGACGTGGGTTGGGGCTCGATCATCTACCTGGCCGCCATCTCCTCGATCGATCCCCAGCTCTACGAGGCGGCTACGGTGGACGGAGCCGGGCGCTTCCGGCAGGCCATATCCATCACCCTGCCCTCGCTGGCGCCGGTGATCGTGATCCTGTTCATCCTGCGGGTCGGGTTCCTGATGAATGCCGGCTTCGAGGAGATCTTCAACCTCTACAACCCGATCACCTACGAGGTGGGCGACATCATCGACACCTACGTCTACCGCATCGGCCTGGTGGAGTTCGACTACAGCTACTCCACCGCTATCGGCCTGTTCAAGAACGTGCTCGGCCTGCTGATGCTGCTGTTCACCAACGCCATCGTGAACCGGTTCTCCGAATATGGTATCTGGTAGGAGCGGGGGCGCGGGCAGGGTGGCTCGGGGC
>CAYFXT010000050.1:0-877 GCA_964346995.1 uncultured Spirochaetaceae bacterium | reverse complement strand
GGGCAGGGCGGCGTGGTAGCGGCGGCGCGCGGGCGCCTGACTCCGGACCGGCTGTTCGACCTTGGCAACTACCTGTTCCTGATCGTGTTCTCGGCGCTGATGATCTACCCGTTCTGGGAGACAGCGGTGGTGTCGCTGCTGCCGGGGCTGCTGGCCTCTAGCTGGGGCATCAAGCTGTGGCCCGAGGAGGTGACGCTGGAGGCGTACCGGGTGGCGTTCTCGTCGCGGCTGATCTACTATGGCTACGTCAACACCGTGTTCCGCACCGTTGTCGGGACGGTGCTGGCGGTGTTCTTCTCGTTCTGCACCGCCTACCCGCTGGCCAAGCGCAAGCTGCCGCTGCGCAACTACCTCACCATCTTCTTTCTGATTCCGATGTTTTTCTCGGGAGGGTTGATTCCGCGCTATCTGCTGGTGCGCAGCCTGGGCATGCTGGACACCCGCGCGGCGCTGATCTTCCCGATCCTGCTGGGCACCTACAACCTGCTGATCATGCGCAACTTCATCATGACCATCCCTGACTCCCTGGAAGAGTCGGCCATGATCGACGGTGCCTCGTTCTTCCGAATTCTGATCCAGATCATCATCCCGCTGTCGGTGCCGATCATGGCTACCATCGGGCTGTGGGTGGCGGTGCAGCACTGGAACTCCTGGTTCGACGCCCTGATCTTCATCCGTGACGAGACCAAGACGGTGCTGCAGCTCGTACTGCGCAGGGTGATCATCGAGCAGGATGATTCGGCGTTTCTGGGCGAGAACAACGACTCGGTGGCCGGCGCAGAGTCGGTGGTGCCGGAGTCGATCAAGGCAGCCACGGTGTTGATCTCGATCGGCCCGATTCTGCTCGCCTACCCGTTCGTGCAACGCTACTTCGTAC
>CAYFXT010000049.1:2888-14087 GCA_964346995.1 uncultured Spirochaetaceae bacterium | reverse complement strand
AAATCCAGTGTGACGAAATCTGGTCGTTCATCTACGCCAAGCAGTCACATGTCAAGTTCGCTAAGTCTGCTCCACCCGAGGCCGGCGATACTTGGACGTTTACCGCATTGGATGCCGATAGCAAAATGATTATCAGCTATGTTATCGGACCACGCGACGGCAATACCGCGTTGGAGTTCATGGACGATCTTCGGCAAAGGATTACCGAACGACCGCAGATCAGTACGGACGGGTTGAAGGCATACCGTGATGCCGTAGACGAGGCATTTGCCGGCGACGTGGATTTCGCTCAGATCATCAAGGAGTACGGTAAGAGCGCCGACCATGACGATCGTAAGTACAGCCCGGCGACGTGCACAGGAATAGAAAAGGTCGTAGTACAGGGATCACCGGACCTTGATACTGCGAATACAAGCTACGTGGAGCGGCACAACTTGTCGATGCGGATGGGCATGCGTAGGTTCACTCGGCTGACGAATGCGTTCTCCAAGAAGCTCGACAAGCATTGTGCGATGCTTGCCATCTACTTCCACGTCTACAACTGGGTGAAGCCGCACGGTTCGGTACGAACGAAGAGCAACAATCGGATCACCCCCGCAATGGCAGCCGGTCTCACCGACCGTCCTGCCTCACTGGAGCAGTTGGTGGAGTTGATCGACGAACGTGCTCCTGCCGTCAAGTACGCCCGAAAGTACCGGCCCAGGAAGCCGAAGGAATCTTGAAAGTAAACTGGTACACTACCAATCCGGCAGGCTCCTTGACACGCGAGAACCGCTCTCCGTAGTGTCTGCCATGGTCGTCGTCCTCGATCGCGACATCACCTCTCAACGCAAGTGCGTGGTGCACGAATTCCTGACCGGGCACGGCTACCAGATTCACGAGGTACTCCAGGACGGGGAACCGATCATCGGAGCTGTCGGCGGCGACCCGCTCGACCAACGCCAGATCGAGATGTTGCCGGGTGTATCTCAGGTTGTTCCCCTCAGGCAGCCTTACAAGCTCGCCTCGCGCGAGTTCAAGGGCACCGAAACCGAAATCTCCGTCGGGCCGATCAAGGTGGGCGGCGGGCGGCTGGCGGTGATCGCCGGCCCCTGTGCGGTAGAGTCGCGCGAGCAGATCTTCGAGGTCGCCGCACAGCTTCGCGAATCGGGCGCCGTCGGGTTGCGCGGCGGTGCGTTCAAGCCGCGCACCTCTCCCTATTCGTTTCAGGGCCTTGGCAAGCCCGGCGTAGAGCTGCTCAGGGAAGCGGGCGAGCGCTACGCCATGCCGATCGTTTCCGAGGTGGTGGCGGCGGAGTACCTGCCGATGCTCGCCGACTGTGTGGACGTGCTGCAGATCGGCGCGCGCAACATGCAGAACTTCGAATTGCTCAAGCGAGTCGGGGCGCTCGGCAAACCGGTTCTGCTCAAACGCGGCCTGGCGGCCACCATCGAGGACCTCCTGATGTCGGCGGAGTACCTGATCGCGCACGGCACCGATTCGGTGATTCTCTGTGAACGCGGCATTCGGACGTTCGAGACCTACACCCGCAACACCCTCGATCTGTCGGCGATCCCGGTGGTCAAGAAGCTCAGCCACCTGCCGATCCTGGTCGATCCCAGCCACGGCACCGGCCGCCGCGACCAGGTCCAGCCGATGGCACTGGCCGCCGTGGCCGCCGGCGCCGACGGCATCCTCGTGGAGGTACACCCCGACCCCGAATCGGCGCGCTCCGACGGACCGCAGTCGCTCTATCCCGGCCAGTTCGAGAAACTGATGCGCGACATCGAACGGCTCGCCCCGGTGCTCGGCAAGGAAGTCCTGCGGCTGCCACGTACCGACCGGCCATGGCGGCAGGCGGTGGCAACGCCGGCCGCCGAGACGGTCAGCGTCGCGTTTCAGGGTGAGCGTGGCGCGCACAGCGAGAACGCAATCTACCAGTATTTCTCCAGGCCGCGGACGGTACCGGGCCGCGAATTTCAGGACGTGTTCCGCATGGTGCTCGATGGCTCGGTGGATTACGGAATGCTGCCGGTCGAGAACTCCCTGACCGGCTCGATCCACCAGAACTACGACCTGCTGATGCAATACCCCGACGTGCGCATTGTCGGCGAGATCACCATCCGCATCCGGTGGTGCCTGATCGCGCCACCGGGGTCTTCCACCGCGCACATCCGGCGCGTGCTGTCCCACCCTCAGGGCCTGGCGCAGTGCGCCCGCTTCCTGGCCGGGTTCCCGGAATGGGAAGAGGTGCCATTCTACGACACCGCGGGTGCGGTGGCGCAGGTGGCACGCGCCGGTGATGTCACCGAGGCGGCGCTGGCGGGCGCCGCGGCAGCGCGCGAGCACGGTATGGAGATCCTGGCCGAAGGCGTGGAGACCAACATACAGAACTACACCCGCTTCGTGGCGCTGGCGCGCGATGACCACGCCACGGTATCCGACCCTACCCGCGCCTCGATCGTATTCTCGGCGCGCGATGAACCCGGCAGCCTGTTTCGCGTGCTGCAGGTGCTGGCCGATCACACCCTCAACATGAAGAAACTGGAGTCGCGGCCGATTCCCGGCAGCCCCTGGGAGTACATGTTCTACGTCGATCTGGACGTGCCCGCCGAGCGCGAGCTGTTCGAACGCGCCATGGAGCAGGTGCGGGCGGCCTCGGCCAGCTACCGGCTCCTGGGCATGTACCACTCCAGCCGCGGCCGGTAACCCACTGCCGGTCAACCTGTGGGAGCCTGCCGGATTGCGGCGGGCCCGGGTACGTCCAGGACTATTCCACGCTGCGCAATCGTGGGCTCTCGTTCGCCGTTCGAGCGATCCGGGGGAGTACTTTGCGGCACCGACGGCTCTGGCACCGGGTCAGCGTCGGGGTCGCTCATCTGGCTATCGGCATGGGGATCGTCCCGGGAATACACCCGCGGGGCAATTGCAGGGTGCGTCGATCTCGTATTAGATTCCCGGGAAAGCTACCCGCCGCCAGCGTGCTGTCGGCTCAGAGCTGCTCTTCGGAGCGGCCCGTGATCTTTCCTGGAACCGTCTTTGCGAACCTCTGCCACGAACGCCGTCGAACAGCTTCATCCGCTGGAAGTCCGTACCCTGCGCGCCGCCGCCGAGGAGGCGCCGTTCACGGGCGCCGATCTGATGGCGGCCGCCGGTCTGAACCTGGGCCAGTGCAACCAGGCGTTCAGTTGGCTTGCGGGCAAGGGGTTGATCGCGGAGCGGAAACGGGTCCGGGAGGTGCGCTACGAGCTGACCGACCTGGGCGAGCAGTACCGGCGCGACGGCTTGCCGGAGGAGCGCATCGTGGCTCTGTTGCGCAGCGACGGCCCGTTGCGCATGCCGGAGATCGCTTCCCGGCTGGGGCTGGAGCAACGCGACGTGGGCTCGGCGTACGGCGCCCTGGCGCGCGAGGGTGTGCTGGCGATGGACAGCGCCAAGCGGGTGAGCGCCGCCGGCGGAGCGAGTGCGCGGGTGACGTTGGTGCGCGGGCTGCTGGAGCGGCTGGCCGGCGGCGGCTCGATGATGGCGGAGGCGTTGACCGAGGCCGAACGGGCGCAGGCGGCGGCGCTGAGCCGCAAACGGAGCACCGCACGCGGGGTGTTCCGCGCCACCGAGACCGAGACGGTCAGCTACGTGCTCACTGCCGGAGGCCGCGAGGTGCGGGACGAGGCCGCGAAAGCTGGCATGAGCGGCGTAGAGGTGGGGGCGTTGACCCCCGCCATGCTCGCCGACGGCTCCTGGCGCGAGGTGCAGTTCCGCCGCTACAATGTCAATTCGCCGCCGGGACGCGTGCTGCTCGGGCGGCGCAATCCGTACACCGCCTACCTGGACCGGGTGCGTGACCAGCTTACCGCCCTCGGCTTCGAGGAGTTCGACGGGCCGCTGATCGAGACCAACTTCTGGTGCCTGGACGCCCTGTTCATGCCACAGTTCCACGCTGCCCGCGAAGAGCATGACGTCTACTTCATCAAAGAGCCGCGCCACGCCCGCCATCTGCCCGAGCCGTACCTGCGGCGCGTCGCGGCCACCCACACGGACGGCTGGCAGACCGGCAGCCGCGGCTGGGGGTACCGCTTCGACCGCGACTTCGCCCGCCGTACCATCCTGCGCAGCCATGGTACCGTGGTGTCCGCCAAGACGCTCACCCGCGCCAAGGTGCCGGGCAAGTACTTCGGCATCATGCGCTGTTTCCGGCCCGACGAGGTGGACGCCTCCCACTTGGCCGACTTCTACCAGACCGAGGGCATCGTGCTCGGTGAGCACGTCAACCTGAAGACCCTGCTCGGGCTGCTGAAGCTGTTCGCCGAGGAGGTGGCCGGGGCGGCGAGTGCCGACGTGCGCTACGAACCCGCCTACTTCCCGTTCACCGAGCCGTCCGTGGAGGTATTCATCCGCCATCCCACGGTGGGCTGGATCGAGCTGGGCGGATCGGGGATCTTCCGCCCCGAGGTGACCCGCCCGCTCGGCGTCGACGTGCCGGTCCTGGCATGGGGCCTGGGCATCGACCGCATGGCGATGATGTCGCTGGGCATCGACGACATCCGTGACCTGTTCTCGCCCGATCTGGACCAGGTACGCCGCCGCGTGGCGCAGTGAGCGCGAGGACCGATGCCGACGATTGACGTACGCGACGAACTGCTCGCCGAACTGCTGGGAGATATTCCCGCACCCGATGAACTGGAGCGTCTGCTGTCCACCGCCAAGGCGGAGGTGGAGGGCTACGACCCCGCCACCGGCGTGCGCCGGGTGGAGCTCAAGGACACCAGCCGCCCCGACCTGTGGTCCACCGCCGGCTTGGCGCGCCACCTGCGCTGCTATCGGGGCGCCGAGTTGCCAGTGTACCCGTTCGCGGCCCCCGGAGCGGCGCAGCCCGATACCGGTGAGCGGGTGGTCGAGGTGGACGCGGCGCTGGAGAAGATCCGCCCCTGCATCGCAGCGTTCGCCGCCTCCGGGCCGCCGGTCGGCGAGCCGCTGTTGCTGGAACTGATCCAGTCGCAGGAGAAGCTGTCCGACAGCTACGGTCAGCGCCGCCGCGCCATCGCCATGGGACTGTACCGCGCCGGAGCCATCGAGTGGCCGGTGCGCTACCGCGCCGCAGCGCCGGATACCCGCTTCGTGCCGCTCGGCTTCGAGCACGAGCTGTCGCTGACCGAGATTCTCGACCAGCATCCCAAGGGGAAGGAGTACGGCCACATCGTGCGCAGGCAGCCGGCCTTTCCCTACCTGGAGGATGCCGCCGGCGCCGCGCTGTCATTCCCGCCGGTCATCAACAGTGCGGGCCTGGGCAACGTGATGGTGGGTGACGACCACTTCTTCGTGGAGCTCACCGGCCCGCACCTGGAGACGCTATTGCTGGCGGCGTCGATCGCGGCGTGCGATCTGGCCGACGCCGGCTACGCCATCCACCCGGTGCTGATTCGCTACCCCTACGACACCGGCCACGGCCGCGACCTGGTGACGCCGCACTACTTCCAGGCCGAGACCACCATCGAGCTGGCCAGCGCCGAACGCCTGCTCGGCGAATCGATCGCTCCCGCGGAGGGGAAGCGTCTGGTGCAACGCATGGGCAGCCGCGCGCGCATCGCGGGATCCACCCTGGTGGTCACGCCGCCGCCCTACCGCAACGACTTCCTGCACGCCGTCGACGTGGTGGAGGAGATCGCCATCGGGCGCGGCCTCGACAACTTCGAACCGGAACTGCCGGACGAGTTCACGACCGGTAACCTGAGTGCGGCGACCCGGTTCAACCGCGCCGCCCGCGACGTGCTGGTGGGCCTCGGCTATCAGGAGATGATCTTCAACTACCTGGGCGCTCGCCGCGACTACACCGAGCGAATGAACGCACCCAACCGTGCCCTGGTGGAGGTGGCCAATCCGATGACCGAGAACTACGCCGTGGTGCGCGACTCGATCATTCCCTGCCTGCTGGCTGCCGAAATGAGTTCCCGGAATGCCGCCTACCCGCACCACATGTGCGAAGTGGGCAAGATCGCGCTACCGGACGCCGCCGACCCTACCGGCTCCCGCACCGTCGATGCCTGCACTTTGCTGGTGGCGGGCCACGCCGCCGGATTCAACGACGCCAGTGCCCACCTCGCCGCGCTGCTGTTCTACCTCGGCGCCGAGCATCGTCTGGTCGAGCTGGACGACCCGCGCTTCATCCCTGGCCGCGCCGCCCGCGTCGATGCGTCCGCCCCAGCCGCGTTCGGCGGCGAGCGCGGCTGGACCGACGTCGGCGTGCTCGGCGAGTTGCATCCCGCCGTGTTGGAGCACTGGTCGATCGGCATGCCTTGCGCCGCGGTCGAGCTCGACCTCGACGCCCTCCGCACTGCCCTGCGCAGCACCTGACGGCCGGTGCCGTTTTGCGAGCGACGGGACGTCTCGGCCGGTCTGACGCAAGTCTCGACAGCGTCCTATGCGATCGCACCCGTCCGGCATCTCGGTACCTCAGCGCTCCACCGCAGTCGGCCTCCTATGCGATCGCACTCCTGGCGGCGGCAGCGATGCCGGCGGCGTCCAGGCCCTGCTCGGCGAGCAGCTCGGCGCCCTTGCCGGAATGCGGCGTGCGTCGCACCGCCAGCACGTGCACCGGCGCCCCGGCGCCGCTGACCGCGGCGGCCACCGCCTCGCCCAGGCCGCCCTCGGGATAGTGGTCCTCGGCGGTCACGATCATCGCGGTCTCGGCGGCGGCTGCGCGCAGCGTGGCCTGGTCGAGCGGCTTGATCGAGTAGCAGTCGATCACGCGCGCCGAGATTCCCTCCGCCGCCAGCAGGTCGGCAGCCGCCAGCGCCTCGTGCACGGTCACGCCTGCCCCGACCAGGGTCACCCGATCGTCCGCTTCGCGGCGCAGCACCTTGCTGCCACCCAGGGTGAACTCCTCGTCGTTACCATAGATGACCGCCACGTCGGGGCGTGAGGTACGCACGTAGGAGACGCCGTCGTAGTTGGCGCTCACGCAGGTCAGCTTTTCCGCCGCCACGCCGTCGGCCGGGCAGAACACGGCGCTGCCGAGCACCGCGCGCAGCATCGCTACGTCCTCCAGCCCCATCTGCGACGCGCCATCCTCCCCGATCGACACGCCGGTGTGGGAGCCGGCCAGCTTCAGGTTGGCGTGCGAGTGGGCGGCCATGCGGATCTGGTCGTAAGCGCGCGCCAGGAACGCGGCGAAGGTGGCCGCGAACGCGCGCTTGCCGCGTGCCTGCAGGCCGGTGGCAATGCCGATCAGGTTCTGCTCGGCGATGAAGCACTCCACGCTGCGCTCGGGAAAGGCCCCGAAGAAAGCGTCGGTGAAGGTGGAGTTCTTGACGTCGGCGTCGAGCACGAACATGTCGGGGTCGGCGGCGCCCAGCTTGGCCAGCGCGGCGCCGTACGCCTTGCGGGTGGCGATCTTCTGACCCGTTTCATAGCTGGTGGTTACGGCGAGCGAACTGCGCGCCGGGGCGGGAGCCGCGGCGGCAGGAGCCGCACCGGTGGCAGCCGGATCCGACGTGCCGGCGGCCGCGATGCGCGTCTCCACCTCCGCCAGCGCGCCGATCGTCCGGCACCGCCTTGCCGTGCATCGCCTCGTGGTCCTCCAGGAAGCTCACGCCCTTGCCCTTGACGGTGCGCGCGACGATGAAGCCGGGCCGGTCGGAAGCGCGTACGGCAGCGAAGGCGGCCTGCAGCGCGGCGACGTCGTGGCCGTCGCACTCGTGCACGTCCCAGCCGAACGCCGCCGCCTTGGCGGCATAACCGGCGCCGTCCCATTCGAACAGCGTCGGGTCGCTCTGGCCGAGACGGTTCATGTCCAGGATCGCGCACAGGTTGCTCACGCCGAGATGGGGCGCCAGATTCATCGCCTCCCACACCGAGCCCTCCGCCATCTCGCCGTCACCGAGCAGCACGTACACGCGCTGGTCGCCGTCGTCGTGGTTGATCGCCAGCGCCATGCCGATCGCGGCCGCCAGCCCCTGGCCCAGCGACCCGGTGGCGACACGCACGCCCGGGGCCCGGCCCGGTATGGGATGTCCCTCCAGACGGCTGTCGAAGTTGCGCAGCTCCTGCAACTCGGCCACCGGAATCGTTCCCGCCTCGGCGTACGCGGCATACAAGACCGGCGCGGCGTGCCCCTTGGAGAGCACGAACTCGTCGTTGGCGAACGAATCGGGGTTGCCCGGGTCGTAGCGCATCTCGTCGAAGAACAGCACGCTCATGATTTCGGCGGCAGACATGCAGGTGGTGGGGTGGCCGGAAGCGGCCGCGGAGGTCATGTTGATGGAGTGGATGCGGAGCATCTCGGCTCGGAATTGCAGGAGGGCGGAAGTAGCGCTCATGTCGGCTCCTTGGATATGCGGGTGGTAGCATCGGGCGCGCCGATGCACAATGCAGTATGGCGATGGCCGCAGTACGGGGATGGCCAGCACTGCGATGGCCGGGACGCCCACGGCACAGTATCCGGGCAGCCCACGCGCGGCAATGGGGGCAACAGATGGAGTATCGGCAACTGGGCCGCACCGGTCTCGAGGTGAGCGTGATGGCGCTCGGCTGCGGCGGACCGAGCCGGCTGGGATTGAGCACGGGCCGCACGACCGAGCAATCCGCAGCCGTGGTGCAGGCGGCGATCGACGCGGGGGTGAACATCATCGACACTGCCACCGCGTATCGCACCGAGCCGCTGGTGGCGGCCGGGTTGCGCGGGCGCAAGCGCGACCAGGTGGTGCTGTCGAGCAAGCGCGGGCTCGGCGCCGACGAAGGCGGCCGACTGCTGACCGGCGTCGAGCTGGAGGCCGCGGTGGAGGCCAGTCTGCGCCGCCTCGACACCGACTACATCGACATCTACCATCTGCACGGCGTCAGCGCCGAGCAGTACGCGCACGTCAGAGAGGAGATGATGCCCGCGCTGCAACGCCTCAAGGAGGCGGGCAAGGTGCGCTTTCCCGGCATCACCGAGCGGTTCGGCAGCGACACCGAGCACCTCATGCTGCGCGGCGTCCTCGACGACGGCTTGTTCGACGTGATCATGGTGGGCTTCAGCATGCTCAACCAGACCGCCCGCGACACGGTGCTGCGCGTGGCCGCCGAGCGCGAAATCGGGACCATGATCATGTTCGCCGTGCGGCGCGCCTTCAGCCGTCCGCAGCGGCTGCGCGAACTGCTCGCCGAACTCGCCGACCGAGGCGAGGTGGACCGGCAACTCGCCACCGCTACCGATCCCTTGGGCTTCCTCGCCGCCGAGACCGAGGATCTCGCCGACGCCGCCTACCGCTACTGCCGCGACCAGCCGGGCGTCAGTACGGTGCTGTCGGGCACCGGCAACGTCGACCACCTGCGTGACAACGTCGCTTCTTTCGGGCGCGGCCCCCTGTCCGCTGTCGCCATGGCGCGCATCGATCGACTGTTCGCCCGCGTCACGTCGGTCAGCGGAAGCTGACCGATCCGAAGTCGCACTTCAGCGTGCGAACCCTGTGTCGCCGCATGACCGCGGCACGCCTGCCGGTGGTGGCGCTGCACGGCGAGCGGAGCTACTGGAAGCGAGGCCGCCGGTGCGCGCCAGCCGGCATGCCCTTCGGGCGTTTACGAAGTGGCGGCGGACGTGGTCCTGCCGGGCGCAGCGGCAGCCTCGCCAGCGTGCGCGCACCATGCGCCTTGTCGGGGGGGGGGGCGTAACCCGTGCCGATTGCCTCGGGAGGGCCGCGGACGGGCACCGGCAGCAGAGCGAAGCGTGACCCTGCCAAGGCAGCGAACGGGCCGCGACGTGGGCGTTATCCTCGGGAGCACTTGTGAATCAGAAGATCGGCGGCAGGGCGTCGGTGGTGCGCAGCAGCGGCCGGCCTGACCAGGGGATCGACAGCAACACCAGCAGCGCGGCGATGGCGACGAACACCAGCGCACGCACCATCCGGCCACGGTCGTCGGCGGCCTTGCCGGACCGGACCCAGCCCACGTGCAGTACCCCGATGGCCAGCAGATTGAGCAGCGGATGCTCGATCAGGAACTGGCGCAGTTGCACGTCGCCCATCGCCTCGCCGAAGTTGGCAAAGCCGAACTGCACGATGGGACTGAGGAAGTAGAGCACCAGCCCGAGCAGGAATTGCAGGTCCCACACGCGGATCATCCACCGTCCGATCCCCTCGTCACCGTCATTCCACGCGCGCGAGCTCAGCAACCCTGCCACGTAGCGGAGCACTACCAGGACAACCAGGAGCAGCACCACGTAGCGCAGGTAGGAGTGGACCGTCAGGATAGCGCTGTACATCACCTGCCCAATATCGCCGACCTGACCTGAATCGCCAAATGTCACATCGCATGGCCATGCTTCACGGTCACACCGTATGGCACGGGGCGTCCACTACCAGCACGCGCAGACCGGGCCCGTCGAGTGCCGCCGGCAGCGCGCTCGGAAGTTCCTCCAGATCGGCCTGCGCGGCCTCCCTGGCGCCGCAGGCGCGCGCCAGGGTGAGCATGTCGAGGCGCGGTGCGGGCGTCCCCAGCGCGGACCGTCCGCTGCCGGGATGCGGCTGGCGCCCGGTGGTTACCGCACCGGCATTGTCGACGACGATGACCGCCAGATTGGCGCCCTGGGTGTATGCGTTGCACAGCGCCGGCAGCGCCGCGTGGAAGAAAGCCGAATCGCCGAACAGCGCCACCGCATCCTGGCCGGCGTGCTGCAGGCCGTGCGCCACCGCTGCCGCCGAGCCGATCGCATACTTGGCGCCGAGGCGCGGCGCTTCGGCGGCCAGACACCCCGGGTCGGCCACCAGCCAGGCGTCGCGGCCACTGTTCGCCAGCCACGTCTGCACCGCGTCGATCAGCTTGTCGAACGGGCAGCCCGCGCAGTGATTGCGCCGCGGCGGGCGCTCCGCCGCCTCGTCGGCCTCGGTATAGGTCGCCGCCACCGCCACCCGAGGGGCGAAGCGGCGCACCGCGGCCGCGATCTGCCAGCGGTACAACTCGCCGCAACGCGCCACGTCACCGGTCAGCTTGCCACGCACCCGCGCCGCAAGCCGTTCGGCGTGTGTGAGAGCGGCGATGCGCTGCTCCAGGTAGGGCTCGTTCTCCTCCAGCACCAGTACCTCGTCGTGCGTCGCAAGGAAAGCACTCAGCGGCGCCACGGGGAGCGGATAGATGCCTCCCAGCGCCAATAGGCCGACTTCGGCGCCGCCCACAGCCGCGGCGGCGCCGATCACGTCGTTCAGCTTGCTGGTGCAGAAGCCCGCGCTCACGATGCCGAGCCGCGCACCC
>CAYFXT010000049.1:0-2788 GCA_964346995.1 uncultured Spirochaetaceae bacterium | reverse complement strand
CCGCCGCCGCAGTGGCGCGTGCCGGCACCTGCTCCGCCGACCGCTCGCCGGTATGCGCTGCGTCCCCTGTTTCGGAGTGGCGCGCCGTAGTCGCCTCGGGAATCACCAGCGGGCCGTGATTGAATGCGGGGCCCGCCACCCACGCCGCTGCCTCCGTCAGCCGGCGATGCAGATCGTGGTGCTTCGCTACCGCATTGCCGGGGTAAGGCACGTAGCGCAGCGCCTCGCGCACGGCCGCGCCCTTGCGCACCTGCCAAGCGAGTTCCGCCCCCGCGAGGTTCCCCGCATCGGTCCGGCAGGTGTCGAAGCTGCGCGTTACCCGCACCACCACCGGCAGCGCGTAGCGCTCCGACGCCGCGAATGCCGCTTCCACCATCTCCAGGCCGGCGCGTGGCGTGTCCGGCTCCACCATCGGCAGCTCCACCAGATCGGCCAGGGCGCGCGTATCCTGATCGTTCTGCGAACCGTATGCACCCGGATCGTCACCAAGGATGACCACCAACCCGGCACTCAGCGGGGTCAGATTCAACGCCATGAGCGGGTCCACCATCACGTTCATGCCGACGCTCTTGGTGCACACCAGGGAGCGCAGGCCGCCGAGAGTAGCGCCGATCGCCACCTCCAGGGCGACCCGCTCGTTCGCCGACCACTCCAGATGGCAGCCCGCCCCCGCGCCGGCCTTGCGCAGCTTGATCAGCGCCGCCATGGTCGCCGAGCTCGGCGAGCCGGGGTAGCCGGTGACGCAACCGACACCGGCGCGCGCGGCGCCGTAGGCCAGCGCCTGCCCGCCGGTCAAGATGCGCGGTATCTGCATGATCTGGTCCTCCTGTGCGACTCCAGGGCGCGGCATCCTGGCGGGCAAGTCCTACTCGTAGAGTGGTCCGTACGTTCGAGATCATCCTCAGTCCACCAGGGGCGAATAGCCGTCCACCAAGTCGGAGTAGAACTCGATGTTGATCCTGGTCCACAGTTCGTCCGCCAGGGCGCGGCGGGCGGCCATCGGCGCTTGATTGCAGGGCATGGGAGGCGGGACAGTCGAGATCCACCGTGCTATCCCTTGTCGATCAGGAACAGGAACTCACGATTGGGGGAATCCGCGTCGCGCAGCCACTCGTTAGTCCACTTCATGCCCGCCATGACATTGCGCCGATAGTCAAGCTGAACGATGTCAACCACGTCGCCGTTGGCATACAGAATATCATTCACTTCATCCGCGGTCGCGCGACCTCCCGAACTGTACGAGAGGATCACCCAGCGGGCTGCGGTGGACCGGATCAAGCGTTCGATTGCTTCGACGGCTATGAATCTCCCCGAATCGGGATTTCTCTGGAACTCCTCGAATACTGATCCTGCAGCAGGATCCGAGGTGTCCTTCCGACGTTTGGCCTTGCCGAACAATTCCGGCGAGTCGTTCAGGCAGATCGTGGTCCACAGATGATAATATGAGGCGTACCGGACCCGCGAAGGGGGCATCTTTTCGTTGTTCGATCCGTACGGCGGATCGAAGTACGCAACGTCCACGTCACGGCTGGCAATATCGAATACGTCTTCGCGTACCACCTCGTTACCTCCGGCAGTGACAAACAGATCAGGCACTTCGAGGCGTAACTGATTATACGACCGAGGCGACCAATTTCTGAGATAGGAGACGAAATGACCGAGCGTGTTGTCTACCCTGTCCAGCGCCAGGATCAGACTCGTCAATGCAACCGCCTTCTCAGTCGCGGACAGAGCGAGTGTGTCGATTTCTTCGCGAATGCCATCCAGCTTGCGGGTATTATGTACCTGCCAAGGTTTCTTGAGACCGTCGTGCTGAACAGCCACGCCGCCATTTGGCCGGCCGCCGTAATGCTCGGTGAACCAGCCATCCCGCGGCGAAACGTCGTTCAAATGCTCGATCAAAGGCAAGTAGTCCTCAGTCGACTTGCGATTCATGAGAAAACACCTTGCAAAAACCTCCGACCAGACGGCGATATCATTGCTGATAACCCAGTACCCGGACTTGGCGAATGCCTGGGACACCCGGGTCGACCCGGAAAAGCCGTCGAGGACAACCCGCGCCCCGGTCCGCTGCGTCAGCTCGAGAATGTACGGCAGCAGCTTGAGCTTCGAACCGGCGTACTTGATCCCTTCAGTGGATGGCGCATCAACAACGATGTTGTCGAACAGCGGCAAACTGGCCATTATGGAAATCCTGAGCGCTGTTTCAATCGAGTTATGTCTGCCTTGACCTCTTCGAGTGCGGTCGCATGACCAGCCTTGGACGCAACAAGAGCGTGCGAAAAGAGTGCCACCAGGACGTGATTGTGTGAGTAGCCGATCCAGCCATTGGTAATGCTGTCGAAAAACTTGAGCCCGTTTCTGGTGTGTGTCCAAAGACCTCTTTGAAGCGCGTTTGCGGCAGCGCCACCGTAATAAGTTCAGGCTGCTTTCCAATCAACAGCTTGAGGCGTGTCGTAAAGTCCTTATACTCTGTCGTAATGTTCATACAATCGACCTGTAGCCACAACAAGGGAGAAAAAACGTGGGGCCATGGTGGCATGACCTCGGATAGCCGTCAAGCATAGACTCTTCGCGGCATGGCAATCGACTGAATGGGATTACTTATGAGGATCTTACAAGGCCCTGGAGCGTGGACAGAGAGGTTGCCGACAGGAGGATAATGCGCCGAGATCGTATTATTGCTTGCTCGGACACGGCGGTCAGGCTGTCCTGCGGAGCTGTCCACGGGGCGAGTCGGAACGTGGTCGCGGCGCGGATGAAGCAGAGCGGCATGATGTGGGGCATG
>CAYFXT010000048.1:0-14331 GCA_964346995.1 uncultured Spirochaetaceae bacterium | reverse complement strand
TGGCGGCGTCTGCTCGTACTGCTACCACAGAACGGGAATGCACCCTTCGGTGACACGATGATGCGCTACGACCTGCGTCGCAATCTGCGCGTTGTTCCCGTCGGTGGACGGCGCCCGCCGCGGCCCGGTGCACCCCAACCGGTGGGCGCACAGCTCCGCATCGATGCGCTCGACGAGCAGCAGCAGCGGATCGTCGCCGCTTCGCTCGTTCAGACCCACGTGCCCTTTCAGCTCGGCAACGCGGCGCTCGACGCCACCGTGCCGGCCCGCGAGGTAGCCGCACTCGCCGCTCGCTGGCAAGCCCGGGCGGCCACGCACGCCCTGGGGACGGAGCTGGCGGCGGCGTGGGAGGCGCTGCCGGGATCGATTGCCATTTCCGGCCGTCGGTTGAGCTACGCGCGTCGGGCGCTGGTAATGGGCGTGATCAACATCACCCCGGACTCGTTCTATCCGGCCAGCCGTCGCCCGGACGCCGCCGAGGCTGCCGACGCGGCGGCGCGTATGGGCGAGCAGGGAGCCGATCTGGTCGATCTCGGCGGCGAGTCGACGCGACCGGGGGCGGCACCGGTGTGCGCCGAGGAAGAGATCCGGCGCGTCGTGCCCGCGGTGGCCGCGGTGGCCGCTATCGGTGGCCCTCCCGTATCGATCGACACCAGCAAGGCGGCGGTGGCCGCGGCGGCACTCGACGCGGGGGCAGTGATGGTCAACGACGTGTGCGGTCTGCGCGACCCGGAGTTGCGCCGGCTGGTGGCGGAGCGCAGGGTTCCCGCCGTCATCAACCACCTGCGTGGTTCGCCGCGCACCATGCAGCGCAACGTCGCGTTCGGTGACACGGTCGGCGAAGTGGTGCGGGAACTCAAGCAGCGCATCAACGACGCGCTCGACGCCGGCATAGAGGCGGATCACCTGATCGTCGACCCGGGGATCGGATTCGGGAAGCGCGTTGCCGACAACCTGCGTCTGCTCGACGGAGCATCCGCGTTGCGGGCGCTCGCACCGGTGCTCGTCGGCGTGTCCCGCAAGTCGTTTCTCGGCAGCGTGCTAGGGGATCCGGTCGAGGACCGGTTGGCGGGCACGATGATTGCCAACACGGTAGCGCTGCTGCGCGGCGCCGACATCGTGCGCGTCCATGACGTCGCGGCGGCGGTGCGGGCAGTGCGGTTCGTGGCCGCGTTGCACGACGCCCACCACGGTTGACGTTCGCCGCCGGCCGGGAGATGGTGGCCCATGACGTGGCGGCCCGGGGAGCGATGATCAGGCGATGATCCTGGGCGTGGGCATCGACGTGGTACATCCGCAGCGGCTGCGCCGCTGGCAGTCGATTCCGGGATTGCTGGAGCGATTTTTCCATCCCGAGGAGTTGGCGCAGTGCCGCAAGCGCGGCGGAGAGGCCGCGGTGCTGTCCCTGGCGGCGCGGTTCGCCGCCAAGGAGGCGTTCGGCAAGGCGCTCGGCTCCGGACTGGCGGGACTCTCCCTGCGCGACATGGCGGTCATGAACAACCCGCTCGGCAAGCCGGAGATGCGCCTCATCGGAACGGCCGCGGCGGCGCTGCGGCAGATGGGCGGCGCGCGGGTGTTCATCTCGCTTTCGCACGAGCAGGAAGCGGTGCTGGCGATGTGCGTCATCGAGGGCGACCGGGAAGCTGCCGGTGGCGATGGCGCATGACGGCGCGGCGCCGCGGGAGGCCGCACCCGGGGCCGCCAACGTCATGCTCACGCTCGCCTACGACGGCACCGACTTTGCCGGTTGGCAGGTCCAGGATCGGCAGCGCACGGTGCAGGGCGTCCTGGAGGCGGCGCTGGCGCGGATGCTGGACCGCCCGGTGCGCGTGCGCGCCGCCGGCCGCACCGACGCCGGGGTGCACGCCCTGGGTCAGGTGGCCAGCTTCAGCGCGCCGATCAGCTTCCCGGCGGAGCGCTGGGCGGTGGCGATCAATTCCTACCTGCCGCCCGATGTGCGCGTGCTCGCGGCGCGCCCGGTGGCGGCGCAGTTCGATGCACGCCGCAGCGCCGTGGCGCGTGCCTACCGCTACCAGCTCACCACGGGCGCCGTGGGCTGGCCGCATCTGCGCCGCTACTGCTACCACGTGCGGCATCCCATCGACCTGCGCTACGTCAATCGTGCTTCCGGTTATCTGATTGGAGAATATGATTTTACCGCCTTCGCAGCGGCTCGCGACGGGAGCCGGAGCAAGGTACGGAGGGTACTGAGCGCGGCATTCTTCCCCAGCGCTCCCTACGTGGTGTTCCGAATCGTCGCCACGTCGTTTCTGTGGAGGATGGTGCGCAGCATCGTCGGCTCGCTGTTGGAGCTGGCCGCCATGGGTGCGCCCGCGGCCGACGTGCGGCGGCTCATCGAGGCGCGCCGGCGTGCCGACGTCGGGCAGACGGCGCCGGCGCGCGGCCTGTTCCTGGAACGCGTGTGGTATCCTCCACATGCCGAGCCATGACCCCCGATCAGCGCTACTGGCGCCTGCTCACCCTGATCGAGGACTACTACGGCGCCGGCGAACGGCGGGTGGGCGACCCGCCGGCCGTGCGGTTTTCGGGGCCTGAGAGGTCGGCCTCCGGCGCGGGCGCGCCGCGCCATGGCGCGGCATCCGGTGCCGTTCCGGGCCCGCCCCGGCGCGTGGCTTCCGTCAGTTCCGACCACGTCGCAGACGATAGCCTCGACCTGGTGGCGCGCGAGATCGCCGCCTGCCGGCTCTGCGGACTGTGCCGCGGGCGCATGCGGACGGTACCAGGGGAAGGCGCGCCGCGCCCGCTGGTGATGGTGATCGGCGAGGGCCCGGGCCGTGACGAGGATCGCAGCGGGCGGCCGTTCGTGGGCCCGGCGGGGGAGTACCTGGACCGATGGCTGGTGGCGATCGGATTGCGGCGCACCGGGAACTGCTTCATCACCAACGTGGTGAAGTGCCGGCCGCCCGCCAATCGCGACCCGCAGCGCGACGAGTCGCAGGCATGTCTGCCCTTCCTGCAACGTCAGATGCAACTCCTGCAGCCGCGCGCGCTGCTGACCGTGGGCCGTATCGCCGGCCAGTTGCTCACCGGGCGGTCGGTGTCGATGGCGGCGCTGCGCGGTCGGGTGTACGACTACACGCTTCCGGGGGCGGACCGTCCGCTACCGCTGGTAGCGACCTACCACCCCAGCGGTGTGCTGCGCAATCAGTCGCTGCGGCGCGCGGTATGGGATGACCTGCGCCGCCTGCAGCACCTGCTCGCCGACGCTGCTGGCGATGCCGCCGAAGGCGCGCCACCGGCCGCATCGCCGCCGACCGGCCCGGCCGATTAGCGGTGCCGCGCTACCTGCAGATCGCCTTCAACCTGCCGCTGCAGCAGACGTTCACCTATCTCGACCTGGACGACACCGCAACGCCGCCGGGCGTGCGGGTCGTGGCCCCGTTCGGCCGTCGCCGCGTGACCGGCTTCGTGATCGGCTCGCCGCGCCGGGCGCCGCCGGACGTGACGCTGCGCGCCATCGCACGGCGGGTCGACAAGGAGCCGGTGTTCGACCACGCGCTCCTGGAACTGGCGCGCTGGATAGCCGATACCTACCTGTGCTCGGTCGGCGAGGCGTTGGGGGCGATGATCCCGTCGGGGCGGCGTGAGACGCTGCCGGACGACGTTCCCGGCACTGTGGAGCGGTGGCGGGAACACGTGCTCACCGGCGAGCAGCAGCGGGCGGTGGCGGAGTTGACCACGCACACCGCAGTGCCGGCCGGGAGTGGCGCACGGGCGCGCCGCTTCTACCTGTGCGGTGTGACAGGCTCCGGCAAGACGGCGGTGTTCATGGCTGCGGCCCGCCGCACGGTAGCGGCCGGGCGCGGCGTGATCTATCTGGTTCCCGAGATCGCCCTGACCCACCAGGTCGTCGATCAGTTCTGCGACGTGTTCGGCGATCAGGTAGCGGTGATGCACTCGGCGCTCACCCCCTCGCAGCGGTTGCAACAGTGGAGCCGCATCCGTGACGGTGCGGCGCGGGTGGTAATCGGCGCGCGCAGCGCGGTATTCGCGCCGCTCCGCGACCTCGGTCTGATGGTGGTCGACGAGGAGCATGAGACCTCCTACAAGTCGGGGCGGGCGCCCCGCTTCCACGCCCGCCAGGTCGCCATGCACCGCTGCGCCGTCGAGGGTGCTACCCTGGTGATGGGCAGCGCCACGCCCTCGCTGGAGGCGCTGCACCACATGGATCGCGGTCTGCTGCGGCGTCTCGACCTGACCCGCCGGCCCGGCGGGGCACGCATGCCGACAATCGAGATCGTGGCCATGCGGGGCAAGCCGGGTCCGCTGTCGGCGCGCCTGCTGGCGGAAGTCCGCGCCGCGGCAGCCGCCGGGCGGCAGTCGATCCTGTTCCTCAACCGGCGCGGCTTTGCCTACTTCTTCCACTGCCGAAGCTGCGGCTACGAGATGCGCTGCGTACGCTGTTCGGTGAGCCTGACCTACCACAAGGCGAGTGGGGTGATGCTGTGCCACTACTGTGGCTACCGCGCCGCACCGCTGCGCGTGTGTCCGCAATGTTCGTCGCTCGACATCGGTTACAGCGGCGTCGGCACGCAACGCGTCGAGGAGGAACTGGCGGCAGCGCTGCCGGGCCTGCGCGTGCAGCGCCTCGATGCCGACGCGATGCGCAGCCGGCGCGAACTGCGCGAGGTGCTGGCCCGGTTCCGCGACGGCGCCGTGGACGTGCTGGTCGGCACCCAGATGGTCGCCAAGGGGCTCAACTTCCCCGGGGTGCGGCTGGTCGGGATCATCAACGCAGACACCGGACTGCATCTGCCCGATTTCCGCGCCGCCGAGCGCACCTTCAATCTGATCGTCCAGGTAGCGGGGCGGGCGGGCCGCGCCCTCGCGGACGGGCGGGTGCTGGTGCAGACCTACCGCGCCGACCAACAGCCGATACGGCTGGCTGCCGAGGGCAGGAGCGAGGAGTTCTACCGCCAGGAGATCGACCTGCGGCGCCAGTTGCGCTTCCCGCCGTTCGTGCGCCTCATCCGGGTCGTATCTCGATCGCCCAGCAAAGCGCGCGCTCATGCCGGCGCACGCTCCTTTGCCGAGCATCTGGAGCGGCACCGCGCCCGTGCCACGGGCGCGGCGGCGGAGGGCGAACTGCTCGGGCCGGTGGAATGTCCGCTGGAGCGGATCGCTGGAAGCTACCGCTTTCATCTGTTGCTGCGCCACCGCACGATCGGTCCGCTGCATGCGTGGGTGAAGCGTTCCTGGAGCACCTTCAAGGTTCCGGTGGGGGCCTACCTGGAGGTGGACGTGGACCCCACCTCCATGCTGTGACTCGAAACTCGAAAGGGGCGCTCCGTTTGACAATCGGGTCACGCCCGGCCATGTTATCACCCGTTCATGCTCGAAATTGTCACGCTCGGCCACCCCGCGCTCCGCCGGCGTGCCGATCCGATCCCGGAAGTCACGCCGCAGGTGCGCCGCCTCGCCGACGAGATGCTCGCGGTCATGAAGGAGCACGAGGGAATCGGGCTTGCCGCCACCCAGGTCGACCGGATGGTGCGCTTGTTCGTGACCAGGGCGCCGGACGATCGGGAGCGCGTGTTCATCAACCCGGAGTTGATTCGCACCGGCATCGAGACCGAGGTTCGCGAGGAGGGCTGTCTGAGCATTCCGGGGCCGCGCGCCGACGTCGAGCGGCCCGCGCACGTGCGCATCCAGGCGCGCAACCGGCGTGGCCGGCTGTTCGCACTGGACGCCGAAGGCATGCTGGCGCGGGTGATCCAACATGAGTTCGATCACCTGAACGGGCGGCTGTTCATCGACCATCTCGGCACCGCGGAGCGCGAGCGGGTGTGCGCAGAGTACGCCGAACGGCAAGCGGAGGCGGGCGTCAGGCGTTAGGAGTATGTCGGATTGCGACAGACTCTGCGGGCCCGAAGGGCAGAGCCATGCGCTTTGCGGCCGTTCGCGGCGACCCCGGCAGGCGCCGGTTCCGGGACGGTAGCCGGTGCGCATCGTGTTCGCCGGCACGCCCGAATTCGCGCGGCCGGCGTTGCGTGCCCTGCGCGACGATGAACTGTGCGCGGTGCTCACCGCCCCCGACCGGCCCGCGGGTCGGCGCGGCACACCGCAGGCATCGCCGGTCAAGTGCGACGCCCTAGCCCGCGGACTGCCGGTGCTGCAGCCGTCCCTCATCGGCCGCCAGTTCAGTTCCCGGGTGGCCGCCCTGCAACCCGACCTGCTGGTCGCCGTGGCCTACGGCAAGATCTTCCGCCCCTATTTCCTCGAGGTGTTCGCACGCGGCGGCGTCAACGTCCATCCGTCGCTCCTGCCCGAGTTGCGCGGGCCGGCGCCGATACCGGCTGCCATTCTCGCCGGCATGACGCGTACCGGTGTCACGGTTCAGCGCCTCGCGGCCGCCGTGGACGCAGGCGACATCCTGGCGCAGCGAATCGTGGCTCTGGATCAGACCGAGACCACCGTTTCGCTTGCGCCGCGGCTGGCACGGCTCGGTGGCGAGTTGCTGCGCGAAGTGGTCGATGCGATCGATGCCGGGCGGGAGACGGCGCGCCGGCAGGAACAGGAGGCAGTAACCTGTTGCCGACTGCTGGCGAAGGAGGATGGTCGCATCGACTGGCGGCAGCCGGCGGCGGCGATCGAGCGGGCGGTGCGCGCCTATCAGCCGTGGCCGCGCGCCTTCACGACCTGGTCGGGGCGGCAACTCACGATCCTGGAGGCGGCGTTGGCCGCAGATGACGCGGGTGCGCCGGCCGGCACACCCGGCAGGGTGGTCGCCGTGGACCGGCGGCGCGGCATTCTGGTGCACGCCGGGGAGCACGGCCTGTGGCTCAGGATCTTGCAGCTCCAGGGCAGGAAGCCGTTGCCGTGGCGTGCGTTTGCCAACGGCCATCCCGATATCGTCGGGGCGCGGCTCGGTGCCTGACCGTCCCCCGCGGCGCCCGGCCGGGCGCCGCGGGGGGCGGGTTGGGGGGGGGGTGCGCGGGGTGCGGGTGCGCAGCGGGCGGGGGGGGGGGGGGGGGGGGCGGCCCGGCCCCCGGCGGCCCCCGCCGGGGGGCCGCGGGGGCCTCTTTGTCGTGGTCGTCAGCGCGTTCCTGGTGACCAGCGGTCTGGTGGCGTTCTTCGTCGTGGTGCGTGGCGAAGAGGAGACCCTGGTCCCGGATGTGATGGGTGAGGACCTGCTGGACGCGCTGGTGCTGGTGCAGGAGAAGGCGCTGGCGCCGCGCGTGGAGGGGCGCATCAACTCCGACTTTCCCAAGTGGCAGATCATCGAGCAGGACCCGGAGGCGGGGACGCTGGTGAAGGCTGGCCGGCCGGTGCTCCTGGTGGTGAGCCGCGGCCCGGTCATCCAGGAGGTCGGCGACTACGTGGGCCGCGACCTGGAAGAGGTGCGCCTGGAGATGCAGACGCTGTTCGCCTCCCATCGCGCGCTGATCACCATTCGCGAGCCGGTAGCGCGGGTGACCGATCCCGCCCCGGCCGGCACCATACTGGCGCAGAATCCTCCTCCCGAAACCCCCGTGGTCGGCGAGTTGCTGTTGGAACTGGCGGTGAGCAAGGGGCCCGGAGCCGATCTGATCGAGCTGGGGGACTACGTGGGCCGGCCGGCGCTGGAGGTGCGCGACGAGCTGGCGCAGCTCAACCTGCCGTTCGTGTTTCGGGTGCGGGGCGCGCGCGCAGGCGAGTTGTCGGGCAGCGTGGTGTCGCAATCGCCCGCGCCCGGTCAGGAGATCCCCTACAGCTCGATTCTGCAGCTCGAGATGACGGCGCCGGCGCAGCTCGCGGAGGGCATGACATTCGGTCTGGTGGAGTCGTCGCTGCCGGAGTATCCCATCCTGGTCGACCTGAAACTGGAAGTGATCACCCTGCGGGAGACGCGCACCATCCTGGAGATGAAGCATCCCGGCGGCCCCATCGCCATCCCCTACGTGGAAGACGCGGAAGGTCAACTCGTGCTGTCGATGTTCGGCGACGAACTCCTCACCCGCCCGACGCGGTAACGGTGTCGTCCGTCATTCCCTGCGGTGGGCACCCCATTGCCTCACCGTAGACATCCACTCGAAAGAAGTGATGCCTCATCCAGACATCCACTCGAGAGCAGGTGGCGGTAATCAGCCTGCGTTCGTGTCCTTGACCACACGCAAGAGCACCTCCTACCATTCCGCAGCGTATGGTGAACGACCGCGACATCTATTTCTTCGACTTGCGCGGCTTCCTCATCCTGGAGGGTGCGCTGTCTTGCGGAGAGGTGCAGGAACTCAACGACAGCCTCGACGCGATGCCGCGCCTGGAGGTGGGGGAGTGGTACGGCTACGTGCACGCGCACAGCTACGGCGATCGTGACGGGTTGAACTATCAGCAGATCTACGAGGCGGGGGCACCGTTCGAACGCCTGATCGACCATCCCTCCTGGTACGGGAAGGTGCGCCACTTCGTGGGCGCCGAGGGCACCTTCGACGAGCATCACGGTCCGCTGTTCATCGACGAGAACTTCGTCAACTTCCGCGGCCCGGGCGAGGCGATCGGCCTGCACAACGGCGGCCACCTGGCGCTGAGCCGCTGCCAGTTCCGCTACGTCGGCGGCAAGTTCCACTGCAACCAGATCAACGTTCTGCTAGCACTCACCGACATCGGCCCCGGCGACGGCGGCACGGTGCTGATTCCCGGCTCGCACAAGAGCAACTTCGAGCACCCCGACTTCGGCTCCTACTCGATGGGCGTCGACGGCCGGCCCTCCGCCGAGCACATCGAGGGCGGTCTGGAGGTACATCTGCGTGCTGGCGATGCACTGCTGTTCGTCGACTGCTGCACGCACGGCTCCGCGCAGCGCAGCAACGAAGGCGAACGCCGTATCCTGGTGAACCGCTATGGGCCGTCGTGGGGCACCTTCCGGCACGGGTACCAGCCTTCGCCGGAACTGCTGGCCCGGCTTACCCCGCGACGGCGCTCCATCGTTGGGCCGCACAAGCTGCTGGAACGCACCCCCAACCGCTGGCCGGTGCAACCCGCGGTATCCGGACGACGGACTCCGGCGCGGCGATGATCAGCTCCGAGGCCGGAGAGAAACTCCGCCGCCACGCCGCGCCGCTGCCAAAGGTCGCGCTGGCGCACCTGCCCACCCCGCTGGAGGAGATGCCGCGTCTTGCCGCCCACCTCGGCGGGCCGCGCCTGTTCATCAAGCGCGACGACTGCACTGGCCTCGCCATGGGCGGCAACAAGACCCGCCACAACGAGTTTCTGCTCGGAGAGGCACTCGCACAGGGCGCCGACCTGATCGTCTGGGGGGCGGGCGTGCAGTCCAACAACTGCCGCCAGACCGCCGCCGCCTGCGCCAGGCTCGGTCTCGACATCCACCTCGTGCTGGCGCGCGGCCACGGCAGCACGGCGCTGCAGGGCAACCTGCTGCTCGACCATATCGCCGGCGCCAGCTACGAATTCGTCGATGCCGCGCTGGGGCCGGAGCTGGATCGGGTGATGGCGGAGCGGGCCGAGCGTTTCCGCGCCGCCGGCAGGAAGGTGTACGTGCAGTCACGCGCGCTGTGGGGTCGTGCTGCGGTCAGCTACGTCCTCGCCATGGCCGAACTGTGCGATCAACTACGCGCGCGCCGGATCGATCCGGCCGCCGTCTACGCGAGCGCGGCCGGCGCCACCGGCGCCGGGCTGGTGCTGGGCGCCGCCCACCTCGTCACGCCCGACCTGGTGCACTGCGTGCTGCCGATCCGCTGGCCGTGGGACGAGGCGGAATCGATCGCCGGCTTGGCGAACGAGGCGGCCGAACTGCTCGGCCTGCCGCCAACCGTGACCGCCGATCAGGTGCGCGTGGACGGTGATCACATCGGTCCCGGTTACGGCGCCGCGTCGCCGGAGGGGATGGCGGCCCTGGCGCTGGTGGCGCGGCTGGAAGGCATCTTGCTGGACCCGGTGTACAGCGCGAAGGCAATGGCTGCCCTGATCGCCGACATTCGCGCCGGCCGCTACGCACCCGATCAGACGGTGGTGTTCGTCCACACCGGCGGCACCCCGGCTCTGTTCGCGTACCGCGACGACATCGAGCGCCTCGTTCCGCGAGTCGCACACGCGCCGCCTGCCTGATTCGCAGACCGGCACCAGCCGGCGCGCCCGGCGCAACGATCTCCCAGGGTGCATTGCCATTCCGTGGCAGCAGTACCAGCAGACGCCGCCACGGGGACGAGCCGACCAGCGTGCAAGCGCTCTACCAGCTCTACCACTTGGCGGAATGACCCGATCTCCAGGACACGGAGTGCGCCCACCAGTGCCCCACCGAGGGGCTGAAATTGACTTGGCGCAGGGTGGGCGGTACTTTCAGCCACGACCGGCGCCGTTGCCGCTCAGTTACATCGCCGTAAGGGAGAACATTGCCGACACGTCAGATTGCTCCGGCGCTCCTGGTTCTGCTCAGCTTGGCCGGGGTGCTGCCTGTCCACTCCCAGAACCTTCGCGGATCCGGAACCATGGCGTTGCGCACGGCAGTGGAGATCGCCCTGACCGGCAACGCACAACTGCAAGCGGCATCCTCGTCGATACGGATGGCGGCGGAGCAGGTGCGCGAGGTGTACGCGGGCGTCTACCCGCAGGTGTCCGCCGAGGCGTCCTACGCGCGCGCGCTCGGCGCCTGGAGCCAGCGCGTGGTTCCCGACCAGGATCCCCGGATCGAGTCGGACACCTCCAATTCGCCGGACAACATCTGGTCCGCGTCGCTGAGCCTGAATCAGACGGTCCTGAACTTCCGCGTGTTCGCCGCATTCGCCGCCGCCCAGGACCTGCTGGAACTGCGCGGTGAACAGCGGCGCGGTACGGCGCATCAGGTGGTGGGCCAGGTACGGCAAAACTATCTCGCCGCACTGCTCGCCGAGGAGCGCGCGTCCCTGACCGAGCAGGGTATCGCCCGCACGCGGCAGACCGTGCGCGAAACGCGCGCCCGCCACGCCGAGGGATTCGCCAGCGACGACGAACTGCTGCGGGCCGAGGTGCAGTTGACCAATCTGGAGACGCGGCTGCTGCTGGCGAGGAATCAGGTTGCCGCGGCGCACGGGCAACTGCTGCTGACCATCGGTGCCGATCCGCTGCAATCGATCGAGCTGTCAGGTTCGCTCAGCGAACTGATGCTGGAGCCGGGCGCCCGCAACAGCGCCGCGAACGCCGATCTGCTGGTCGCGTCGGGAGCCGCTGCTCTGGCGGCCGCGAGCGAACAGGATCTGCGGCAGGCCGCATTCTCCACGCGCTCCGATCTGCGCCAGTTGCGTTCCTCGGAATCTCTCGCGGAGAAGCAGGTAGAGGCACAGGCGAACGAGGTGCTGCCGGTCATCCGGGCGTTCGGCAGCGTCGACTTCCGGGTCGCCGACGACGATGGTGACGATGTGTTCGGCAGTCCGCTCGGGAACAGGACGACGGAGGAGTACTCGCAGTGGGACCTTTCGGCATCGGCCGGACTGTCGGTGCAGGTCCCCATATTCAGCGGGTTCGGCCCCGCGTCGCGGTTGGAGCAGCGGCGCGAGGAACTGCGCCGCGCCACCGACGCACTGCGCCAGGCGGAGCGCGAGATGGTGTATCAGGTACGCACGCTGGCCGCCGCGCTGCATGAGGCGCGCGCCCGTGCGGCGGCGCTGCGGATGGCAGTGACGCAATCGCAGCAGAGCTACGAGATCGCCACCGCGCGCTACCGCGCCGGGGTGGGCAGCCAGTTCGACGTGCTCGTCGCAGAGACCACGCTGCGCGAATCAGAATTCGACTATGCGCAGGCGGTATACGACTACCTGACCGCCGCATCGCAACTCGAAGTCGCCACCGGACAGGTGCCGATGGCCGACGCCGCTCCCGCGCAGTCGAGCAGCCTGAGCAATGGCTGGCGTGGTTAGCGCCCTGCAGCCGCCGACGGCGGGCGTCGGGCTCCGCCGCACCCGGCCGTTGGCCACGGAGTCGGCCGCCGTCCCACGGCCCCGGCCTTCGAAACCGCGCCTCGGCCCGCTGCGCCGCGTGGCGTTGCTGCTGGCGCTGCCGTTGGCGGGCGTGGGTTGTACGCCGTCCGCCACCGACGCCGCGGCTTCGGCGGATGCGCCGCCGCCGGAGCGCATGCCGCCGCCGACCCTGTTCGGGGCGCGGGTGGTGAACGTCGAGGTGCAACCGGTGGCCCCCACCACCTTCGTACAGTACGTACGGGTGGTCGGCGAGGTGGAGCCTCTGCACGACGTAACGATATCTGCCGAGGAGTCAGGCACCGTGGCGGCGTTCATGGTCAGCAAGGGGGAGCGGCTGACGCGCGGCCAACCGGTTGCCCACATCGCGTCGGAGGTACTGGACGCGCAGGTGGAGGAAGCGCGTGCCCTGCACGAGATCGCGATCGAGCGCTACGACCGGCGGCGACGGCTGTGGGACGAGCAGCGCGTCGGCACCGAGATGGCGGTGCTGGAGGCGAAGTCGCAGGCGCAGAGCAGCGCCGCCCGCCTCAAAGTGATGGAGACCCGCCAGCGGCGCACCATGGTTACCGCGCCCATTACCGGCACCTACGATGAGCGGTACGTCGACGTGGGGGAACTGGTGACTCCCGGCACCCGCCTGGTGCGCCTGCTCGCCATCGAACAGGTGCGCGTGGTCGCCGGCATTCCGGAGCGCTACGCGCTGTCGATCGCTCCCGGAACCCCGGCGCTGGTGACGTTCGACGTACTGGAGGGGCGCGAGTTCGAAGGCGTGATCGACTTCGTCGGGGCCAGCGTCGATCCGCGCAACCGCACCATTCCGATCGAGATCGTACTGGAAAACGACGACGGGCTGATTCGACCGCGCCTGGTGGCGAACGTGCAGGTGGAACGGACCCGCGAGGAACAGGTGATCGTCGTGCCACAGGATCTGGTGCAGCGCACGGAGGACGGCTTCCAGGTATTCGTCGCCGAGCAGAATGGCGACGGCCTCATGGCGCAGGCGCGAGCGGTCGAACTGGGCGCCTCATATGCTAATCGGGTAGTGGTGACGGCGGGGCTGACCACGGGCGAACGGCTGATCACCGCGGGCCACCGCCAGGTGGACGATGGCAGCACGGTCAGCCTGGTCGGTGGCTGAGTACGCCGGTACGTTGGTACGGTGAGCGACGCAGAGATGAGAGCCGGAGCACCGCAGGCCAACGGCAAACAGCCGTTGGCACCGGGCAAGCTGAAGGAATTCGCCCTCACGTCGCTGGCGATTAGACATCCCACCAGCGTCGTGGTGCTGATGCTGATTCTGATCATCGGCGGCTTCGTTTCCTACCTTCAGGTGCCGCGCGAATCGATGCCGGAGATCGTCATTCCCAACATCATCGTCAACACCGGATACGCGGGCGTGGCGCCGCGCGACGTCGAGACACTGGTCACCAAGCCGCTCGAGGACGAGTTGAACACCATCGCCGACGTCAAGGTGATCTCGTCGACTTCGCGCGAGGGGTTCTCCAGCATCAACGTCGAATTCGTTGCCGGCATGGACATGACCGAGGCGCTGCAACGGGTGCGCGAGAAGGTGGATCTGGCCAAACCGGAGCTGCCGTCCGCAGCCAACGATCCCCAGATCATCGAGATCAACACGTCGCAGTTCCCGATCATGCAGGTCAACGTCGCCGGCCCCTACAACCAGGTGCGGCTGCGCGAGGTAGCGGAGGATATCCAGACCCGGTTCGAGCAGATTCCGAGCGTATTGGAGGTGCAGCTCTCCGGCGGCCTGGAGCGGGAGGTGCACGTCGACGTGGACCTCGCCAAGTTGAAGTTCTACGGCCTCGCCTTCAAGGACGTGAGCGATGCGGTGCTCGGCGAGAACGTCACGGTGCCGGGCGGCTCGATCGACGTAGGCGAGTTGAAGTATCTGGTGCGCGTGCCGGGCGAGTTCGAAGCTACCGAGGCGATCGGCGACATCGTGATCGAGATGCGCGACGGGCGCCCGGTGTACGTGCGCGATGTCGCCACGGTCGATTTCGGCTTCAAGGAGCGCGACAGCTATGCGCGCCTGGATGGTGTGCCGGTGATCTCGCTCGCCATCGTCAAGCGCAGCGGCGCCAACATCGTCGAAACGGCCGATGCCGTACGTGCGGTGCTGGCGGAGGTGGAGCCGACGCTGCCGCCCGAGACGATCACCAAGATCACCGCCGATCAATCGAACGACATCGAGGATATGGTGAGCAGTCTGGAGAACAACATCATCTCCGGCCTGCTGCTCGTGGTTGCGGTGCTGCTGTTCTTTCTCGGCACGCGCACCGCGCCGTTCGTGGGGTTGGCGATTCCCCTCTCCATGTTGATCTCCTTCGTGATCATGCAACTCATCGGGTTCACCCTCAACATGGTGGTGCTGTTCAGCCTGATTCTCGCCCTCGGCATGCTG
>CAYFXT010000047.1:6711-14407 GCA_964346995.1 uncultured Spirochaetaceae bacterium | reverse complement strand
CGTCGTTGTCGTAGTCGCCCCAGGCCTGGCCGATGCCGAGATAACCGCCGGTGCCCGTGAACTGGTCCCAGGAGCTGCGATGGGGCGCATCGATGCCGGCGGCCTCGCTCGCGTCGACGAAGATCTCGGCCACCGACGCGGGCTGTGCCGCCGCCAGTGTACACGCCAGGGCCGCTGGCCAGAGGCTCGTCAGCAGACACGCGACGCTCCTCGCTGGCGCCCCGATGGTCGCGCCAATCAATCGTAACCCCTACCTTGGCCTGACACGCGTGCTCGGCGGCCTGCGACTACGACGTGCCGCCGCCGAGCACCTCGGGTTGACGATGGCGCGCGGCGGCCGCCCCCTCAGCACCGCCACGATGTTGTCGGCCGCCATCCGCGCAATGCCACGCGCCGGCGCGTGCCCGGCCTTCAGACGGCCGGCGGCTTGAGCACACCGATGTCGCGCGTGCCGGCGTCGCAGTACCATATCTCCTCGCCGCCGCGCACCGTCATGCCGTGCACCTCATCGGGCTCGACTACCCGGAACACGTCGACGAAGCGCCCGCTCTCGGTGTCCATCAGGTGGACGGCTCCCGCCGACGTGTCCGACATCCACAGCCGGCCGTCCCGGTGCCAGCCGATGCCGTGCACGCGCAATCCCGGAACCGCCAGCGAGCGCAGCGCCGTCCAACTGCCGGCGTCCATCACGTGCAGGCGCTGCGTGGGCGGTGCGGCCAGGTAGATCCTGCCGTCGCGCCACTCGATGCCGTGGCTGGACGACGGCTTCCACGGCGGCGGTGTCGCTTCGACCGAGGCCGCCACTCCCTTGCCCGGGTCCGGGTAGCGCGCCAGCTCCTGGCCGGTGCGCGGATCGATCTTCACCACCTCGAGCTGCCACGTCGAAGTGATCCACACGTTGCCGTCATCGTCGAGCGTAATGCCACTGGAGTGCTCGGTGGCGGTCTGGAACTCGTGCAGCACGGCGCCGCTCTCCCAGTCGAGCTGGTAGACCTTCAGATTGGTCTGGTCGATGCACCACAGCCCGTCGTCTGCGGCCTGCAGGCCGTTGGGCTGTGGACCGGGGGCCTTGAACCGCTTCTCGACCGTGGCGGTGTACAGCAGCGTGTCGTCGTGGCTCATATCAGTCGTCATCCTTCCGAACAGGTGGGATCGCAATGAACACCATCGCGATACTACGGGCTATATAGTCATCCAACGTGTCCTGGCGCAAGGCCGAGTGCCGCATCTGCCACCTAGTCCCGCCTCCGGGTGCATCCCCGTCTCGCGTGCGGTTGTCGAACAGCGCCGGTTTCGTCTACCCTGCCGTCAAACTGACAGCCGCATCGGCAACCGTCTTCGGAGGGACAGATGAGCGATACGAAAACCGCTTACCGGGTATTGGGAACGCGCCCCGTGCGTCACGACGGCATCGACAAGGTGACCGGGCGCGCCAACTACGGCGCCGACTTCCACCTGCCGGGCATGCTGCACGGCAGGGTGCTGCGCAGTCCGCATGCCCACGCACGCATCCGCTCGATCGATACCAGTGCAGCGGAGGCGCTCGACGGCGTGGTCGCGGTGGTGACCGGCGACGACTTTCCGTCCGAGATCGCCAACACGGTGACCGCGCAGGTGGTGATGTGCCGCGGCCACGTGCGCTACGAGGGCCATGCGGTCGCCGCGGTGGCGGCCGCCACGCCTACCATCGCCGACCACGCGCTCGACCTGATCGAGGTCGACTACGAGGTATTGCCGCATGTCACCGACGTGTGGGAAGCGGCGCAGGGCAAGGTGATCATCGACCCCGAGCTGCGCACCGACGGCGACGAGTCCGCGCCACCCTCCAACATCTCCAACACCGACGTGTTCGACGCCGGAGACGTAGAGGCCGGCTTCGCCGCCGCCGACGTGATCATCGAGCATGAGTTCGACAGTGCTACCATCCACCAGGGCTACATCGAACCGCACGCCTGCGTCGCCCGCTGGGGCGAGGACGGGAATATCCTGCTGTGGGTGTCCAGCCAAGGCCACTTCGCGATCCGCGACCTGACCGCCGGGCAGCTCGGCATCCCCCCTTCACGGATCAAGACCATTCCGGCCGAGATCGGCGGCGGCTTCGGCGGCAAGACCACCGTGTTCCTGGAGCCGGTGGCGATCCGCCTGGCGGAGAAGTCGGGCCGCCCGGTGAAGATGGTGATGACGCGCGCCGAGGTGTTCACCTCCAGCGGCCCGGCTCCCGGCAGCCACATCCGCCTCAGGATGGGCGCCACCAGAGACGGCCGCATCACCGCGGTGGATGCCGACCTGTGGTACGAGTCGGGCAGCTTCCCCGGGCCGCTGATGGGACTGGGGATGATGTGCCTCACCGCCCCCTACGAGATCGAGAACTACCACATCAAGGGCTACAACGTGCTGGTCAACAAGCCGTTCATGCGCCCCTACCGGGCTCCGCTGGCGCCCAACGCCGCGCACGCCACCGAGACCATCATCGACGAGATCTGCGAGCAGATCGGCATGGACCCGATCGAGTTCCGCCTCAGGAACGCGGCGAAGAAGGGCACCAAGGCCGCCTACGGCCCGGTCTACCCCGAAATCGGCATGGTGGCGACGCTGGAAGCCGCCAAGGCGCACCCCCACTACGACGCGCCGCTCGGTCCCAACCAGGGCCGCGGCGTCGCCAGTGGGTTCTGGATGAACATCGGCGGCGACGCCACCGCCAACATCTCGGTGCTGCCCGACGGGCGCGTGTCGCTGATCACCGGGCGCCCCGACATCGGCGGCTCGCGCGCCGCCCAGGCGATGGTGCTGGCCGAGGAACTGGGCATCCCGGTAGACGAGGTCAACCCCTCCATCGGGGACTCCGACACGGTCGGCATGAACGGCATCTCGGAGGGTAGCAGCACCGCCTACGCCAGCAGCATGGCGATCCACGAGGCCGCCATCAAGCTGATCGACGAGCTGCGCGACCGAGCCGCCCAGGTGTGGGAGGTGGATAAGGAGCAGGTCACTTGGCAGGATGGCGCCGCCCACCTGAACGGCGGCAGCAACGGCGCCGCGGAGCCGCTGTCGCTGCGCGACTTGGCCGATAGTTCGTCGCAGACCGGCGGGCCGCTGGGTGCCGAGGCGGCGGTCAACGCGCGCTTCGCGGCGCCGGCGTTCGGCACTCACATCTGCGACGTACAGGTGGACCAGGAGACCGGCAAGGTGGACGTGGTGCGCTACACCGTGTGCCAGGACGCCGGCCGAGCGCTGCATCGCGACTACGTCGAAGGCCAGTACCAGGGCGGCGCCGCCCAGGGCATCGGCTGGGCGCTCAACGAGGGCTACTACTACAACGAGCAGGGCGTGATGGAGAACGCCGGCTTCCTCGACTACCGCATGCCGGTAGCGCTCGACCTGCCGATGATCGACCCGGTGGTGGTCGAGGTACCCAACCCCAAGCACCCGTACGGCGTGCGCGGCGTCGGCGAGAACGCCATCGTGGCGCCGCTGGCGGCGGTGGCCAACGCCATCCACGACGCCACCGGCGTCCGCCTGCGCCAAGTGCCCATGTCCCCGCCGCGAGTGCTGGAAGGTATTCTCGCCCACCAGGCAGCCAACGGCTCGTAGGCTTCAGCCATGGTCACGGCAACTGTCCAGGTCGGTGCCGAGCGACGGCGCTGTTTGCCGTTTGCGGTGAGTAACGATCTCCTCGAACGTCGCCGTGATCTGCGTGCCCGCGCGCTGGAGGATGGCTACCTGTTCATCCGCGGGCTGGTGCCGGACGCACCGGTCATGCAGTTGCGAAGCGACATCGCGGCGATCCTCGACGGTGTCGGCTGGCTCGACGCCGGTACCGACCCGCTCGACGCCATCTCCACCCAGGAAGCGAGGCTGATGGGGACCCCCGAGTTCATCCCCATCTACGACGCCATCCAGAGGCTGGAGTCGTTCCATACCATGGCGCACGAGCCGGCACTGCTGGAGGTTGCGGAAGTGCTGCTGGGAGAACGCGGCATGCCGCAGCCGAGCACCATCGTGCGGGTGATGTTTCCCGACAAGCTGGAGTACACCACTCCCCCGCACCAGGACTTCGTTCTCGTGCAGGGGACGCCGGAGGTGTGGACCGCGTGGATCCCACTCGGGCCGTGTCCGGCGAGTCTCGGCGGGCTGGCGGTGCTGCGTGGTTCGCATCGGCGCGGCATCCTGCCGGTACACGAGCGGAAAGGGGCTGGCGGCCTGGGCGTCGACGACGTGTGTCTCGACGGCGAGTGGATGTCCAGCCCGTTCGAACGCGGCGACACGCTGTTCTTCCACAGCAAGACCGTGCACCAGGGTCTGCCGAACGTCTCCGGCAACCGCATCCGCCTGTCGGTCGATTACCGCTACCAGAAGCTGACCGACAAGATCATGTACAAGAACCTGGGCGTCCATCAGGGCCGGCTGACCTGGCCGGAGGTGTACGCGGGCTGGAAGTCGGACCGGCTGCAATACTATTGGGAAGGCCACCAGCGCGAGGTGGCGGATAAGGAGCTGGCCACCGAGTTCCGCGGCTGAGCATCGAGCTGCCGGCGCCGTCCGGCAGGACGCAGCGCGCGGTCTCTGGCCAAGAGCGTCTCGAATGGCCAATGATGACGGCATGTCGAGGCCCAATGTCCTGTTCATCATCGCCGACGATCACGCGCCGGCGGCTATCTCGAGCTACGGCGCCAGCCTGGTGGCCACCCCCAACCTGGATCGTCTGGCCAGCGAAGGGGCACGCTTCGACCGCTGCTTCTGCACCAATGCGATCTGCACGCCAGCGCGGGCCACGGTGCTCACCGGCAAGTACAGCCACACCACCGGCATCCGCACCCTGGACGACGTGATCGACCACACGCGCGAGCGCACGTTGGGGATGATGCTGCACGACGCCGGCTACCAGACCGCAGCCCTCGGCAAGTGGCATCTGGGGCACGGCGGTGCCAGCGATCCGGTGGGCTTCGACCACTGGAGCGTGCTGCCGGTGCAGGGCAGGTACGTGGACCCGGAATTTCGCGAGACGGGCGGCACGGTGACCCGCCGCGGCTACGTGACCGACATCCTCGCCGACCTGGCGCTCGACTGGCTGCGCGGGCGCGACCCGGAGCGGCCCTTCTTCCTTTACCTGGGCAACAAGGCGCCGCACGACCCGTTCACCTACGACGACACGCACGCCGAACTGTTCGCCGACCGCGACCTGCCCGAGCCGCCCACCCTGCGCGACGACTACCGCAACCGCGCCGCAGCCGCCGCGCGCTGCACGCAGAAGGTGGCTACCGCGCACCTGCGTCACCATGTACCCGATGCGCCGCCGCCCGACCTGAACGGCGACGAACTGCTGCGCTGGAACTATCAGTCGTTCATGAAGGGCTACCTGCGCTGCGTCGCCTCGGTGGACGACAACTTCGGCCGCCTGCTCGGCTACCTCGACGAGGCCGGACTGGCCGACGACACGCTGGTGGTGTACACCTCCGACCACGGCTTCTTCCTCGGCGACCACGGCTTCTACGACAAGCGCTTCATGTACGAGGAGTCGATCCGCATTCCGCTCCTGATACGCGGTCCTGGTGTTGCCCGACCGGGCTTGACCGACGACCACATGGTGCTCAACGTCGACTTCGCGCCCACGGTGCTCGATCTGGCCGGGGTGGCGATCCCGGAAGAGCTACCGGGGCGCAGCCTGCGGCCGCTGCTGCGGGGTGAGCCGGTCAGCGACTGGCGCACTTCGATGTACTACCGCTACTGGATGCACGGCGCGCACTTCAACGTCTCCGCCCACTACGGGGTACGCACCGAGACCCACAAGCTGATCTACTACTACGGTGCACCGCTGGATGCCGCCGGGGCGGTTGGCGATCCGACGCAGCCGGAGTGGGAGCTGTTCGACCTGGTCCACGATCCGCAGGAACTGGTCAACGTGTATGATGATCCCGCCTACGCTGCGATACGTGCGGAGCTGACCGCCGAGTTGGAGCGCCTGCGTGCCGAGGTCGGCGATTCCACCTAAGGGACGGCGCAAGAATAAAATGCCGATTTGGCCTTGCGGCCTACATCATCGAGAACTTCAGAAGACGCGCAGCCCCATGGACCCGGCGGTAGTGCGCAAGCTCATGCAGCGCAGCGACCTCAAGAGGGCGGGCTGCGGACCAACATGCCGGACTTCCGCAAGTGCACGCGCAGCATCAAGCTTGACCCGGTGAGCAGCCTGCTGCACTCGTACATGAACTGGCCCCTGGAGCACCACAGGTACGCCGGCGTGCCGTGTTACAACCTGCGCCGAGGTGCTGGCTACCCACTGGGCGGTCGAGGACGGGCAGGGGCGCATCCTTACGCACCGCCTGCCTGTTGACATTCAGCGTCTATGGAGAGATCGGCCGCAGAGTATACTGGCGCTTTGGTATGAACATGCTGGAAGTGCACGACCGAACGTACATACAAGAGGTGGAGCCGTGAATTCACATTCCACGCTTACCCCGGCTCGGATCGAACGCCTGCAAGTAAAAAATTTTCGCGCTCTGCGATCTGTCGATCTTAGAGATTTGACTCCGATGACGATTCTTCTAGGCCCTAACGGTAGCGGAAAGTCAACGTTATTCGATGTGTTCGCGTTTCTTGCCGAGTGCTTCGAGTCCGGCCTTCGTCGCGCATGGGACCGCCGCGGGCGCGCGAGGGAACTCAAGACGCGCGGAGCCGAGGGCCCGGTCACGATTGAGATCAAGTACCGGGAGCGACCGAATACCCCTGTGATTACGTACCACCTGTCGGTGGATGAGAAGGACCGCGTGCCCGTCGTCGCACACGAGTGGTTGAGATGGAAGCGGCAAAGCTACGGAGCGCCGTTTCGGTTTCTGGAATACCGACAGGGTGAGGGCCGAGCGGTGAGCGGCGAAGCGCCGGACTCAGAGGACCAGAGGGTCGAGATTCCACTGAGTTCGCCCGATCTCCTGGCAGTGAACGCGCTCGGCCAGTTTCACGAGCATCCTCGCGTGACAGCGCTCCGTGACTTCATCATGGGTTGGCATGTTTCTTACCTCTCGACCGACAGCGCCCGCGGCCAACCGGAGGCAGGACCTCACGAACGTCTGACCAAGACCGGTGACAACCTGGCTAACGTCATTCAATATCTTGCTGAGAGGCATCCGGAGCGACTTGAGCGCATCTTCGTGACGCTGCGCGAACGCGTGCCGCGCATTGAGAGCATACGAGCCGACACGATGCCAGACGGCCGTCTATTGCTTCAGATCAAAGACGCGCCATTCGAGTATCCGGTGTTGGCACGCTTTGCTTCAGTTGGGACGTTGAAGATGCTGGCTTATCTGACTCTGATCTACGATCCAGCGCCGCCGGCCTTCATCGGCATAGAGGAGCCCGAGAACTTTCTCCATCCGCGATTGCTCCCGGGGCTGGCCGAGGAGTGCCGCGCCGCCAGTGAACGCACTCAGTTGCTCGTCACCACCCATTCACCGTTCTTCCTCAACGCGCTTCGGCCCGAAGAGGTTCGCATCCTGTGGCGCGATGAGAACGGCTGCACCCAAACGCTTCGCGTTGCCGATATTAGCGGCGTACGTGAGTTCATGGACGAGGGCGCAAACCTCGGATCGCTTTGGATGGAAGGACACTTCGGTGTCGGTGACCCACTGGTAGCACAGGGGACGCCTGTCCGCAATCTCGACGGCTAGGACAGGCAGACCCGTGAGCCATCTCGTTATTCTGG
>CAYFXT010000047.1:0-6611 GCA_964346995.1 uncultured Spirochaetaceae bacterium | reverse complement strand
TCTGGCTAGCCGAGCGGTTCGCCGGTGAGTTGCTCCCAGATGTCGCGGCGGATGGCACGTTCCTTGTAGGAGTCGCTCTGTGACACGTGCAGCGGGTTGGCGAATGTGAGCTGGTTGAACGGATCGGCCGCCTGCTCGCGCAGGTTCCAGTCGCGCAGCCGGTTCATGCACTCGGGATCGTGCCTCCAGGTCGCCGACTCGTTGGGCGCCGCGCGCGCGAACAGAAACTTCACCATGTGGCGCCGCCTGTCCGACTTGTTGGCCGCGGTGCCGTGCCACAGATCGTAGTGGGTGATGGCGAAAGTGCCGGCGGCGACGGTCAGCGGCACTTGACCGCGGATGTTGCCGTAGGTACGCATGCGGTCGGTGGGGGCGTTGCGGTACTGGGTGGCCGGCACGATCATGGTCGGCCCCATGTCGGCGGTCACGGCGGTCGGGTAGTACAGGCCGAGGAACCTGTCCAGGCCGATCTCGCGCCGGTTCTTGCCGTCCTGATGCCAGTGCATGTAAGGCGTATGCGGTTCCTTGCAGTGCCAGTGGCGGTGAAACATCACCTCGTAGTTCCTGCCGGCCAAGCTCACCAGGGCACCGCGCACCGCCGGATGGTCGAGCACCTCGTTCAGCTCTGGCACCTCGTCGCAGATCGCATCGCCGGGGTTGCGCTGCATCTCATCCAGCCTGGAGGCAATGGTCTCGTTCAGCCCCGGTCGCAGATCCGGCTTCACCAAGTGATAGCCGTTCACGATGAAGTTGACCACTTCCAGGTCGTCGAGCAGATACTCCGCAAGCTCGCGCTCGCTCACCGCCGTGCGCGGGTTCCGTTCGGTGGCCTCTCCGGCCGCGGTCATGACCGTACTCACGCCTCTACTACCTCCATCTTCTGCAGGATGAACTCGTATCCCACCATGTCGATCTCGTCATCGTCATATTCTGCCTGATGTAATGGAAACTGCACGATTTGCCAGCCGTCGACCAGCGCTTCATGGACGGTAGCGTAGCGGAACTTCGGCTCCTCCGCCGTCAACTCGACCTTGAAGTCCGCCACCGGCTCGTAGATGGTCATCTCCAGCACCTTCGACAGCGGACTCGGGGTCTGTGCGTGGATGTACAGCAACCGCTGCCGGAGCTGCGCGCCGTCGTCGTTGCTCATGATGATTCGACCGTCGGCCTATCGTAGTACATGGCCCTGCGGGGGACAAGCGCTCGTCAGCGTAAACAGCCCCTACAGCCCCTTGACCCGAACGCGCCAAATGATGAACTAGTGTAGTCTGGGAATGCGGATGATGAGACGGATGGCGATCCCGGCGCTGATTCCGGGAGTCTGTTGTCGAAGACCTGCGACGCGATCTTCGAGTACGGCGGCGGCGTAGGCGGGTCGCCCATCGTACAGGTCGGCGTCTTCGCCACCGGGCGCGGCAGCGCTGCCATGCCACGATTCCGCTGCCGGGACAGGTGGCGGGTTTTCCGCGATGTTACGAACCGACAGATCATGACCATCGACCCGCGCAATTTGCCGAGGCACTACGATGCCGCAAGCCGCGAGCAGCACTTCCGCGCCTGGTGGGAGCGGGCGGGTGTGTACCGCTACGACCCGCACCACACCCGCGAGCAGGCGTTCGTGGTGGACACGCCGCCGCCCACGGTGTCCGGCTCGCTGCACGTAGGCCATGTGTTCAGCTACACCCAGGCCGACGTGGTGGCGCGCTACCAGCGCATGCGCGGCAAGCACGTGTTCTATCCGATGGGGTGGGACGACAACGGCCTGCCCACCGAACGCCGGGTGCAGAACTACTTCCACGTGCGCTGCGAGCCGGGGCTGCCCTACGAGCCGGACCTCGACCTGCCGATGGCCACCGGCAAGACCTTCAAGTCGCCGCCACGGGCGGTGTCGCGGCGCAACTTCATCGAACTGTGCGCGCGCGTTACCGCCGAGGACGAGAAGGCGTTCATGAAGGTGTGGCAGACCATCGGCCTGTCGGTGGACTGGCACGAAGAGTATGCCACCATCAACGAGGCGAGCCGCCACCTGGCTCAGTACAGCTTTCTCGATCTGTACCGCAAGGAGCACTTGTACACCGCCGAAGCGCCTACCATGTGGGACGTGGACTTCCGCACCGCGGTGGCGCAGGCCGAGGTGCAGGACCGTCCCACTACCGGCCACTACCACGATCTGGCGTTCGGTGTGGAGGATGACGAGCGCGAGATCGTCATCTCCACCACCCGTCCGGAACTGCTCGCCGCCTGCATCGCCGTCGCCGCGCATCCCGAAGACGCCCGCTACCGCGACCTGTTCGGCAGGCGTGCCGTCACACCGCTGTACCGCGCCCGGGTGCCGATTTTCGCCACCGAGCTCGCCGACCCCGAGAAGGGCACCGGCATCCTGATGGTGTGCACCTTCGGCGACACCACCGACGTGCAGTGGTGGCAGGAGCAGAAGCTGCCGCTGCGCCAGATCGTGGCACCCAACGGCCGCCTGCAGGAGGTCACCTTCGGCAGCGGCGAGTGGGACAGCGCCGACCCGGCGGCGGCCAACCGGTTCTACGCCGAGCTGGTCGGCAAGAACCTGCGTCAGGCGCGCGCCGCCGTGGTCGAGCAACTGCGCCACCCCGACGGCGCCGCCACCGGCGATCAGGCGCCACTGCGCGGCGCGCCGCGTCCCATCGAGCACACGGTGCGCTACTACGAGCAGGGCGACCGGCCGCTGGAGTTCATCACGACCCGGCAGTGGTTCGTGCGTCTCACCGACAAGCGGCAGGAGCTGATCGAGCGCGGGCGCGAGATCCGGTGGCACCCCGGCTACATGCTCAGCCGCTACGTCAACTGGACCGAGAATCTGCAGTTCGACTGGTGCATCAGTCGTCAACGCTACTTCGGGGTGCCGTTCCCGGTCTGGTATCCCCTGGATGCGAACGGCACGCCCGACTACGACCACCCGCTGCTGGCCGAGGACGCTGCGCTTCCGGTCGACCCGCTGACCGACCTGCCGCCCGGTTACCGGGAGGAGCAGCGCGATCAGCCCGGTGGCTTTACCGCCGAGGCGGACGTGTTCGACACTTGGTTCACCAGCTCTCTAACGCCCGAGATCGCCAGCGGCTGGGTGCGCAACCCGGGGCGCCGCCGCCAGCTCTGCCCGATGGACGTGCGCCCACAGGCGCACGACATCATCCGCACCTGGGCGTTCTACACCATCGCCAAGGCGCATCTGCACTTCGACGCCGTCCCCTGGCGCCACGCCCTGATCTCCGGGTGGATCCTCGACCCCGACCGAAAGAAGATGTCGAAGAGCCGCGGCAATGCGGTTACTCCGCAGCAGATCATCGACACGCATCACGCCGATGCGGCGCGCTACTGGTCAGCCAGCGCGCGTCTGGGCGTGGACACCGCCTACGACGAGTCGGTGTTCAAGATCGGGCGCCGGCTGGTGACCAAGCTGTACAACGCCGGCAAGTTCGTGGCCGGCATCGTCGCCGCGGCCCGCACCGGGTGGGATGGCGAACCGCCCGACCTGGGCATGGTGAGCGACGAGCTGGACCGCGGCTTTCTGGCGCAGTTGCGCGCCCTGGTGGGCCGGGCCACGGCCGCGCACGAGGAGTTCGACTACGCCACCGCGCTGGCCCATACCGAGGCGTTCTTCTGGGACAACTTCACCGACTCCTACATCGAGCTGGCCAAGAACCGTGCCAAGGGCGAAGGGGGTGTCAGCGACGAGGCGCGCGCGTCGGCGGTGGCCACCCTCGACTTCGCGCTCGGCGTGCTGATCCGGTTGTTCGCGCCGGTGCTGCCCTACATCACCGAGGAGCTGTGGTCGTGGGACCATGCCGGACGCGTGCACGCGGCGCTGAACGGCGCCGAACCGGCGGCAGATGGAGCGCTGCCGGCCGCCTGCTCGGTACATCGCGCGCCGTGGCCGGCGGAGAGCGAGTTCGGTGCGCTTCGCCAACCCGACAGCGACACCAGTTTCGCCGCCGCGAAAGCCTCCCTGGCGGCGATCCATCGCCACAAGACGCAAGCCGGCGTGTCGGTGGCACGCGCCATCAGCTCCATGCAGCTCGCCGCGCATCCGGGTACCGTCCGCGTCGTGGAAATGGTTTCCGGCGACGTGATCAGCGCGGTACGGGCCGCCAGCTTCGAGCTGGTGGAAGATGATTCACTGACCGAAGGGCAGTTCATGGTGCGGGACGCCGAGTTCGCCGTCCGTACCTGAGGAGCCGACGCATGGAAGCCGGGCAGCCGCGTGCCTCCACTGTTTCGGTGGCGTTGTTCGCTTCCGGTTCCGGCAGCAACGTCGCCGCCCTGCTCGACCACCGCCACACCGGCGCGGCGCGGCCGCGCTATCGCTGCCTGATCGGCAACAATAGCGATGCGCGCGTGATGGCGCTGGCCCGCGCGCGTGGCGTTCCCGCCTACCACGTCTCCCGGCGCACCCATCCGCAGCGCGCTGCCTACGTCGCGCGCCTGCTGGAGATCCTCACCGGACACCGGATCGAGCTGATCGTGCTCGCCGGGTACGTGAAGCTGCTCCCGGAAGAGATCGTACGCCGCTGGCGGCGGCGGATTCTCAACGTCCATCCGGCGCTGCTGCCGCGCCACGGCGGCCGCGGCATGTACGGCATGGCGCCGCACCGGGCGGTGCTGGCCGCCGGCGAACGGGAAACCGGCGTTACCGTACACTTCGCGGACGAACAGTACGACCGCGGACCGATTTTCATGCAGCGCGCGGTGCCGGTACTTCCTGCCGATACCCCGGAGAGCCTCGCGCGCCGCGTGCTGGCCGCAGAGCACGACACCTACTGGCGCGCGGTGGAACAGGTGGCGGCCGAGTTGGCCGCCGGCAACGAGCAGCACGCGACCGGCGCAGCGCCGGCGCAGCTTGGCAACGAGCGCGATCGGTCGCACCGCGAGCGCCGGGGCCATGGGTGGGCGGTGGCCGGACCGGAACCTGAGGGGCTGCGCCGGCAGTGGACGGTACCCGGCGGCACGGCGATGACGCCGGAGCCGGCGGCCGGGGACATCGAATCGGCGGCGGAGCCGGGCGGTTCCGCCGCAGCCGCCGCCCGGACACGTGCGGGTAGTGCCGCGTGTCCACTACGCGCGACTTCCGCGGCCGCCGCGGGCCACACGAGGGCAGTGGACGGAGCACCAGTCCCGCCGGTTCGGGAGCCGGCGGCAGCGGACGGCGCCGCGGCAACTCCGGCAACGGCGTCGATGGGGCCGGGCGGAGCCCCGGTCGCGGCCAACGCCGAACCGGCGGTAGCGGCAGCCGAATCGCCGGCTACGGACGTGCAGCCGCAGGTCCCGGCGCGTGCGGGGGTGGCATGAGCAGGCGCGTGCTGCGCGGACGGGGTGCGGTGGCGAACCCCGGCAACCGTTTCGACGGCATCGACTACGTGCCCGATCCGGAAGCGCTGCAGGCGCAGGTGGACGCCGGTGAGGAGCTGGAGCGCCCGCGCACCGAGCTCATTCGCGACACCTCGCGCACCATCATCACCCGCAACGACAGCCCCGACGTCGGCTTCGACGCTTCCATCAACCCCTACCGCGGCTGCGAACACGGCTGCGCCTACTGCTTCGCGCGGCCTACGCACGAATACCTCGGCATGTCGGCGGGCCTGGACTTCGAGACCAGAATCGTGGTCAAGGAGGACGCTCCAGCGCTGCTGCGCGCCGAGCTCGCCCGCCCCGGCTGGCGGCCGCAGGCGCTGGGCCTGAGCGGCGTGACCGATCCCTACCAGCCGATCGAGCGCCGCCTGCGTTTGACCCGCGGCTGCCTGGAGGTACTGTGCGAGGCGCGCAACCCGGTACACGTGATCACCAAGAACTATCTGGTAACTCGCGACCTCGACCTGCTGGCGGCAATGGCGCGGCAACAGCTTGCGGCGGTATGCGTCTCCCTGCCCACCATCGACAATGCGCTGAGCCGCGCCCTGGAGCCGCGCACCAGTACCCCGGCGCGGCGCCTGGAGGCAATCGCCCGGCTGACCGCTGCCGGCATTCCGGTGATCGTGCTCATCGCCCCGGTGATTCCCGGCCTCACCGATCACGAGATACCCGGCATCGTCGCCGCAGCCCGCACCGCCGGCGCCACCCATGCCGGCTACGTCACGCTGCGCCTGCCGTACGCGGTGGCTCCGCTGTTCTCCGCCTGGCTGGAGGAGCATCGCCCGTTCCGGAAGCGCAAGGTGCTGGAGCGGATCCGCCATCTGCGCGGCGGCACGCTGTACGATGCGCGGTTCGGGGCTCGGATGCGCGGCCGCGGTGCCTTTGCCGACCTGATCGAGCAGCTCTACCACGGCGCCTGCGAACGCGCCGGCATGAACACCGACCGCGTGGCGCTGCGCACCGACCTGTTCCGCCGCCCCGCTGCCGATCCCGGCCAGTTGACCCTGTTTGCGGAGAACGACGCGTGACGGGCCCACGTTCGCGCAACCCGACGGCGCACGCGTCCATGGCCGAGCAGGCGACTCCCTCAGCGCCCGATCGCACCGAGCTGCCTGGCATTGAGATCGAGACCGAGCTGCGTGAGCCCCCCGGTTTCGCCGTACTGATGCACAACGACCACTACACCACCATGGAGTTCGTGGTCAGCGTGCTGGAGAGCGTGTTCTACAAGT
>CAYFXT010000046.1:0-14804 GCA_964346995.1 uncultured Spirochaetaceae bacterium | reverse complement strand
ACCGGGCTGGCGCCCGGCGTTGGCATGGCAGAAACAGCGGGTGTTTCTAAGGAGCATCCCGCGCGTGAGTGCACTTACCACTTGGCGGGAATGCTCCCTGCACCGCTACGCTTCTTGTGGCGGGTGGCGTAATCGCCTACGGTGGCGGGACAGGAGCTGCCATACCATGTCATTTAAGATTGCCTTCGTCGGCGCCGGGAGCATCGGGTTTACGCGCAAGCTGCTCGGCGATCTTCTCACCGTACCGGAATTCGATTCGATCGAGGTGGCGCTGTCCGACATCAGCGAGCCCAACCTCGACATGATCCGTCAGTTGGCGGAGCGGGATATCCGCGCCAACGGCCTGGACCGGATCAAGCTGAGCGCGACGACCGACCGCCGTGCAGCCATAGCGGGTGCTCGCTACGTGTTCTGCACGGTGCGGGTAGGCGGCATCGAGGCGTTCGCCACCGACATCGACGTGCCGCTGCGCTACGGTATCGACCAGTGCGTGGGCGATACCCTGGCCGCCGGCGGCATCATGTACGGGCAGCGCGGCATCCCGGTGATCCTCGACATCTGCCGCGACATCCGCGCAGTCGCCGAACCCGGCTGCCGCCTGTTCAACTACGCCAACCCGATGGCGATGCTGACCTGGGCCGCCAACGACCACGGTGGAGTGGAGACGATCGGTCTGTGCCACGGCGTGCAGGGCGGCCACCGCCAGATCGCCGAGGTGCTCGGTGTGCCGCAGCAGGAGCTGGACATCATCGCCGCCGGCATCAATCATCAGACGTGGTACGTCCAACTCCGCCATCACGGCAAGGACATGACCGGCGAGCTGCTGGCCGCCTACGAGCGCCACCCCAAGTACCGCGAGACCGAGAAGGTACGCATCGACATGCTGCGCCGCTTCGGTTACTACTCCACCGAGTCCAACGGCCACCTGAGCGAGTACGTCCCCTGGTACCGCAAGCGGCCGGGCGAGATCCGCGACTGGATCAGCCTCGACACCTGGATTCACGGCGAGACCGGCGGCTACCTGCGGGTGTGCACCGAGAAGCGCAACTGGTTCGAGGAGGACTTTCCCCGCTGGATGGCGGAGCCGCCGATGCAGTTCACGCCGGCTGAGCGCTCGTCGGAGCACGGCTCCTACATCGTAGAAGGGCTGGAGACGGGACGCACCTACCGCGGCCACTTCAACGTCAAGAACGATGGCGCGATCGCCAATCTGCCCGCCGACGCCGTGGTCGAGGTGCCGGGTTACGTGGATGGTAATGGCATCAACGTTCCGCTCGTGGGCGATCTGCCGCTCGGCTGCGCCGCGGTGTGCAACGCCAGCATCGCGGTGCAGCGTTTGGCGGTGGCCGCGGCGGTAGCCGGCGACGATGCGCTGCTGCGACAGGCGATGCTGCTCGACCCGCTGGTCGGAGCGGTGGCCACGCCGCCGGAGGTGTGGCAGCTCGTCGACGACATGCTGTTGGCGCAACGTCAGTGGCTGCCGCAGTACGGGGAGGCGATTGCTGCCGCCGAGGCACGGCTGAACAGCGGCCGCGGCCGCCTGCCTACCCGCCAGTGGGAGGGCGCAGCGCGCCTTCAGATACGCAGCGTGGAGCAGCTCCGCGCCGGCGCGGGCAACGGCGAGGCGACGATGCGCGCCGAGGAGCACGCCTTCCGGCTGGCACGCGGCGGCAGAAGCGCGGATCGCGGAACGGGATGAGGTTCATCCGCAAGACGGCGGCCTGAGGGGAGGGAAACATGGACCACGATCTGGAGATGCAGCGCTACCTGTTCGACCTGGCGGGATACATGGTGATTCCCGACGTCCTCGGCAAGACCGAGATTGACGAGTTGAACGGACTCATCGACGCTCGGCAGTTGCCGCCGCCGCGCGAGAAAATCCGCTTCGGCTCGGCGGCCGGGGGAGCGCCCGAGTGTCCGGGATTCCTGGAATGGGGCAAACCGTTCTGCGATCTGCTCGATCACCCCAGGATCATGCCGCTGTTGCAGCTCACCCTCGGCGACTGGTTCCGCCTCGATCGCCTGTACGGCATCAACATGGAGGCGGGCATGGGCTCCCACGAGCTGCACGGCGGCAACGCGCCCTATTCCCCCGCCGAGTATTATCACGTGCGGGGCGGCAAGATTCACAATGCCTTCACGGTAGTGTCGTGGAACCTGGTGGACACCGGGCCGGTGCACGGCGGCTTCTGCTGTGTGCCGGGAAGCCACAAGAGCAGTTTCGTACGCCCGAACCCGATCCCGACGGTAAACCAGGGACGCTGGAAGATGATGGACGGCGATTCCCTGGCGCCCGGCGTGACGATACCGGAGGCGCCGGCGGGATCCGTGGTGCTGTTCTCGGAAGCGTTGACGCATGGCACTGCGCCGTGGAGAGGACCGCACCAGCGCCGCACCCTGCTCTACAAGTACTGCCAATCGCACCTCGCCTGGTCGGCGCGCCGTGTGCAGCCGCCCGCCTCGGTGCCACTCACCCCGCGCCAGCAGCTTCTCTTTCGAGAGCCGGCCAACCCTGGCACCTGGGCCACTTCGCTGTTTGCGGAGGCTGCGGCCAACCCCGCTTGATGCAAATCCTCGACTGGTATGCGGCCGTGCGTTCCGCAGGACCGGGGTGCGCCGTCAGCCGATGCGCCCGTGCGGCGAGGGCGCATGGCGGTGCGGTTGGCGGCGGAATAGGCGGTGTTGCCTCCCAGTTCCCAGACGCCGCGGAACAGCGTGCGCCGTTTCGGAGGCATCGCTTCCACCTGCTCGGGCGTGATGTTGGGGCGGTGCCACTGTGCCCACACGGAGTTGTAGCACTGGAAGATGGCGCAGCGACCGTTGTCGGGGTTGGTCCAGTCGTTGGCGGCGTGCAGCAGACTTTCGGTGAAGATCACCACCGACCCGGCCGGGCAGCCATAGGTGTCCATGGCGGCGTATATGCTTTCCAGCCACGGCGAACCGGCGGCGCTGGATGCGAATCGGTCAGGGCCACCATAGCTGAAGTGGGCCTTGTGTGAACCGCTGAGGAACGAAGTGCCACCGCGGCCTGCCTGCACCTCTTCCAGCTCCCACACCACCCGGGTGAGACCGGAGAAAATCTTGTTGCCCGCCACCTGGTAGCGCATCGCGTTGGCCATCTGCGGGGGGCGCACGACGTGCGGGATGCCGTTGTCGCCGCGCCTGGTCTTGCGCCAGCCGGGTGGACGCATGATCACGTGGGAGTCTTCGCAGCGGAAGCCGTAGCACTCTTCCCGGTCGAACGGCCGCTCCGACAGGAGCTCGGACAGTACGCCGGCCACCGCCGGATGGTCGAGCAGGGTCTGCAGCACCCCGGAGTGGCCATCCTTGACGCCGCCGGCGCGTTCCTCCCGCGCATCGACGCCGGCGTAGCACTCGGCGCGCATCACCGCCAGCTCGTCCCCCGAGAGCACCGCCGGCAACACGAGCCAGCCGCGCAGATCGAAGAAGAACTTCTGTTCATCGGTCATCGGCTCCGGGGGTCGCGTATGGTCAGGATAGCGCACCATGCCGCACGATACTCCCGCTCCGGCGCGGGGCGCAAACCCCGCACTGCCGCCGCGGAGGTGCATTCCCGTTCCATTTGGCGGAAATGCATCGCCCGCCGCACCGCCGCCGAGAGGACTTGCGCCACGCCGGCAACGGGCGCATCATCGAGCAGCAAACCACATGAGCCTCAAGGTATACGACTACCGCACCGACATCGCCAACGTGCTGGTGACGGCGCAGATTCGCTGCCGCTTTCTGAACATGGCGGTGGGGCAGGTCAACGCCGGTCATACCCACGATCTGGGCCACGAGATTTTTCTCATGCTCCAGGGGCAAGCGGAATTCGAGATCGACGGACAGAGCGCGGTGCTCGGTCCGGGGCAGTTCTGTATCGCCCTGACCGATCAGTATCACACCGTGCGCAACGTCGGCGACGAGGAAGTGATCATGTTCCTGTCGGTCACGCCGCACATCCAGCCGACCCACACCTTCTGGAACGACGACGGCAGCAAGCGGCCACCGCGCTTCGTTCCGGCAGCGGCGTACGACCAGCAGTCGGACCGGACCACGCCCACCGCGGAGCTGGCCGCGCGCCAGTCGGCGGCGGCTGCCACCGTATCGCGCGCCGCGGCGGCCGCCGAAGCGGTGCAGCGGGAACAGCTCGCCCGCTACTTGCGGGCGCTGGCTGCCGGCGACGACACGGCCACCCACGAGGCGCGCAACGCGATGTGGGAGGCGCTGGCGGAGCTGTTCGGCCGCACCATGGTGCTGGCCGCCGCCTGGAACGACTTTGCGGCGCGCAGCGTTGACCCGCATGAGGGGAACGGCAGCGCGCCATGAAGCGGGGCAGGGGAGCGGTGGAGGCGTGCGGATGGCGGTGACCAGGCCATGAGGCGGCTCAGGATCGGGGTCGTGGGTTGCGGCGCCATCGCCCAGGTGCACCATCTGCCCAACCTCGTCGCGCTCGACAAGCAGTTCGAAGTCGCCGTGGTGTGCGACGTATCGCCTGCGGCAGCGGCCGATGCCGCACGGCGGTTCCACGTGCCGCGCCACGTCGACGATTGGCGCGACCTGCTGACGATCGATCTGGATGCGGTGCTGCTGTGCCACACCGACCCCAAGACCGAGGCGGCGATCGCCGTCCTGCAGGCGGGCCGGCACCTGTTCATCGAAAAGCCGCTCTGCTTCTCGCTCGCGGAGATCGACGCCATGATCGCTGCCCAGGCCGCCGCCGGCACCATCGCCCAGGCCGGCTACATGAAAGTGTACGACCCGGCCTTCGAGCTGGCACAGCGGGCGGTGCGTGACATCGACCGGATCCGCTTCGTGCAGGTGAATCATCTGCACCCCGACAATGCGCTCCACCTGCGCCAGTTCGACGTCCGCCGCTTCGACGACCACCCCGCTGACGCGATACAGCGCACCCGGGCCGCCCGCAGTGCAGCGGTCCGGGAGGCGATCGGCGACGCCTCGCCGGCGGTGCAGCGCACGTTCAGCCTGCTGTCCGGCAGCGCCATCCACGACTTGTACGGGCTGCGCGTCCTGCTGGGGATGCCGAGCGCCGTGGTCGGCACCGAGATCTGGCGCGACGGCCGCGCCGTCACGTTCACGCTGGAGTACGCGAACGGCGCACGCTGTGTCGCCACCTGGATCGATCTGCCCGACCTTTGGGACTTCAGGGAGACGCTGGAGGTGTACGGTGACCGGCAGCGCGTGCTGCTCTCCTATCCGACCGGCTTCGCGCGCGGCATGCTTTCGCGGGTGACGCTCCAGGGCACCGACGAGCGCGGCAGCGCCTACCGCACCGAGCCGGCGGTCGACTGGGAGAGCGCCTTCCTGCGCGAGCTGCGCCATTTCCACGACTGCATCGTGGCCGGTGTGCCGAATCGCACGCCGCTGGCCGCGGCCCGCGACGACATCAGCCTGATCATCGACATCGTAGCGAGGTATCGGCGATGAATGGGGAGCAGTGGCCCAGGGAGGTACGCGACTTTCGCGTGGCGGTGACCAGCAGGGAGCGAGTAGTGTTTGCCGGCGCCGCCCGGGAGTTGCGCCGCTGGATGGCGGCCAACGATCCACATCGCCCGCGCTACCACTTCACGCCGCCGGAAGGATGGATGAACGATCCCAACGGTCCCATCTACCATGCAGGGACCTACCATCTCTTCTACCAGTATCGGCCGGTGTACGCGAACGGCAGTGAGAGCGCGATCTGCTGGGGACACGCCAGCTCTGCCGACCTGCTGCACTGGCAGGACTGGCCGGTGGCGATGTGGCCCGACAGCCGCTACGACGTGGCCGGCGTCTACTCCGGCAACACCTTCATCGACGACGACGGCTGGCCCTGCGCGCTGTACACCGGCAACGTGGCCGGCCACGCCGAGACCTACGGGATGCTGGCGCGCAGCACCGACGGCTGGCTGACCTGGCACAAGCACAAGGTGATGAACAACGAGCAGCGCCCCAACGCCGCCTCGCCGGTGCATTGGGACGCGCAGGTGTGGAAGGAAGGTGAGCTGTGGCAACAGCTCATCGGCGGGGCGGTGGGGGAGGCAGACGCGCAGCGCGGCGCCGCCCACCTGTGGACCTCGCCCGACCTGGAGGATTGGACCCACCGCGGCACCATCGCCGAGGACCACGACCCCGAGCGGCGCTACTGGGAGTTGCCTTACCTGGTGCCGTTCCGTGCGTCGGACCGGCCCTCCGACGGGGCACCGGACGGCGGCCGCGCGGTGCTCATGGTCGGCGCCCGCGGCAACCCCTACTGGACCGGCACCTACGACCGCACGGCGCGCCGCTTCCACCCTGACCGGCGGGAGCCACGCTTCGTCGACCTGGGCCTCTACTACTGCGTCAACCCGCACATGGTCGACGACAAGGGACCGGGCGGCGAACCACGCCGCCTGCTGCACGGCTGGGTGCTTGGCGCCCGCTCACCGGTCGACACCGTGCCCTACTGGATCGGCGTGCACAGCATCCCGCGCGTGCTGGCGCTGGTCGGCGACGAACTGGTCCAGAGCCCGGTGGCGGAGATCGAGGCCCTGCGCGGCACCCCCCGCCGGTGGCAGGACCTGACGATCCACCCGGAAGCATCAGGCTATCTGCCAGATGTAGCGGGTGACACGCTCGAGATCGAGTTGACCATCGATCCGGCGCGCACCGCCGCGCGTCGGATCGGCGTCGGCGTACGTCTGGATGGCACCGGCCGGGGAGCGCGAGTCTGGTACGATCCGGCGGCCAACCGTTTCGGCGTCGATCGCCTGCTCGGCGCCGAACAGCGGTACGCCAGCGAAGCCGCCAATCAGCGGCGCGACCTGCAGGGCGCGGCAGAGAAGCTGACGGCGACGCAAGTGGCCGCCCCGGCCGGGGGCGCCCATCGCTCCGGCGGCCACGTTACCCTGCGCATCTTCCTGGACCGCTCCATTCTGGAGGTGTACTGCGGCGGCGCCGCGCTGACCGATCGCCTCTATCCCGATCCCTCCGCCACCGGGGTCGATCTGTTCGCGGAGGATGGAACTGCCTGCGTGACGGCGGTCTCCGTGTGGCCGCTGAGCGGAGTCTGGTGATTGGACGCATGGTGGCGGCGCCTGCTGGAGCGCAGGATTCCGTGCCGCGGGCAGGCCGGCTCGGCAGAAGTCAGAACGGCTGATCGCCGGCCAGCGTCACCCGGTGCATCACGCGCCGGTAGCCGTGGTAGTCGTTGATCGGCAGGTGCTGCGTGCAGCGGTTGTCCCAGATCGCCAGCGAGCCCGGCTGCCAGCGGTAGCGACAGGTGAACTCCGGCTGCACCTGATGCTGGAACAGGTACTCCAGCAGCGGTTGGCTCTCCGCTTCGCTCCAGCCCTCGAAGTGCGAGGTGTGCCCGCAGTTGACGTACAGCGCCTTGCGTCCGGTTTCGGGATGGGTGCGCACGACCGGATGCTCGCTGGTGAGCACCTTCGCCTGCACGCCGCGTTCGCGCAGCCGATCCTCCCGCGTAGCCGCCACCGCCGGCTTGGTGGAAGTGTAGACGGCGGTCAGCCCGGCAAGAGTCTGCCGCAACCCGGCGGACAGGCTCTCGTAGGCCAGGTACTGGTTGGCGAACAGGGTGTCACCGCCGAAGGGCGGCAGCTCCACGGCATACAGCAGGCTGCCCATCGGCGGCCGTTCCAGGTAGCTGGTGTCGGTGTGCCACACGCCGCCGAAGGCGACCCGTTCATGCTCCAGCTTGGTGACCGCGGTCACCAGCGGCTCCTCCGGCAAGCCCTGCAACTGCGGGTAGGCGAGGGGATCGCCGAGGCGGCGCGCGAAGGCGAGCAGCAGCCTGGGAGTCAACTCCTGCGCGGGAAAGAAAAGCACCAGATGGTCCAGGAGTGCCTGCCGGATCTCCGCCACCACGGCCGCGCCGAGCGTCCGGCTCAGATCCACGCCGGTGATCTCGGCCCCCAGCGCGCCGGCAATCGGCGTTACCCGACCCGAAAATGGCGGCCGCCGTGCCCGGCCTCGTGCGCCGTCTTCATCGCCTCGGGTGGCGCGGAGCGACCGTGTCGACTCACCCGAAAGTACCGGCCCGCCGGCGCCCCCTGTTCCTTCGTCGCGGGTATCGCGGAGCGAACGTGGCAGCTCAGGCGCGTCCCTGGCGTTGCTCGAGAGGTCGCTGTCGCGGTCGCGCGGCGGGCGGGACCGCAGCTCAGGCGCGTCCATGACGTTTGCTCAAGCCTCGGCCACCGGCCATGCGGACCGCAGCCGAGCCACCGTCACGCTCCTCGCCACCGCGCTGCCACCGACCGCCACCAGCCGTACCGAACGCTCCCACTCGGGCAGAATGACGCCCGCCGCCATGTTCACCGCGCCGCCGTCCGCGTACAGCTCCAGCGAGGCTCGGTCAGCCAGGATGCGCCAGGTAAACGGCCCGCCCGGCTCCGGCATCGGCACCGTGTAGCCGCCGCAGCATAGCGTCTCCAGACGGCGGTCGTAGAACACCGGGACGCCGCGCACCACCACCCCGACGCAGTCGGCGGCACCCAGATCCAGCTCCGCCTCGACGTCCAGCAGTTCGCCGCTCACATCGGCCTCGAGCGGGTGCCCCGGCGCGATCTCGGTATCGACGATCTGCCAGCGTTCCGCCCGCAGGCTCTCCAGCTCGCGCACCGGCGCCGCCGTGAGCACCACCTGGTCGCCGCGGCGCTGCAGGCCCAGGCTGTGCGGGATGGTCATGCACTGGCCGAACGGCATCCCCGGCATCTGCTGGCGCAGCCAGGCGATCTGCAGCCGCCGGCCATCCTCGGGCGGCACGTCGCTCCAGGTCTGCGCGGCGTAGCCGTTGCCGTCCGGCTGCAGCTTGCGCGGCCCCTGCTCCGGCTGAAAGGTGCGGCCGTCGAACGAGCCCACCAGGTAGGTGCTGTTGGCTCCCCAGAACACCCACTTCCGCTCGCCGTCCACCGTCAGTGGAAACAGCTCCGGGCATTCGGTGGTACGCGGCAGCTCCAGGTCGCTGGTGCGTTCCCACTGCAGCAGGTCGGGCGAGGTGAAGATGGCGTAGTCGAAGCGGTCCATGTACAGCACCATCACCCAGCGCCCGGTCTCCGGATGCCAGATCACCTTGGGGTCGCGGTTGCGATGCACGATGTGGTCGATCACCGGGTTGCCGTCGTACTTGCTCCAGGTGGAGCCACCGTCGGTGGAGATCGCCAGACACTGGACGAATCCCGGTGTCCAGGAGGCATGGCCGGCGGTGTAGATGGCGATTACCGCGGGCGCGCCCGAACTGCCCAGCCCGGAGGTGTTGGCGTGATCGACCACCGCGCAGCCGGTGGACATGGCGCCCAGTTCATCCGGGTACAGGGCAACCGGCAGCTCGGTCCAGTGCACCAGGTCGCGGCTCACGGCGTGGCCCCAGTGCAGGTTGCCCCATTCGACGCTGTAGGGGTTGTGCTGATACAGCAGGTGGTACTCGCCGCCGAAGAAGAACAACCCGTTGGGATCGTTGTTCCAGCCGCGCCGCGAGGAAAAGTGGAACTGCGGCCGCAAGCGCTCCCGGTACAGAGCCGGCGGCGGTACCGGCTCCTCCGCGAGGCGCAATCCGGCGAGCGACCGTGCGCCGGTCCCCTCGAACTCCACCGTCAGCCGCTGCCCGAGAAACGGCTGCAGGTCGCTGAACACCTGATAGTCTCCGGCCCCGTCTGCCAGATCGATGTCGAAGTGGCGCACCACCTCGCCGTCACGGCGCAGACGCATGCGGCCATCGAACACGTTCAGCGCTCGAGTGGCCGGTCGCCTGCGCACGGGCAGAATCAGATAGCGACGGTCTATACTCAGCTCACGGGTCAGCACGGCAGCATTACCTCGACTCTCAAGTGCAGATTCGCACTGTCGGCCCGCCGCGTCAACGTACGGCACCCCAGGCCTGCGAAGCGGCGCACCCCGAGACCCGGTGTGCGCCAGCGCCCTGAGGACTCGCGGGACTTTCAGCTCCCATTTTGGCGCGGGAGGGCCGGCCCTGCGCGATTTCCAACGGTATTGGGGGGCCGTGCGCAGATTCGTGGTATGCTCCGGCCGGGAGGATTCGAAGCAGCTATGGCACAAGCGGAAACTGCGACAGGCGCGGCGGGCGGCTACCCGCCGCTGGACGAGGTGCGGCGCACGATGCGGGTCAGGTGGTACCGCAGCCCGATCGACCCGCGCGTGCTGCGCGGCCTGATGCGGCGCAGCGACCTGAAGGGGTGGTTCCAGGCCGTGGGGCCGCTGCTGCTGGTGGCGGCGAGCGGCGTGCTGAGCTGGCACCTGTTCGCGCAGGGCTTGTGGGTCGGCTTCGCGGCCGCGCTGTTCCTGCACGGCACCATGGGCAGCATCTACGGGGCGGCCAACCATGAGCTCACCCACGGCACGGTGTTCCGCACCAAGGCGTTAGGTCAGTTCTTCAAGCGCCTCTACGCGCTGCTCACCTGGTTCAACTTCTACGACTACGCGATGAGCCACACCTACCACCACCGCTACACGCTGCACCCGAACGGCGACCGCGAGGAGGTGCTGCCACGCTCGCCCACGTTCCGGTTCTTCTTCCTGGTGCAGATCCTGACCATCAACTTCACCGGCGGGCCTCATACCGCCGGGCTGATTCCCATTCTCGGTCTGACCATCAGGACCGCCCTCGGCCGGCCGGCACCGGACGATCCCGGCGCGCGGAGTCGGCGCTCGCCAAAGGAAGAGTGGCTCACCGCGGTCTATGCCGGACACCCCGAAGAACGCCGCAAGTCGGTGCGCTGGGCACGCCTGATCCTGCTGTTCCACGCTCTGGTGCTGGCGACCGCCATCCTGCTCCAGCTCTGGCTGCTGCCGGTGCTGGTCAGCTTGCCGATCTTCATCGCCAACTTCTGGCGCTACGTCACCCACCTGCCGATGCACTGCGGGCTGCGCACCAACGTCGCCGACTTCCGCAAGTGCGTGCGCTCCATCAAGCTCGACCCGCTGAGCACGTTCCTCTACTGGCGCATGAACTGGCATCTGGAGCATCACATGTACGCCGGTGTGCCGTGCTACAATCTGCGCCGCCTCGGCGCCGTCATCGCGGCCGACATTCCCGCGCCGAAGTCGGTGTTCGCCTCTTGGCGGGAGATGCGCGCCATCTGGCGGCGGCAGCAGATCGAACCGGGTTACGAGTACGACGTCCCGCTTCCCGCGACGGCGAGCCGCCCGCGCGACGATGCGAACGGCACCGCCAGCGCACCCCGCGACCGGCTCGGCGCGTCGATCGGCGACCTGGCCCCCGCGGTGATCGCCGACTGACCATGCTCCGTCGGCTCCATTCCCGCCGCTGCGACCGTTTCGCCGGGGCGAGAGCGCACTCGCGGACGGAGGCCTGATGCTCCACTACATCGCGCGTCGCATCATCTACATGGTCGTACTGCTGCTGGTCCTGTCGTTCGTGTCGTTCATGATCATCCAGCTCCCGCCCGGCGACTACCTCAGCACGATGATCCAGAACATGCGCAACCTGGGCATGACGGTCGACGAAGAGATGATCCGCTCCCTGGAGAACCGCTACGGTCTCGACAAGCCGGTGCTGCTGCAATACCTGAAGTGGTTCGGCAATCTCCTGCAGGGCGACCTGGGACGCTCCTTCCAGTGGAACGAAGAGGTCACCGACCTGATCGCCGAGCGCCTCGCCCTGACCGTCACCATTTCGGTCGCTTCGCTGCTCTTCGTCTACGTCGTCGCCGTGCCGATCGGCATCTACTCGGCCACCCACCAGTATTCGCTTGGCGACTACACGTTTACCGTGTTCGGCTTCATCGGGCTGGCCATTCCCAACTTTCTGCTGGCGCTGATCCTGATGTACCTGGCGTTCACCTACCTGGGCTGGAGCGTGGGCGGACTGTTCTCGCGCGACTACGTGCTGGAGCCGTGGAGCATCGGCAAGGTGTTCGACCTGCTCAAGCACCTGCCGATACCGCTGATCGTCATCGGCACGGCGGGGACCGCGGCCATCATCCGCATTCTGCGCGGCTCGCTGCTCGACGAGCTGGCCAAGCAGTATGTGATCACCGCGCGCGCCAAGGGGTTGCGCGAGGGCGTCATCCTGTTCAAGTACCCGGTGCGGCTGGCTCTCAATCCGATCATCAGTTCCATCGGCGGGCTGCTGCCGGCCATCGTAGCGGGCGAGACGCTGACCTCCATCGTGCTCAGTCTACCCACGATCGGCCCGTTGCTGTTGCGCGCCTTGCAGGCGCAGGACATGTACCTGGCCGGCAGCATGGTGATGCTGCTCAGTGCACTGGCGCTGCTCGGTACGCTGGTCTCCGACCTGATGCTGGTGAGCATCGACCCGCGTATCCGGTTCGAGAACGAGGCGCGGGTGTGAGCGGCCACCAGTCGGGCGCCGCCCCGACCGGCGTAGCGAAGTATCGGATCGATGCGCCGCAACAGTCGGCGGCCGAAGCCGACCACAGCGAGCGGTACTACCTGGCGTCGAGCTGGACGCTGATCCGGCGCCGCTTCCTGAAGCACCGCTTGGCGGTAATCGGCAGCGCCATCCTGGTGGCGATCTACCTGCTGGCGGCCTTTGCCGGGTTCTTCTCGGTCGCGGATACCTACCAGCGCCACCCCGACCATCTGTTCGCCCCGCCCACGCGCGTGCGCGTGTTCCACGATGGCCGGTTGCAGCGCCCGTTCGTGTACGGGTTGCAGGTCGGCCGCCATCCGGAGACCCTGGCGCCCATCTACGAAGACGATCGCGAGCAGGTCTATCCGGTGCGGTTCCTGGTACGCGGCCATGAGTACCGCCTGATCGGCCTGTTCCCGAGTACGCGGCACCTGCTGGGCGTCGATGAGCCCGGCCACATGTTCCTGTTCGGCACCGACAGCCTGGGCCGCGACATGTTCTCGCGGGTGCTGGCCGGGGCGCGGATCTCGCTGTCGATCGGACTGCTCGGCGTCACCATCAGCTTCGTGCTGGGCTGCCTGCTCGGCGGCATCTCCGGTTACTTCGGCGGTGCGGTCGACATGATCGTGCAGCGCATCATCGAGTTCCTGCAGTCGCTGCCTTCGATCCCACTGTGGATGGCGCTGGCCGCCGCGGTGCCGCTGAACTGGCCGCCGCTGCGCATCTACTTCATGATCACGGTGATCCTGTCTCTGGTGGGGTGGACGGAGCTGGCGCGGGTGGTGCGCGGCAAGATCCTGCAATTGCGGGTGGAGGATTACGTGATGGCCGCGGCGATCGCCGGGGCGCGGGAGCGGTCGATCATCGCCCGCCACCTGCTGCCCGGGTTCATGAGCTACCTGATCGTCCACATCACCCTGGCGGTGCCGTACATGATCCTCGGCGAGACCGCGTTGAGCTTCATCGGCATCGGACTGCGGCCACCGGTGGTGAGCTGGGGCGTGATGCTGCAACAGGCGCAGAACGTGCGCACCGTTGCGCTGCACCCCTGGCTGCTGATCCCGTCGCTGTTCGTGGTGGCCACCGTCCTGTGCTTCAACTTCGTGGGAGACGGCCTGCGCGACGTCGCCGACCCCTACAAGTAGGTGAGTGGCTCCAGGAAGCCGCACCCGCCGAACACCCGCCGAACGTCGCGCGGTGTACCCGGCAGCCGTTCCCGAGTATGATCGCGGCCTGCAACGCTACCGTAACCAAGCCAAGGAGGGTTCGATGTTCAGAAACTGTTTGACGGTAACGATCGCCGCGGCATTTGCGCTGTCGAGCTCCGCCGCGTTCGCCGGCGCGGAGGGAGAGGAGTCAGGGGGCTCCGCCGACACCGCCACGGGCAGCGCCACCGGTACCATGCCCACCCGCTTCAACGAGGCGCCGATGCTCGCCGAAATGGTTGCCCAGGGCACGCTGCCGCCGGTCGACGAGCGGATACCGGCCGAGCCGATGGTGCGTCCGGTGTTCGACGAGATCGGCACCTATGGCGGCACGCTGTTCGTTTATCACCGCGATCCCAGTCCCTGGCAGGACGTGGGCGACATGACCGAGATCGGCCCGCGCTTCTTCCGCCAGAACCTGGACGGCTCGATCGATGGTGGCCTGATCGTCGACTACGAACAGTCGTCCGATTACACCAGCATCACCCTGCACGTGCGGCCCGGGATGCGCTGGTCGGATGGCGATCCGATCGACGCCGAAGACTTCGTGTTCGCCTTCCAGGACATGCATCTGAAAGAGGGCGTCGAGATGTGGAACTTCATGGGGGCGCCGTTGAAGGGTTCGCAGCAGATCAGCGAATACAGCTTCTCGGTTACCTGGCAGGAACCGGTACCCAACATCGTGATCGACTTCGCCGGACCCGCCGGCGGGAGCTGGGTCGGTATCGAGCCCGCCCACTACCTCAAGAAGTGGCACATAGACTACAACGAGGACGCCGAGGAGCTGGCCAAGGAAGAGGGCTTCGAAACCTGGGCCGACGCGTTCCGCTCCCACTACTGGTGGAACCCGGCGGAAGATCTCGCCAAGCCCACGGTCCACCCGTGGGTGCTCACATCATCCGATACGGTACGCAAGGTAATGGAGCGCAACCCCTACTACATGGTAGTCGACCCGGCCGGCAACCAGCTTCCCTACGTCGACACGGTGGTGGGCGAGATCGTCGATGCCGAAACCTACGACCTGAAGATCGTGTCGGGCGAGAGCGACATTGCCTACCTCTTCACCACCTTCGAGAACTTCTCGCTATACAAGCAGAACGAGACCAGCGGCGACTACACCGTGCACCTGGTGCCGGGCCTGTTCGGCTCGGAGATGGGGCTGCAGCCCAACTGGAACGTGGCCGATCCGACCAAACGCGAACTGATCCAGAACCGCGACTTCCGCATCGGCCTGTCGGTGGCAATCAACG
>CAYFXT010000045.1:0-15026 GCA_964346995.1 uncultured Spirochaetaceae bacterium | reverse complement strand
CCGGCAATGATTGTCCCAACCGTTCACCGCGTAGGTGTCGAGACCCGCTGCCGTGGCCATCGCCAGCAGGCGGTCGAAGTAGGCGCGCTGAGCCGCTGCCTCCCCGGTGTCGAACAGGTCGAGCGGAAAGAGGTAGCCGCGTTCATTGAACTGTGCGATCTGCGCGCCGGTCAGATGGCGCGGAGCAGCGTTTCGAATCGGGAAAAAGCGCAATTCGCGCTCCATGCCCGGATGGGCGTCGGTTACAGGCATCCCGGTATTCTTAGGCTGCCAGGGAGCGCCGTGCAAGCCTGCGCCACGTTCAAGGTCTCTCAGCGCCGCTGCGCGACGATGAGACCGTCACGGATCGGCACCAGCGTGGTCACCCACGAGCCGTCCCCGGTAATCATGCGGGTGAATTCCCGCACGCCGTCGAGATCGGCGCCGCCGGCCCGGGTATCGAAGATGCGCCCGCGCAGCAGCATGTTGTCGATGATGAGCACGCCGCCGGGGCGCAGCTTGGCGGCGATCACCGGCAGCGCCGCCGGATAGCCGTCCTTGTCGATGTCGTTGAAGATCAGATCGAAGCTGCCGTCGCGCTCGCCACGCAGGGCGGCCACCGCCTCGCCCACATGGTAGCGCACCAGATCGCCGTAGCCGAGTGCCGCCAGATGGCCGCGGGCGCGCGTCGAGAGTTCTTCGTCCCACACCACGTGATGTACCACGCCGCCGCCGTTGTCCTGCACCGCGCGACAGAACCACGCCGTGGAATAGCCATACCCGGAGCCGAGCTCGAACACGCTTCTGGCGCCGATCAACCGCGCCACCAGATAACACAGGTTCCCGGACGCGGGACCGACGATCGGAAAGCGATGATCGCTCGCCCATCGTTCCATCGCCTGTAGTTCGGGGTGGCGTTCGGGGACGAGCCCGTCGAGGTACTCGCCCAGTTGCGGGGAGAGGGGAGGAGTTGCATCTGCCATGGTATGGCTCGCAGCCTGACCTGAGCGGGGCACCGATGGCAAGGGGGCAGACGGTCAGCCGCAGGACGATCCCATGCCAACGGCCAGAGCAGCGCCCCCGACGCTGACCCGGGTGCCAGAGCCCGTCGGTGCCGCACAGCGGTCCCGGATCGCTCGAACGGCGAACGATAGCTCACGATTGCGTAGCGAGGGATAGTCCTGCGATCAGCCGAACCAGATGCCCAGGTACTTGGTGAACCAGAACAGGGCGGCGTAGGTGGCGGCGGCGGCCACCGACAACGCCGTCAGCAGGCGCCACGACCGCATCGCGCCGGCCAGGGTGCAGCGCCCGCGACGGCGCAGATGCACCACCACCGCGGTGGCGGCGACCGCCAACCCGAAGGCGCGGAACCACCAGCCGTAGCCGTAGTAGAGGGTGTCGCCCAGGGTAACCGCCTGCGCAGCGGTGGCGACTCCGAGCAGCACGAACACCACCGGCGATACGCAGCAGGTGATTGCCGCCAGCCCGGACACCATTCCGAACCTGATGCCGCGCCGTAACTCCGCCACCGGAGCCAGGTCGGCGCGTCGTCCTGCCGTGGCGCTCATGACCCGGCCGGCTCCGACCGCACCAGCTCGGCGATCACCGGAGCATGGTCGCTGGCGATCATCCCCGCCTTCTTCTTGCGGTAGTCGCGATCGATCTGCACCGCGGCGGTGCGCTCTGCCACACCGGCTCCGGCGAGCAGAAAGTCGATGCGCAGGCCGAGATTCTTGTGGAAGCTGCCGGCGCGGTAGTCCCACCACGAATACTGCCTGACGCCGGGGTTGCAGGACCGAAACAGGTCGATCAGCCCGAGAGCGAGCAGCGCCGCAAACCGTTCCCGCTCCGCCGGTGTGTGAAAGATCCGGTCCTCGGCCGCGTCCTCATGGCAGGTGTCGAGTGCGCTGGGGCAGAGGTTGAAGTCGCCGCCGATCAGCAGCGCATCGGCATCGGCCAGCGCCCGCCGCGCGTAACCGATCAGGCCGTCGAGGAACGCCAGCTTGTGGGTAAACTCGAGATGGCCGACGGTGCGCCCGTTGGGGACGTAGACCGACGTGCAGGACAGCAGCCCCAGACCGGCCACTTCCACCTCGGCGCCCACCAGCCGGGCGCCGTGCTGCTCCAGCCCCGGCAGATCGCGGGTCACCGCCCGTGCCTCGCCCACGCTCTCCGGGCGGCTCAGAATCGCCACCCCGTTCCAGCTCTTCTGCCCATGCACCACGGCGCGATAGCCGACATCGTGCAACTCCTGACAGGGAAACCGCTCGCTGGTCTGCTTCAGTTCCTGCAGCAGCACCAGATCGGGCTGCCGCGCCCGCAACCAGTGCTGCAGGAAGCCGAGCCGCGCCTGCATGCCGTTGATGTTCCAGGTGGCTATCGTCATGTCCCGCTCCCCACGGTGGTCATCATCTGGCGCCGCACCAGCTCCGCGTACCGGGCGCCATGCGCCATCAGCTCGGCATGCGTGCCGAGCTCCACGATGCGCCCGTCGTCCACCACGAAGATCACGTCGGCGCTGCGGATGGTGGCCAGCCGATGCGCGATGATGAACGCGGTGCGCCCGGCGAGCAGGCGCTGCAAGGCGCGCTGGATGATCGACTCCGTTACCGAGTCGATGCTGGAGGTGGCCTCGTCCATGATCAGGATACGCGGATCGGTGAGGATGGCGCGCGCCACGGAGATGAGCTGGCGCTGGCCCACCGACAGGTTGCGGCCGTACTCGGTCACCGGCGTGTCGTAACGGTCGGGCAGGCTGGCCACGAACGGCTCCAGACCTACCGCGGCACCGGCGGCCGCCACTGCCGCGCGATCCGCCTCCGGACGCCCGAAGGCGATGTTGTCACGGATCGTGCCGGCGAACAGGAACGGTTCCTGCGGCACCAGCGCCAGGTGCCGCCGCAGATTGTCCTGCGCCAGGCTGCGTACGTCGTGACCGTCCACCAGCACGGCGCCTTCGGTGGCGTCGTAGAAACGCGCGATCAGGCTGGCGATGGTGGTCTTGCCGGCTCCGGTGGGACCGACCAGGGCCGCGGTCTGCCCCGCCTCCACGCGCAGGTCCACCCTCTTCAGCACCGGCACGCCGAGCCGGTAGGCGAAGCTCACGTCGCGCAACTCCACCTGACCGGTGAGCCACGGCTGCCACGGCTCGGGCGCCGCCCTGGCGCCGCGCTGGTCGCGCACCGCCGGCACGGTGTCGAGCAGGCGGATCACGTTGTCCGCCCCGGCCATGGCGGACTGCATGGTGGCGTAGAGCTGACTCAGCTCCTGAATCGGTTGGAAGAAGCGGCTCGCGTAGGCGAGAAACGCCACCACGACGCCCAGGGTCAGGGAGCCGCCTGCAACCGCGATGCTGCCAAACAACAGAATCGCCGCAGTCGCCACCATGGCCAGCAGCTCCACGCTCGGCATGAACGTGAAGCTCAGCGACGCAGCCGCGATATGGCCGTCGCGGTTGGCCTCGTTCACCTCCTGAAAGCGGCGCTGCGCAACCCGCTGCTGGGCGAACGCCTGGATCACCCCCATGCCGGCGATCGCCTCCGCCAGGTTACCTACCAACCCGGCGACCCGCTCGCGGGTAATGCGGAACGCGCGCCGCGCGCGCAGCGAGAACACCCAGGTGGCCAGCAGCATCAGCGGTGCCACCGCAAAGGTAACCAGGGCGAGCTGCAGATCGAAGCTCAGCATCGCCACCACGATGCCGGCAAGCAGCAGGGTGTCGCCAGCGATCGCCACCAGCCCCTGCGACAGCGCCTCGTTGATCACCGCCACGTCGCCGATGACGTGGGAGATGGTGACGCCGACGATGTGGCGGTCGTGGTAGCTGACACTGAGCCGCTGCAGATGACGGTACAGGTCGGCGCGCAGGTTGGCCAGCACGCGCTGCCCGACCCAGGAGAGCAGGTAGCGTTGCAGGGCAGAGAGCCCGTAGACGCCGGCGAAGGCGGCCGCCAGCGCAGCGGTGAGGCCGAGCAGGCCGACGACGTTGCCGTCCGCGATCGGCCCGTCTATGGCGATCTTGATGAGGTACGGCGCCAGCAGGCTCAGACCGGTGGTGCCGAACATGCAGCCGAACGCGGCCAGCATGCGCAGCGTGTGCGGGCGCAGATAGGGCACCAGGCGCAGCAACGCTCCGGCCGAGCCGCCCTTGCGCTGCGCCCCGAAGGCACGCAACATCGAGTTGGGGCCGCCACCGAGGCCGCCGCCGAACACGCTGCTCATGCCGGCTCCGCGGGCGTCCGACCTGAAGTTGGCAGCCGACCGGCGATTCCTGCATCACGACCGTCATCGGATGGCGCGTCACGGAGTGGCACTGCGCCCTCGCGCTGCAATTGCTGGTGGCAGATGGCGCGGTAGGTGGCGGAGGTGACGAGCAGCTCGTCATGGCTGCCACGCGCGGTGATGCGGCCGTCGTCGAGCACCACCACCACGTCGGCGAGCTCCAGAGTGCTCAGGCGTTGCGCGATGATGTAGGAGGTGCGCCCCACCAGCAGCCGGCGCAGCGCCGCTTGAATCAACGCCTCCGTGTGCGCATCCACGCTCGAGGTGGCGTCATCGAGGATCAGGATGCGCGGATCCACCAGAATGGCGCGCGCGATGGCGATGCGCTGCCGCTGGCCGCCGGACAGGGTGACTCCGCGCTCGCCCACCATGGTCTCGTAGCCCTCGTCCAGACTGATCACGTAGTCGTGGATGCAGGCAGCCTGCGCGGCGGCGTGCACGTCGGCGTCGGTAGCGTAGGGAGCGCCGAAGGCGATGTTGTCGCGAATGTTGGCGGCGAACAGCACCGGATCCTGCATCACCACGCCGATCTGCGAGCGCAGCGACGCGATGGTCACCTCGCGTACGTCGATGCCGTCGATGCTCACGCTGCCCGCTTGCGGGTCGTAGAGGCGCAGCACCAGTCCGACCAGGGTGGTCTTGCCGGCCCCGGTCGCCCCCAGCAGCGCCACCGTGGTGCCGGCCGGCACGTCCAGATCCACGTCGCGCAGCGCCCAGCGGTGAGCGCGCGCGGGCGTGCCGTTCCCGGCCGCTCCATCGACGTGGTTGCCCGCGTAGCGGTAGGAGACCCCGCTCATGGTCACGGCACCGCGAATCGGCGGCAGCGGGCGCGCGTCGGCCCGCTCCCGAACCCCGTCCGGCGCATCGAGCACCGCGGCGATCCGCTCGCCGGAGGCCGCCGCCATCGCCAGCATCGGAATCACCAGACCGACGCGCCGAATCGGTGCAAAAAGCTGCGTCAGGTAGGTAGTGAACGCCACCAGCTCACCGATGGTCAGACTGCCGCTGATGGTGAACAGGCCACCGGCGCCGATTACGATCACCAGGCCGAGATTGGCGATCAGGTCGAGCAGCGGCGAATTGACCGCAGTCAGCCGCGCCTGCTGCGCCGCCAGCGCGAACCAGGCGTCGTTTTCGGCTTCGAAGCGCTCCGTTTCGTTGCGCTCCTGCGCGAACGCCTTGACCAGGCGCACCCCGCGCAGGTTCTGCTCCAGGAGGCCGGTCAGATCACCGAGTTGCTGCTGAAGCTTCGTGGCCAGCGGACGCTGGCGGCGGCCGTAGTGGTAGCCGCGGTAGGCGAGCAGCGGCATGGTCACCAGGCACAGCACGCCGAGCACCGGGCTCATCCCGATCAGCAGCACCAGCGTGCCGAGAAACAGCACCGAGGCGTCGACCACCCGCAGCACCGCGCGCCCGGTAAGAAACCGGATCCGCTCCACGTCCTGCACGGCGCGCTGCAGGAGCTGGCCCGACTCCATGCGGCTGATCAGCGCCACCGACATCACCGTGAACTGGTTGAACATCTCCTGGCGCAGGTCGGCTGCCACGCCCTGCGAGACGATCTCCGTCCAGCGACCCATCAGGAACGCCAGCACCGCCCGCGCCAGCGCCAGCAGCAGCAGCAGGCCGACGGCGCGCCACACCACGATCAGATCGCGCTGCGCGATGCCGTGATCGACGATCCAGCGCACGAGCTGCGGAATCGCCAGCAGCGTACCGCTGCCCAGGAACATCACCGCGTAGATCGCCACCACGCGGCGCCAGCGCGGCGCCAGGTAGGCGAGATAGCGGAGGTTGATGCGAAACGCGGACAACTCGCTGGCCGGTCTCGGAGGCGCTGCCTTGTTCGGTGTTCCGGCAGGGGTATCAGACTTCTTCAACACAGACTCGGGGACAGTGGCAGCGTATGATGCACGTATCGTGTATAGTGTCTCATTCTTTCGACGGCCGTCGCAAGCGAGCGGAGCTGACGCCGGGTCGTCCGCCGTCGAGTTGGCAGGGCTTGCCGCCGAGATCGCGCCGGCAGACACCAGCCGCTGCTGAGCCACCCGTGGAGCAGTGGCGCAAGAACCTCTACCTGGCTTGGTTCGCGCAGATCCTGACCCTCACCGGCTTCGGCTTCATCCTGCCGTTCATCCCGCTGTTCATGAGCGAGCTGGGGGTGACCGACCCGCGCACCCTCAAGCTTTGGGTAGGCGTGACCGCAGCCGTACCCGGAGTGGCGATGGCGCTCGCGGGGCCGTTCTGGGGGATGATCTCCGACCGCTTCGGACACAAGGTCATGATCGTGCGCGCCCTCGCCTCGACCATGATCCTGGCGATCGCCCTGGGATTCGCGCGTTCGGTGGAGGTGGTGTTCCTGATCCGCGCGCTGCAGGGGCTCTTCTCCGGGTCGGTCACGGCCGCCGCCACTCTGGTTGCCGCCGGCACGCCAAAAGCTCACCTCACCCGCGCGCTCGGGTTCCTCGGCTCCGCTACCTTCATCGGCCACAGCCTGGGGCCCTTGATCGGCGGCATCTCCGCCGACCTGTTCGGATTTCGCGCTTCGTTCTTCGTTGGCGCCGGAGTGGTGGCAGCAGGCATGGTTGTGGTGGTGTTGTTTCTCGAGGAGCCGGGAGAGGAGCGTTCCGCATGGCGCCGACGGACGGCGGACTCGCCGGCCACCTCCCGCGGCTCGATACGCGACCTGCTCACCCTGCCCTTTCTCCTGCTGTTCCTGGTGATGTTCCTGGTGCGCTTTGCCCGTGCCCAGCCGATGGCGTTCCTGCCGCTCTACATCGCCGAGTTGCGTGGCACCGTCGGCGGTTCCGACGATGCCGCCGTCACCGGACTGATCATCGCCGGATCAGCAGCCATGGCCGCCACCTCCGGCATCACGCTGGCGCGTCTCGGCGACCGGGTCAACAAGCTGTGGCTGATCGCCGTCTGTTCGGCGGTCGGCGCGGCGCTGGCGCTGCCCACCTTCTTCGCGCCCGGAGTGGTATTCTTCGCCCTGTTCTTCATGGTCAGCGGGTTCGCCTTCGGCGGCGTGCAACCGTTCGCGCAAGCCTATCTGTCCGCCCATAGCGCCCGCGCGCAGCGGGGGCTGCTGTTCGGATTGCAGACCCTGGTGGGCGGGCTCGGTTTCGGGCTCGGGCCGCTGGCGGCAAGCTGGATCTCGATTCAGGCCAGCACCCGGCACGTGTTTCTGTCGTACACCCTGGCATTCGCCGCCATCGCGGTATTGATGCTGGCCACGCGGCTGCTCGGGCGCCGCGTTACCCGTTACCTGCCGGCGCGTCCGGTCGCCGAACCCGGGGAGGGGAGCCGGTGGGAGCGGTCAGGGAGAACCTGACGCGGGCGCCTTCCCCTCGCCGGGGCGAAACGCCTTGACCACGTCGGGGTTCACTTCCAGGCGGGGGCCGCCGATCAGGTCCACGCAGTAGGGTATGGCGGGAAACACGGCATCGAGACACTGGCGGATGGCGCGCGGGCGTCCGGGCAGGTTGACGATCAGCGTGCTGCCGCGCACGCCCGCGGTCTGTCGCGACAGGATCGCGGTGGGTACGTACTGCAGGCTGACCTTACGCATCAACTCGCCGAATCCGGGCAGCATCTTCTCGCATGCATCTTCGGTCGCCTCGGGCGTGACGTCGCGCACCGCCGGGCCGGTGCCCCCGCAGGTGACGATCAGGCAGCAGCCCTTCTCGTCGGCCATCTCGATCATGGTCGCGGTGAGCTGATCGCGCTCGTCGGGCACGATGCGATACTCGCGGCTCCACGGGGAGACCAGGTAGTCGCCGAGTGCGGCCACGATCGCCTTGCCCGGCACGTCCTCGTAAACGCCGGCGGCGGCGCGGTCGGAAACGTTGATGATGCCGACCCGCGCCTCGGTTGCACCGGCCATCAGGTCACGTCGCGGAGCTCCAGCCCCTCGTCGTGCAGGTACTTCATCAGCCCCTTCCTGTCCACGGTGCGCAACGCGCGAGCGGACAACCGCAGGGTGACCGTACGCCCCTCCTCGGGAAGGTAGAGCCGCTTGCGTTGCAGGTTGGGGCGCTGCACACGCCGCGTCTTGTTGTGCGCCTTGGACACATTGTTACCAGCCATCGGCTTCTTGCCGGTGATCTTGCAGATTCGTGACATGCGGATCGCTCCTATTGTTGAAGGTCAGAGTTCAGGTAACAGGTGCCATTTGTCACCGCTAATGGTCCCATTCGGAATCGCGCTGGTAAGAATCAGGAAATCTGGGTACCAGACAACGTAGCTACTCCGAGGAGCAAGAGCACCACCCCATTTGTACCTCTCGACGGAACCGTACCGGAGTCCCTGATATCTGCTGCTACAAATCGATTCTGTGGGCAACAATAATTGTCTGAATGTCAGCCGCTGTCAAGCTTGCCGCGCAGCGAGATGGCCGCGCACACTGGCGAGGACCGCGTCAAGATTCGTGGCGCGCTTGGCGCCGGCGGTGGCCAGGGTGGGTCGGCCGCCGCCGCCGCCGCCCGCCTGGGCGGCCGCCTCCTTGACCAGGACGGCCGCTGAGATGCCGGGCTCCGCTGCGGCGAGATCATCGCTCACCGCGCATGCCATCGCCAATCTGCCACCGCGCGTGGAAACGAGGAACGCCACGGTGCTCGGAGCGACGGTGCGCAGCCGTTCGGCCAGCGTCTTCAGGGCGGCGGGCTGCTGGTCGTCGAAGGTGCGCAGGATCAGCCGTACGCCGCCCACCTGCTCCGCCTCGGCCGCCAGCAGCGCGGCCTGCTGGGCGCTCCGCTCCGCCTCCAGCACCTTGATCCGCTTTTCCAGTTGCCGGGTGTGCTGCACCAGTTCCCCGGCGCGCTGCGCCACTTCGCCCGCACCGCCGCCGAGCAGCACGCTGACCTGCTGCAGTACGCCGCGCTGCTCCTGCATGAGGCGCACGGCAACGCCGCCGGTGCGCGCTTCGATACGGCGCACGCCGCTGGCGATGCTGCCCTCGGAGGTGATCACGAACGGCCCGATCTGCCCGGTGCGGTGCACGTGGCAGCCGCCGCACAGCTCCAGGCTGACCGGCTGCTCCGCATCGCCGATGCGCACCACGCGCACCGTATCGCCATACTTCTCGCCGAACAGCGCCATGGCGCCGAGACGCTGCGCGTCAGCGAACGGCGCGGTGAAGTACGCCACCGCATGGTCGGCGCGCACCACGCCATTGACGATGCGCTCGATCTCGGCGAGCTGCTCCGGGACCACCCGCTGCCAGTGGGTGAAGTCGAAACGCAGGTGGTCGGGAGCCACCAACGACCCCGACTGGTGCACGTGGTCGCCGAGGATACGGCGCAGCGCCACGTGCAGCAGGTGGGTGGCGGTGTGGTTGGCGGTGGTGGGGCCGCGCTGCTCGGCGTCGACCCGCGCGACCACTTTCTCCTGCGCCCAATCTGGATCCAATCCGTCCGCCTGCGGGCGGCAGCGGCAAATGCTCAGGTCGCCGTCACGCTGCGTGTCCTCCACGGTAAGGGTCAATGCGCCGGCGGTGATGGTGCCGCGATCGCCCACCTGTCCGCCCGCCTCGGCATAGAACGGCGTTTCGGTCAGCACTACGTGGTAGCGCTCATCCTTGAACGCCCACTTGTGGACCTGCGTGGTCACCTCCAGGCGCTCGTAGCCGACGAACCGCTGCGCTTCGAGCGGATGCGTATCAAGCTGAGTACCGCCGGTCGCTGCACCACCGGTGAACGCCGCCCCCACCGGCACCCATTCGGAGGCATCGATGCCGCCGTCCGCGAACTTTCCGGCGCGCCGCGCGCGTTCCCGCTGTCCCTCCATGGCGGCGTCGAAGCCGGTCCTGTCAACGTCCAGGCCGCGCTCTTCGGCCAGCACGCGGGTCAGGTCGAGGGGAAACCCGTAGGTGTCGTACAGGCGGAACGCCTCGCCGCCCGGCACCTCGCGGCCGCCGGCGGTCTCGACCTCGCGCACGATACCGGCGAAGATCTCCAGCCCGCGCCCGAGGGCGCGGGCGAAACTCCTCTCCTCGGCCTTGATCACCGCGCCGATGTAGTCCGCACGCGCCGCCACCTCCGGGAATTCCGCCGCGTACATCTCGGCCACCGTCGGCACCAGGCGGTGCACGAACGGCTCGGTCATCTCCAGCACGCGCCCGTAGCGGGCGGCACGGCGCAGCAGGCGGCGCAGTACGTAGCCGCGGCCCTCGTTGGAAGGCAGCGCGCCGTCGGCGATCGAAAAGCTCAGCATGCGCACGTGGTCGGCCACCACGCGGAACGCCACCTGCTGCTCGGCTGCGGTGGCGGCGTAGCGCTGCCCCACCAAGTCGCCGATGCGTTCCATCAGCGGCGTGAACAGGTCGGTACCGTAGTTGTCCGTGCCCTGCAGCACCGCCACGATGCGCTCGAAGCCCATGCCGGTGTCCACGTGCCGTGCCGGCAGCGGCTCCAGCACGCCGCTGGCGGTGCGGTTGAACTGGATGAACACCAGGTTCCAGATCTCCATCACGCGCGGATCGTCGGCGTTCACCAGACCGCCCCCGGAGCCGTCCGCGGTCAGGTCGACGTGGATTTCGGAGTTGGGGCCGCACGGGCCGGTGTCCGCCATCTCCCAGAAATTGTCCTTCTTGCCGAAGCGCAGCACGTGCTCGGGGTCGATGTCGGTCGCTGAGCGCCACAGTTGCTCCGCCTCGTCGTCGAACGGCAGTCCGTCGCCCTCGTCGCCGGCGAACACCGTGGCGTACAGGCGCTCCCTGGGCAGGCCCCACACGCGGGTGAGCAGATCCCACGCCCAGGCGATCGCCTCCGCCTTGAAGTAGTCGCCGAACGACCAGTTGCCGAGCATCTCGAAGTAGGTGTGGTGATAGGTGTCGCGGCCCACCTCTTCCAGGTCATTGTGCTTGCCGCTCACGCGGATGCACTTCTGGGTGTCTACGGCGCGCCGGTAGCCGCGCGTGCCGGTGCCGAGAAACACGTCCTTGAACTGATTCATACCGGCATTGGTGAACAGCAGGGAGGGATCTTCGGCGGGCACCACCGGTGCGCTCGGCACCAGCGTGTGCCCACGCTGCACGAAGTAGTCGAAGAAGTCCTGGCGGATCTGGCGCGCCGTCTTGTCGGTCCTGGTGAACATCGCGTTGACGGCGTCACCCTACCAGATAGCCGCCATCCGTTTCACGCTGTGCGCGCCGCTCTCCACCGGGTGCATTCCGTTCTGTGGTAGCAGTACGAGCAGACGCCGCCACCGGGACGAGCCGACCCGGGGTGAGCGCACGTACCACTTGGCGGGAATGCACCGCGCGCCACCGCCGGCCTTTACCGGCGCCGGGGTACGGTGCAGGATCAGAGCCATGCTGCGCCTGGGACTCGTTGCGGTGATGGGCGTCGTGTGCGGCGTGCTGGCCTTCCACATACCGGGGCTGGAGGTCGCCCTGCTCGGGGAGCAGGGCCGCGGGCTGTTCCTGTTCTACTCGGCGGTGCTGCCGTTGGCGCTGCTGTTCCTGTGCTCATGCCTGGAGGAGGGCGGCCTGATCAGCCAACTGCTGGCCACCGGCGCCGCCATCGGCGCAGGCATCGCGCTGGCGATCCGCCTTGCCATCGAGCTGTTCAGCCCGGCGCCCGTCGTCACCTTCCCGTTCTTCGGAACCCTGTTCGAGGAGACCCTGATGGACGAACGCGGCTGGTTGGCGGCCAACGCCATCGTGTCGGCGCTGGCCGCGCTGATCGCGTTCACCAGCGCCGGCGAGGAGGTCCCCCGCGACGAGGACTGACCACCCCGTACCCGCGGTGCTCTTACTTCCGGTCCACCTTTACGGTCCCATGCCGCCTGGATCGAGCCGTCATGCCGGTCCCGACCCTCGGACGCTTCGCATCTGCGCCTTGCGGACACCCGCGACCCGGGGCTGCGGCACGTTCCTCACGGAGCGGCGAACCGGCTCGCGATCATCGCTTCAGCCGGCGTAGCCACCGCCTCCCGGCACTCACCAGCTTCCGTCGGCCCCCGCCCGGCCCGCTCGACATTTTCGGCGCGACACTCCAATCTGCCCCGTCGTGCAGCGCAAACACATCCATGATGCATTCTTCATCGTGCTGCTGGTCGCCCTCAGCGCGGTGTTCTTCCGTCTGCTGATCCCGCTGCTGGAGGCGATCGCGGTTGCCGTGATCCTGGCCCTGATGTTGCGCCATCCGGTGGGCTGGCTCACCCGCCACGGCATGAGCCGGCGCAAGGCCACGGTGCTGATCATCGTCGGCCTCGTGGTGATCGGCTCCGGGCCGGTAGCGCTGCTCGGCAGCCTCATCATCGCCGAGGTGGAGGGGGGCGTGCAGATCGTGCGCGCCGAGTGGCCGCGCCTGCTCGCCTGGGCGCAGAGCAAGCTGCCGGGCGGGCGTGCGTTGATGGAGCAGTACCAGATCGAGGATCGCATCTCGGCGCTGATCGGCGACGCCGCCGCGCAGGCCATCAATGCCTCGCGAGCCGTCCTGGCGAGCGCGGCGGGGGTGGCGTTGCGCGCCGTGGTGGTGATCTACCTGGTGATCTACCTGCTGATCTACGGCGAGGAACTGCTCGACTACGTCTGCGGGCTGCTGCCGCTCGACGCCCCCCACTCCGAGCTGCTGATGGACCGCGCCGCCAAGACCCTGGACGCCACCGTGCTCGGCACGCTGTTCATCGGCGTGATCGAGGGTGCGTTCGGAGCGCTGTTGTTCGCCTTGTTCGGCTTTCCCTCGCCCACGCTGTGGGGCGTGATCATGGTGATCATGTCGGTGCTGCCGGTGCTCGGGATCAACGTCGTCATCGTGCCGGCGGGCATCATCGCCATCATTCTCGGCGACGTCGGTCGTGGCGTGGGGCTGATCGCGGTCGGCGTGGCCGGCACGGTAGTGAGCCAGAACATGATCCGGCCCAAACTGGTGGGCGACCGCGCCAAGTTGCACCCGGCCCTGGTGCTGGTATCGACCCTCGGCGGCCTGGTGTGGCTGGGACTGATCGGCTTCATCGTCGGCCCGGTGGTCGCCACCCTGGTGCAGATCATGTGGGAGGAGTTCGCGGACCGCCACTAAGATCCGAACCGCGAGGCGCGGGACTGCGGAGAGTGGACCGACGAGGACTCGGACGCCTGACCTGGACCCGGTCAGCCAACACGTTTGGGCACCGGAGCTGCAGTCGTACGAATTCAGGCAACGCGGAACGGAGTACTCCTCCTACTTGAGCCGTTCTTGGCCCGAATGGAGTGCCGGCGTCGCAGTGTCGGCGCGAGAGCACAGCACGCGCAACGGGCGTGGGAGCGGCACTTGCTTCGGTGCGAGAACCGCTGTATGCCGACTGTGAACCGGGCCGCCCGAGGGCGTGTCGGATCGACCACCGCTGGCTTCAACCGGCCAGTCCCAGGATCGAGACCATGGTTCCGAGGATCACGAAACCGACGATCACGATCCACTGCTGCGCCTTCATGGTCGCCTGTTGGGCGTCGAACCGCTTGTCTACCGCCTCGAACCGCTTGTCCACCGCGTCGAACCCAGCCTTCATCACGGCCTGCTGCGCCTCGAACCGCTCGTCGACGGCTGCGAAGCGGGTCTCCATCGTCTCGCGCAGGTTCTTCAACTCCTCTTCGACGCGCACCGTACGCTCCAGGAGCTGCGGCCCGACGATCACCTGAGGCGCTACGTCGGTCAGCCACGTATACAGATGGCTGCGCACGTAGTCACCGATTCGCTGGAGCTCCGATTCTCCGAGGGGCATGATCACTTCACTCATTTCACTCTATCACGACGGGACGATGGCGTGCTTGCTTCAACTTCCTGCGCGCTGACAGCGGAACATGCGCACGGGAACCGGCTACGATGCGGCGGCACGACGGTGCAGCGCCGCACGCGGTGGGGAGATTACGCCGTCGATGCGGAGGAAGAGGAAGTGGTCGAAGTAGTAGTGGATCAGGAGGGCGGACAGCACCGAGACGTAGAACGAGAAGTAGTGCTGCTGCATCACGTCGCCCGGCCAGGCGGCGACCAACAGCACGATGGCGCGCAGGGCGAGGTAGAGCAAGCCGCAGGCGGCGGTGAGGCCGAGGCCCACGACGTACAAGCGCCAGCCGCGGGCGACGAAGCGGGCAACCTTGGCGGAGCCGATCAAGCCGTGGGTCTGGCGGTAGCGGTTGAGGTAGATCACCACCGCCAGGTACTGGAAAGAATGCCAGGTGTTCAGGCCCTGGAACGCCACGTCCAGGTTCTGCATCGCCGGGGTGATGAAGAACAGCCCCGCGGCCAGGGTCATGTGCAGCGTCTTCGGCACGTTGAGGCGGCGCTGCGCGATCTCGTAGCCGCACTTGATCAGGAATGCCGCGGCGCAGAGCAGGAACGCCAGCAGCGCCGCCCAGGCGAACAGCTCATCGTGGAGCACGCCGGGGAACAACAGTTGGCGGCCACCGGTGGTAACGAATGCTCGCTCAGGTCCAGGCTGAAGACGCGCAACGGTGCGCCGGTGAACTTGAACGTCGCCAGCACGAACAGGCTGCAGGCGAGCAGGCCGTAGTCGATGCCGCGCGCGAAGCCTTCCAGCCCGGGCGGCTCGGGGCGCTTGTCCCGGTAGCTATCGGCAACGTAGCCGGCCTGATGAATGACGTGCAGGGCGGCCATGAAGAAGAACGCGGTCACCAGCAGGTCGAGATTCGCGATCGCCAGGACCAGCACCAGCACCGGGAGCAGTAGCGCGCCGACGGTATAGCGGGGGTAGCGCCGGCGGAAGTTGGGCTCCATGAAGGTGAGCGTGTAGGTGGCGAACAGATGCGGACCGCCGATCGCCGC
>CAYFXT010000044.1:0-15058 GCA_964346995.1 uncultured Spirochaetaceae bacterium | reverse complement strand
CGCAGCCATGGCCTGCGCTTCCGCAGTCGCGGCATGCGCCGCATCCGCCTCGGCCCGGGCGTCGGCCGCGGAATCCTCGGCGGCCTGCAGATTCGCTTCGAGAGAGGCGATCTGCTCGCTCTTCATACCGATGTCGGCTTGTGCGGCTGCCAGCGCCGCCTCGACCTGGGCCAGGGCTGCATGTGCCTCTTCCAAGGCGGTTGGCGGCAGTTCCACTTGGCGGATGTCCGCTACCTGGAGGGTGCCATCTCCCGCGTACGCCAGGGTGCCGGAGTAACCGACGCCGCCTACCGAGACGTTAGACACCTCCCAGGCGTTCGGCGACACGAAGACCAGCTCGGTTTGCGACAGATCCATAGAATCGGGGATCAACCTGCCGCGACTGCCGAACAGTTGACTGACCTCGGCGGTGGTGCCGCCGCTGTACCGGAGCAACGCGGAGTAGCGCTGCCCGTCATACAGGATCGACGAGACGTACACGGAATCGGGGCCGGCGACGGCCATCCGGGCATCGGCGAAGCTTGCCCGGCTCGGATCGATCTGATCGTCGCCAATCATGATCGCCGAGGGCTGTATTGCGTCGGCCACCATGGCGTCGAGCTCGGCCCGTGCCGCCGCGGCATCGGTCTCCGCGACCCACTGCGCGACTTCCGCATCCTCTGCCCTGATTTCTGCTACCGACCGGGCAAGCATTGCCGCATCTCGTTCCGCACGCGCGGCGTCCGCGTCGGCCATCGAGGTCTCGGCTTCGGCGCGTGCGGTTGCGGCGTCGGCCATCGACGCCTCGGCTTCGGCGCGTGCGTCGCCTGCTGCGATGTCTGCCTCGAGCAGCTTCGCTTCGGCGGCGGCCAGTTCCCTTCGCAAGCTTTCGATCTGCTCGTCCGGCGTCGGCGGCAGTATCACTCGGCCCAGGCCCGTAACCTGCAACCGGTTGCCGCCGACGTACCGCAACTCACCCGAATAGCCGGCGCTGCCAACGGCGACGTTGGAGATGGTCAGCTTGTCGGGAGCCTTGAAGAACAGCCTGGTCCGGCTCAGGTCGACGGAATCGGGTATCAGCTTGCCGCGCGCCCCGAAGATGCTCTCCACCGTGGCGGTCGTGCCACCGGAGTACTCGAGCAGTGCGGAGTAGGGCTGACCGTCGTACATGATCGACGACACGTAGATGGAGTCCGGTCCGGCAAGCGATGCCTCCGCATCGTCCATGCTCAGGAGGGCTGGATCGAACTGATCGATCGAAACCATCACCTCGGCAGTGTGCGGTGCCATCGCCACCATCAGCTTTTCGCTGGCGGCGTCGGCGTCGGCGCGCGCCATCTCGGCGCCCTCCATGGCGGCGGCCGCGTCGGCGCGTGCCATCTCGGCATCCTTCATGGCGGCGGCCGCATCGGCGCGTGCCATCTCGGCGTCCTTCATGGCGGCGGCCGCGTCGGCGCGTGCCATCTCGGCATCCTTCAGCGCCGCTGCAGCCGCCGCTTCGGCTTCAGCCCGCGCCGCCGCCGCGGCGGCCGCATCGGCCTTGGCCTCGTTCGCCGCCGCCTCTGCGGCAGCTATCGTGGAATCGGCCTCGTTCGCCCCCCTCAGCGAAGCGCACGCCGTAGCCGCGATCGCGCATGCCGATATTAGTAACAGGCGCAAGTGCCGGAGTCGTAGACGGGCGCGCGCCGGTTTGGGAGGTGAGGCGTTGAGATTGTAGGGCTCAGCCTTCTCGAAGGTATCTTCAGTCGTGTGCGGAACGGTACCAACAGTTATCTTGCGCATTTACTCCTCCTCCGTAAATTTGCGCCGCGCGTCGCCGTTTACCAACGCCCGCTCGCCTTGCCGGAGAGATTATCGATCGCCAAGCTTGACCGATAGCACTGGGCGTGTCCACTACGTAAGGCAGACCTCGACCCGGTGATCGCGCAAGCCGCGGGATCATGCACCGGTATAATCACAAAGCTTCGGAAGTCTGTCAAACACAGCACGTTCGAACATCGCGAGCTGCGTTCGAACTCGTTGCACGCGCTGTCACGCCAGGCAGCCACGAGCAATTGGAGCGTCAACGCCCCGGTCAGAGGGAGTCGGGGGCGGAACCGGTCATGGCCAGGGTGGCGAGCGCGGCGGCGTCATCCGGCTGGCGGCCGCCACCGGCTACGCGGTTGACCCGCACCACGCCACACTGCTCGCAGCGCAGCACGATCTGCCAGCCCTTGCCGCTGGCCAGTTTCATCCCGACCGGCGCCATGAGCCCGCCACAGAAACTGGCGCGATCGCCAGGCTCGCTATCGAGATGCATCGAATACAGGCACCGGGGGCAGTGATTCCGGTAGCTGCCATCCGCCACCGGCGCAACGTCGAAGCCGCACCGGGCGCATCGAAAGCCGGTGTTGTGGCGCTTCTGTCCCACCTCGTGCGAACTACAGTGATATCAGCTCCAGTTCGAATACCAGATAGGCATCGGGTGGGATCACCCCGGGCACGCCGCGGCTCCCATATCCGAGTTCCGGTGGGATGATCACCGTGCGCTGCTCGCCCTGCACCATATCCAGGAGTGCTTCGTTGACGCCGGCGATAAGCTGGCCGATGGTGAAATCCGCCGCCTTGCCGTGCGCGTGCGAGCTGTCGAACGTGGTGCCATCGAGAAGCCGGCCGGTATAGTGCACCGTGACCTTCTGTCCATTCTGCGGCTTGGTGGTACCGGTGCCGGCCTCGGTGATCTGGTAGCGCAGGCCCGATTCTGTCGCTGTGGCGTCGGGCCAATTGGCGGCGATCAGCTTCTCCGCCTCCGCGGGATCTTCCGCCGCCACGCGCTGCGACCGCCCGCCGGCCTGCTCCAGCAAGACGTCGAAGCGTTCCTGATCGACAGCGAACGCTTCCGCCGCTTCCCCGACACGGACAATCTTCAGTTCCTCGATCACGTCGCCCTGACGCACCGCGTCTACCACATCCTGCCCCCGTACGACGCGCCCGAACACGGTATGGCGCCCATCGAGCCATGGCGTCGCCACGTGGGTGATGAAGAACTGGCTGCCATTGGTGTCAGGGCCGGCATTGGCCATCGACAGCACGCCCGGTCCGTCGTGGGTCAGCTCGGGGACGATTTCGTCGGGGAACGAGTAGCCGGGGCCGCCACTGCCATTACCCTGCGGGTCACCGCCCTGAATCATGAAGTCGGGGATCACGCGGTGGAAGGTGAGGCCGTCGTAGTAAGGCCCCGGCTCGCGGTTCTGGAAACCGATGGTGCCTTCGGCAAGGCCGACGAAGTTGGCCACGGTCAGCGGCGTGCGTTCGTACTCCAGCAGCAGATAGATCATCCCATGGGTGGTCTTGAGTTCAGCATACAGGCCGTCGTCGAGCTTGGCCTGCTGTTCACCCGACGCGCACCCGCTCAGGGTCGCGGCGAATACGGTCGGTAGCAGCGGCAGCACCAAGCGGCGCATGCTCCACAGGAAAGGCTTGGTCATCGCCAAGGTAGTGTATTGCAGCGTTCGACGCTGCGGCAAGAACGACTCAACTGTCGCGCACGGCGAGTATTATCCAGGTCAGGGTGGTAATGCCGCGGTCCGGTCCGGTGTGCAGATCGTCCTGTTCCGCAATCGCCGGGCCGAGCCACTGCGCACCGCCGGTGAGCAGATCGACGCCGAAGAACGCAAGATCCTCCTGCTCCCCCTCCGCACCGGCCGGCCGCGCCACCCGCACGGTCAGCGGGCCGCCCACCTGAACGCCGAACGGATGCAGCGCCCACATGGCCAGAGGCCGGTAGGACACTTCGTTGGCTGCCAGCCGATACTCCGGCCACGCCCCGCGCGGTACCTGCGCACCGCCGATGGTTCCGGTTTCGGTGTCGCTCTCGACGCCAGTGGCGCGTGCCAGTGCGGCAACGTCGACCGGTCCCTCCGGAGCCAGGCTCATGCCGGCGAACCGCACCGGCATGGTGCCCGGCCATCCCGCGACCGACTCCGCCTCGTGCAACTGCACCGGGGCCGCGAGTTCCTGACTGCCGGGCACCAGCGTGACGGGCAGCACCACCGACGTCAGCGTGCGCCCGGCGACCGATGCGCCGCGCACGTCCAGGGCATAGTGTTCGGCCGGCAGCGAATCGTAGAAGAAACGGCCCGATTGGTCGGTCCATGCGGGCCAGCAGGCGCTGCCGCACATGGCCACGGCCACGGCGGCGAGCGGTGCGCCGGCGGCGTCGGTCACTACACCGCTGAACTGAGCGTTGCCCGCCGCCATACCGCCCGCGAATGCATCGGCCGGTGCGGCGGCTTCGGCGTCGCGCCGGCCGCCGCCGTGCGCGGTCGCCGCGACCACGATGAGCAGGACAGCAAGGAGGGGGTATACGGCTCGGGCCGTGGCCGAAGCGCCAACCGTGCCCCGGCCGAAGCCGCCGAGTGCGCCGGTATCGCAGTGGTCGTGGGGGCGATTCTCCCGCTGCAGCGCGATCACGGCAGCACGGTCGCGGCGACGATGCCCAACGTCGCCTGTCGTTGCACGTACGCGATCAGCGAACCGCCATCCGGCGTCAGCAGTTCGGGAAGGGTGATGCGGACCTGGCCGGCACTTTCCCCGGGTTGCAGGTGCACCGTGGCAAACCCGCGCACGACGTTGCGGTGGCTCAAGGTCCGGCCACCGTTTTCACCGCGCGGCACGAAGTTCTCCGCGGCGTGCTGCACCGCCGCCACCGTCAGCGCGCATCCGGCCGGGACGCCGGTGACGCGATACCTGACCCGCACGATCTGCCCGTCGTGGCTGGCGGCGGAGAGTTGCACCCGCGGCAACGCGCCGGCCACCGCAGGCTTCGGACCAAGCGCCGCGAAAGCGGTGGAGCGTACCAAGTCGTAGTCCTGTGCCGGTCGCACGATTGAGCGCCCGTTGAGTACCATTTGCGGGGTATATACGCCGCTGTTCAACATCTGACCGTAGCGCCGCTGCCGCGCCGCGGCCTCCGGCAGTGCGTAGGGATCGGCCCACCCGAGATAGTCCCAGTAGTGCACATGCCACTCCAGTGGGAAGATCGACCGCCCGGCCGACTCCTCCACCAGTCGGGCCAGAGCCCGGTCGGCGCGCGGACAACTGTTGCAGCCCTGCGAAGTGAACAGCTCGACGACCGCAAACGACGCCGGCTCGCCGTCATCGGCGGGAAGCGCGGTGCTCGACTCCGATGCCGCACCGGCATGCGCTGGCGGCGTCATTGCCGCCGCCAGGGCTGCAAGGGCGAGAACCAGGAAAATCGGACTGCGCGGGACGGTGGGTACCGTTTCGGTCATGATCCTTGAAACGTACGGGACACGAATTGCAGCGGTCAATCCTCTCGTCGAGCCGCGCCCTACCGGTCGGGAGAGTCGGGCACAGCATGCGGCCCCAAGGCAATCTCGCCGCGCTGTTCGAGCTGGCGGATCGCGGCCGCGATCTGTCGCTGGGCAGACTCCACCGCGCCGAGCCGGATATTCCCGAGCTGCCGCATCTCCTCCAGCAGCAGAGCCGCGCCGCGCTTCGACATGTTGCCGGTCACACGGCCGATTACCTCCTCGTCCACCGCCTTCAGGGCCGCGGCCAGATCCTGCCGGCTTACATCACGCAGCACCGCCTGCAACGATGCGTCGTCGAGCAGCAGCAGATCCTCGAACGCGAACATCTGCTGCTTCAGTTCCTCGGCCAGCGAAGGATTCTCTTCCCGGATGGCGTCGACGATGGTCTGCTCGGTCGAGCGGTCCATGAGCTCAAGGATCTTCAGCACCTTGCGGCGACCTTCCGACAGGGCGTAATCGCGGTCGGAGCGCTTCCTCGACGCCTTGGCGAGGCGGTGCTGCAGTACCTGTTCCACTTCGTGCACGACCTCGGGGATCGTTCGTTCGAGGGTCGCGATGCGCTGCGCCACGTCAGCCTGCAGTGTGTAGGGCAGGCTCGCCAACAGAGCCGCTGCGTCGTCGGGCTTCAGGTAGGCCAGCACCAGCGCGATGGTCTGCGGGTGTTCGTCGCGGATGAAGGAGAGTACCTGTGCCGGGTCGGAGCGGCGCACGAAGCCGAACGGACGCGCGTTCAGGGCGCGGGTGACGCGGTTGATCATCGTCACCGCCTTGTCCGCCCCCAGCGTCTTTTCGAGGAGGTGGCGTGCATAGTCCAGGCCGCCGCTCGGAGCCGCATCAGGGGCCAGCATCGACTCTTGAAACTCGGCCAGCGTCGCGCGCTGATCGACCGCCTCCACTCCGTCCAACTGCGCGATGGCGAACGAGAGCCGTTCTATCTCGTCATCGTCGAGATACTCGAACAACTGCGCCGACAACTCGGTACCAAGAAGAACGAGCAGTACTGCTGCTTTCTGCTGCCCGGTGAGGTGATTTGCGGGTACGACGTCCAACGGCTCGCCGCCTCCCGTCCCCCTCATAGCACGCTACGCCTCCGCCCCCGGGCGCGCGATGCGCCGCCAAGTGACGGAATACAGCGTATACGTTCGCAGCCGGCCCGGGCAACCGTTGCCGTTGGCTGCGGGGATGTCAGGCGATACTTACCAGCGCGAGCGCTCTTCTCGCGGACGCGCCGCCGCGACGGTAATGGTGCGACCGTCGAGGTCGGTCTCATTGAGGGCTCCCGCGGCTGCGGACGCTTCCGCGGGCGAGCTCATCTCCACGAATCCAAACCCGCGCGATTGTCCGGTGAACTTGTCGGTCACCACCCGGGCCGACTCGACCGTGCCGTGGACGGAAAATACCTCTTCCAGACGGTCATCCGTCACGGCGTACGGAAGGCCGCCGACGAACAGCTTCTTGTTCATGCTCTTCTCCTGCATAGCTTTCGCTATCCCCCCTCTTGACGAGTGGCAACTACGGCGGGCAGTCAGTCTTGAACGGCGGCAATGCAACGAATGTCGACCAGACAGGGAGAAACTGCGTCCGTGCCCGAAACGGGCGCGCGACTGGTGTGGCGGGAGGGAAGTGAAGTTGTCTTGCGCTGATTAGTGTATGGCGTTTGACGCCGCTGGTCAACGTGTAAAACGTGCAAGTTTCGATCGACGCTGGGGGCGCAGGGGTGTATTCCCACCAAGTGGTAGAGCGCTCGACGCGCGGGTCGGCTCATCCCCGTGGTGGCGTCTGTTCGTACTGCTACCAGAACGCGAATGCCCAGTTTCGTAGTGGAGGCAGACCCGATTTGCGCGAGTGGGGATGCAGCGGACATCCGGCCGCTTACTGCGATAGCAGCGGCTCCATGAGCCGAGGTGCACATTCTGGCGTCTCATCCGCATCCGTTGACGGTGTTGACCGCACGGTGGCTTGCGGTGCAATCTGGGCGTGCAGTTTCGCATTTGCGCCCGGGCGGTTAGCTCAGTTGGCTAGAGCACTAGCTCGACACGCTAGGGGTCACTGGTTCGAGTCCAGTACCGCCCACGATTTCTCCATTCCTTGACCGTCGTACGAACATTCATGCAACCAGCACACTTCCCCGCTCCGCCGTACGAGCGCTCGACGCTGACCAGGGAGGTCATCAATGCGCTGCCACTCGGCGGCTTCACGGGCCGCATCGAAGTGGTGGAGGCGTCCGGCGCCGCTGCCGCTTGTGATGCTTTGCGCGCCGCGGCGCAACTCGGCAGTGAGTCGATCCTCGGATTCGATACCGAGTCGCGGCCCTCCTTCCGCCGTGGCGAGCGCTACCCGATCGCGCTGGTGCAACTCGCCACGGCCGATCTGGCGTGCCTGTTTCGGATCGATGCCGGGGAGGGGCCGGCATCGGCGTTGCGGGAGCTTCTCGGCAGCAGCGAAGTGAGCAAGGTGGCTCAGGGGCCCGCCGACGAGGTGCGGGAGCTGCGCGAGCGGTGGCAGGTGGAGGTCAGGGGGGTGATCGATCTGGTGCCGATCGCGCGTGCCGCCGGTTGCAGTCCGCTCAGCCTGCGCGCGCTGGCGGCGGCGTATCTCGGCATGCGCATCGCCAAGGGAGCGCAGACCTCCAACTGGGCGGCGCCGCGCCTCACGGCCCGCCAGCAGCGCTACGCCGCCACCGACGCGTGGGCCTGCCGGGAGATCTATCGCGCCATGCACGGCGGGCACGGCGGATGACGATGCGTTTCGTTCGGCCCGGAATCGGCGGGGCGCGGCGGCGCGCGTGCCGCCGCGCCGGCATCCTCGCGGTGGCGGTCGGAGCGCTGCTCTCCTCGACCGCTTGTATCAGTATCGAGTCGCGGTTCGAGTTCGCGGCCGAGGGAACCGGTGAGCTGCATCTGCGCTATCGCCTCGACACGGCGCTGGTGAAGCTGGGCGCGTCCGCCTCCCGGACGCTCCCGTTGCCGATCAGCGAGGCGGAATTCCATGCGGCGGCGGCACGGGTGGAAGGGTTGGAGCTGATCCGCTACCGGCGTGTCGACCACGACGAGGAGTCGGAGGTGATCGCCGTCCTGCGCTTCGACCGGGTGGAGCGCGTGGCCGAGCTGCCGAGTTTCAGTGCGCTGAATCCACGTCTGGAGGGTACTGATCCGGCACTGTTCGAACTGGTGATCGGGGATCCCGGCGAGGAGCCGCTCAGTGAGGAGGTGCTGCGCCTGCTCGCAACGCTGTTGGGCGATCACGCGGTGAGCTTCGTGGTCTCGGCGCCACGGCCGATTCGCGCCAGCAGTGCCGGTACGCTGGCCGCGGATCGGCGTCAGGTCACCCTCTCCATGCCGCTGACCGAGTTCGCGGCCGTGGATGAACGGCTGCTCCTCACGGTGCGCTGGTGAGATGCCCGGGCAGGCACGGAGCGGGCGCGCGCACCGGCAGGCTGCGCGTGTCGTTGACAGCAACGATCTTTCATTGGCATAGTAGGGTCAATCCCACGAAATTCTTCGTCGATACGCACCTTGGATCTGCACCGGTCTGTCGTGCGTGGCTCGTACCCGAAGGGGCTTCGCCGGGTCAGAACGGAACGTGTCGTCGAGGCGGCACCGAGCAGGGGGAGTGACACCGCTCATGGATGTCCTCAAGGACGTTAAGAACGCTGAGGCCGAGGCGCAGCGCATCGAGGAACAGTTCCGAGCTCGCGCCGCCGACCGGGAGGCCCGTTGCGCCGCCGACCTCGACAAGGAGCGCACGGAGCGCCTCGGTGCGGTAGAGGATGAACTGCGGCAGTACCGGGACGATCTGCATCGCGACCTGGCCGCCGAGAAGGCGCGGGTGCATGAGGACGGGGCACGCGAGCTGGAGCGGCTCGAGCGCCGCGCGAGCGGCAATCGCGAAGCCGCAGTGACCGCACTGCTCGATAAGCTGAATCAACGCTAGCTCGTCGCACCGCAGCCCTACCGTCGCTGATCCAAGATGGCAATCGCCACCCTCAACAAGGCCGAACTGGTCGCCCCGCGTGATGCGGTGCCCGACCTGCTGCAGTCGCTGGAACAGGCCGCCCTGCTGCATGTGGATGACATCCACGACGGCATTTCCGACGAGCTGGCGCAGTGGGAGGAGCGGGAGCCCGCCGATACCGCTTCGGTAGACGGCGTGCTGGCCTCTGCGCGCTGGATTCTCGACCTGTTCCAACGCTTCGCGCCGCACAAGACCGGGATGCTGGAGGACTTCTTCGGGTCACCGCCGGCCCTGGACGACGCCGAGTTCGATCGGCTAGTGGCATCGGTCGACGTGCACGCCTACCGGGCCGATCTGGAGGAGCGGCTGGCCGAATACGAGAGCGTGGTCTCCGACCTGCAAGCGCTGCGCGAGCAGACCGCGCTCGTTACCCCCTGGGCGGAGTTGGGAGTCGATCTGGCCGCGGTTTCCCGCAGCAGCTACGCGGCGCTCACCGCGGTGCGCGTACCGGCGGCCGCGGTCGCGAAACTGGAAGCGCTGCTGGCGGAGCGCGGTGGACATCTGCGGCTCGCTCCGGTGAGCCAGGCGGCCAAGACCGCCTACGCCATAGTGGTTTCCCTTCCCGGTGACGTCGACGCGGTCGGGGTGGCGCTGCGCCAGGTGCGTGGCGAAGAGGTGGAGCTGCCGCAGCTTGCCACTTCCGCCGCCGACGCGCTGCAGGCGGCGCAGCAGCAGAGCGCCGAGCTGGAACAGCGCCGTGACCAACTGGCGGCCGCGCTGGCCGCCGAGGCGTACGAGCGGCGCTGCGCGCTGCAGGCGATCGCCGACGAATACGAGAACCGGCGCGCCGGTCTCGACGCGCGCAGCCGCATCTTCTACTCGCGCCACGCCGCCGTGATCGTCGGTTGGGTGGAGGAGAGCCGGCGCCCTGCACTGGAGGAGTTGCTTGCGGCGCACCATCCGCAGGTGCGGTTTCGCCTGTCGGCGCCTGCCGCAGACGACCGCCCGCCGGTCAAGCTCGACAACCGCAAGCTGGTGCGGCCCTTTCAGACGCTGATTTCCATGTACGGCATGCCCAACTACTTCGGCATCGACCCGACGCCGTTCGTGGCGGTGGCCATGACCGTGTTCTACGCCATCGCCCTCGGCGACTTCGGCTACGGCGTGCTGCAGATTCTGTTGGCCGCCTGGTTGCGGCGGCGCTTCAAGTCGGTCGGTGAGACGCGCCTGTTTCTCACCATGTTCGTGTACCTGGGGGTCGCGACACTGGTGGTCGGCGTGCTGACCTGGAGCTTCTTCGGTTTCTCACCGGGCGCATCCGATGAGTCCAGGTTTCTCGGGTTGCTGCCGCTGGTCAGCTCGACGAAGGACATCATCCTGCTGATCGGGATCTCGGTCGGCGTCGGCATCGTGTTTCAGCTCGCCTCGATTACCGCTGGCTTCGTCAACCTGCTCAAGCGCGGCGACTGGAAGAGCGCCGTGTGCGACAATCTGGCCTGGCTGGCGCTGCTGATCGGCGGTCTGCTGGCGCTCGGCGGCATGTTCCTCGCGCAATCCGCGCTCACCGGCGTGGGCGCCGTGCTCGCCGCGGCCGGGGCGCTGGTGATCGTCTGGTTCGCCGGCCGTGACAGCGGGAACTTCGTGGCCCGCATTCTCGCCGGCGTGGTGTCGCTGTACGGCATCGTCGGCTATTACGGGCTGGTAGGGTTCTTCTCCGATGGCCTGTCCTACATGCGGCTGGCGATCCTGAACATGACCTCGGCGTTCATCGCCTTCGTGGCGAAGACAATAGGCAAACTGTTCCTGGGCGGCGGCGAGTCGGTCGTCATGGTGGTGATCGCAGCAGTGATCGGCGCGCTGATCTTCGTGTTCTTCCACCTGCTCAATCTGGTGTTGTCGATGCTCGGCGCGTTCGTACATTCGTTGCGATTGAATTATCTGGAATCGTTTCAGCGCTACTACCCGGAGGGAGGGAGGGCATTTATGCCTTTCCAGCGCACTGGCCGGTTCTTCCGGCGGTCCGAGGTGTAGAGTGCCTGCCCCGAAAATGACGGCCAGCCTCCGCTGCCTGCGCTGCGATCATCGTCGTTTTGCGTATCACGGAGGGACCGTGCCGACTCGCGTAATGGAGGAGAAGTAGATGTTTTCGATCGGATTCGCTCTTGCGATCCTCGGCGGCGGCTTGGCCGCGGGCCTCGCCGCGTACGGGTCGTCGGTAGGCGTTGGCAAGGCGGGAGAGATGGCTGGCGGGGTGATCTCCGAGGATCCGGACAAGTTCGGATCGATGCTGATCCTGCAGGCGCTGCCGGCAACCCAGTCGATCTACGGCCTGGTGGTGGCTATTCTGGTGCTGGTGAAGCTGGAAGGGTTCACCTCCGCGCGGATGCTGGACCTGGATCTGGCCCCCGGGCTGGCGATCTTCGCCGCATGTGTGCCGGCGATGTTCGGTGAGCTGATTTCCGCCATCTGGCAGGGCAAGGTGGCGGTTTCGTCGATGGGCGTGGTGGCCAAGAAGCCGGACGCCTTCGGACGCGCCGTCATCATGCCGGTACTGGTAGAGACCTTCGGGCTGTTCGCCCTGATTGCGACGATCATCATCCTGATGGTGGTCATCGAGCTGTAGCGCTTGCCGCATCCGATGGCCGAGAATATCGTCGACCAGATACTGGCCGCCGCACGAAGCGCCGGCGAGGAGATGCTGGCCGCCGCGCAGCAGCGCTACGACGACGACCTGCGCACGGGCCGCGCCGCCCTGGAGCGCGAAGTGGACGAGACGCGCCGCCGCGGGCGCCGGCAGGCCGAGGAGGCATTTCAGCAGAAGCTGTCCACGGCGCGTTTGGAACAGCGCCGCAAGCTCGCCAACGAACAGCGCCGGCTGCTCGACCAGGTGTACGATCAGGCGTGGCAGCGGGTGACCGAGGAAGCGGGCTACCGCAGTTGGCTGGACCGTCAATTGAGTGCCCATGCGCACCGCGGAGACGTGGTGGTCGTGGCCGCTCGCGAACGGGAGCGGTTCCAGGGCGGTTTCGAGGGGCTGCTGAAGCAGCACGGCGTGACGCTGTCGGACGAGCCGGGCCGCTTCCGCGCCGGATTCGTGATCGACCGCGGCGCCACGCGGCTGAACTGCACCCTCGATGAGGAATTCCGCGCGCTGGCGGCGGAAGCGGAAATCGAGATTAGCGCCGCCCTGTTTCGAGCGGATACGGGCTGAGCAGGATCGTCAGCGGTGCCCGCCGACTACAACTATCTGTATGGGCTGATCCGCAGTCGCGAGGGCGAGTTGATCGATGGCACGCGCTTGCGTGCGCTGGTCGGCATGGCCGGAATCGACGAGATTGTGCAGATCTATCCTGAATCGCCGTTTCTCGATGCCTTTGCCCCCGACCTGGACGAGGCGGCCCTGGAGCGCGCGATCGCCAGCGAGCAGGCCGATCTACGCTGGCTGATCGACCACTACGCTCCGCAGCCGGCGCTGCGGGAACTGCTGCTGGTGCCGCGCGATCTGTACAATCTGAAGGTGGCGCTGCGCCTGAACGCCGGCTCTACCGGTGGTGCGGAAGACGCGGTGATGCCGATGCAGCGCGTCCAGCTCACAGCCTCATTCGGTGGTGGATCGGCCAGCAGCGGTGCTCAGATCGACGTGCGTGGGGCGCAGACGGTACGGTTGGCTGCTCCATTCACCGGTGGCTCCGGCTCTGGTGGCTCAGATCTGACGGTCGTCGAGCCGGCACAACGTGCGCATCTGGCTGCGGAAGGGGACAAGGCTGCCGGCGGGGATGCGCTGTACGGTCCTCCGGGCACGCGTACGGTGGCGGCGATCCGCGCCGCGGTGGCCGGCGAAGGACCGGGGCTGACCTCCGCCGGCGACATCGACCGCGCCAGCCGCGCCATCGCCGGATGCCTGGAGCGTGCGTTGAATGCCTTCTACGCGGCCGGCCGCAGCGGCCAGGTGCTGGAGCTGGCCAGCGACCGGCTGTCACACCTGTTCCGCATCGCCACTACCGAGGCAGCCGATCCGGAAGTGGGCGCCGTGTACCGCGACGCTGCCGCCATTGCCGTCGGCGAACTGTTGGCTCGCGGCAGTGCCGCCGGGCTGCCCTGGGAGGTGGCGCGCTGGGGATTGCTGGACCTGTCCTCGCAAGCCGAGCTGGAGGCGCTGTATGCCACACCGGCGAGCGAGTGGGGCGCCCGCCTGGCGGGATTCGGCGGCGTGCTGCGCGCGTTGCTGGCGCGCGTCGCCGACGGCATGGAGACCGGCGCGGCGGTGCGCGCCGAACAGGAGGCGGTCGCCCGGCGCATTGCCTCGTGGCGGTACGCGCCGCCGTCGTTCGCGTTCGCGGTGTACTACCTGTGCAAGAAGCAGGCCGATCTGGCGGCGTTGCGTCTGATCTGCTTGGCCAAGCTGAAGGGCGTCGCCGAAGCCACCATCAGCGCACGCGTCGGCGGCGCGTTCATGGGTGCGGCGCTGGCGGCATGAGGCGGCGGGGGTAGGTGATGTCCGACGGAAGATCAGCGGCACGCACCTTTCATATCGCCATGATCGGCGACAGCTCCACGGTGCGCGGCTTCGCTGCCGGCGGCGTGCACGCCTATCCGGCGGCGGCCAGCGACGCGGCGCTGGCCGCCCTGCGCGACCTGATGGCCGGCGGCCGATACGCGATCATCTTCATCACCGAAGCGCTAGCCGAGCCGATCCTGGACACCATCAGCCGGCTGCGGACCGGCACCGTGCCGGCCGTGATCATCGTCCCCGACCAGTCCGGCGCGCGCGGCATCGGCTTCGAGAAGATCCGCCTGGCCGTGGAACGCGCCATCGGCATCGACCTCCTCGGCCAAACCCGAGCGCGCCAAGCAAGCGAATAGTCATGGCGAAGGATCCGTATGTCGTGTGATGAGGTTTACCAAGCTGATGGATAGTTTCGAGAAGCTCGATTCGTTCCTTTGGCAATTCCGACCAACAGAGGGCTTGAAAGAGAATGGCAGGTAGAATCGTACGGGTGTCGGGGCCGCTGGTGGTGGCCGAAGGGCTCGACAACCCGATCATGTACGGCGTGGTCAAGGTGGGCAGGCTGGGGCTGTTCGGCGAGATCATCAGCCTCGGCGCCGACACCGTTTCGATCCAGGTCTACGAGCAGACCGAGGGTGTGGGCCCCGGCGAGCCGGTGGAGGCCACCGGGGATCAGCTCTCGGTGGAGCTCGGCCCCGGCCTGATGAGTCAGATCTACGATGGCATTCAGCGCCCCCTGGACGTGATCGCCGCGGGGCACGGCAGCTTCATCGCGCGCGGTATCGAGGAGCCGGCGATCGACTACGAGCGGCGCTGGGAATTCACCGCCGTGGCGCAGAGCGGCAGCGAGGTGGTGGGCGGCACCCGCCTCGGCTTCGTGCAGGAAACCGAGATCGTCAAGCACTGGGTCATGGTACCGCCGGGACTGCGCGGAACCGTCACCAATCTCTCCTCCGGTACCTATACCGTCACGGAGCGCATCGGGGAGTTGGAGGATCCGTTCGGCCACAAGCATGAGCTGAAGCTGGCGCAGCGCTGGCCGGTGCGGCAGGGGCGACCCTACCGCCGCAAGCTCAACCCCGGCGTGCCGCTGGTCACCGGCCAGCGGGTGCTCGACACCTTCTTTCCGTTGGCCAAAGGCGGTACCGGCTGCGTGCCGGGTCCGTTCGGGTCGGGCAAGACCGTGGTGCAGCAGCAGCTCTCCAAGTGGGCGGACGCCGATATCATCGTCTACGTCGGCTGCGGCGAGCGCGGCAACGAGATGACCGACGTGCTGATCGAGTTCCCGGAGCTCACCGACCCC
>CAYFXT010000043.1:6270-15109 GCA_964346995.1 uncultured Spirochaetaceae bacterium | reverse complement strand
AACGGCCAGAGGAGCGCCCCCGACGCTGACCCGGGTGCCAGAGCCCGTCGGTGCCACAAGCGGTCCGGATCGCTCGAACGGCGAACGATAGCCCTGACGCTCCTGACCATGCCCGGTTCCGACGAAGCTGAACGACACGCCTCACTCCGTGACCGCGAACTGGACTGCGGGCCGCGAAAATGGTGCTGCGCCGCACCATCGCCGCCCTGACCGAGCGGCTGCGACGCCGGCGTCGAACGGTGCCGGCGCGAAATCTCCCCCCTATTCCAGGTAGCTGTGCAGCATCTGCGCCCGCATCGACATCTGCAGACGCTCCAGGGCGCGCTTCTCGATCTGCCGCACGCGCTCCTTGGTCAGCTTGTAGCGCCGGCCCAGTTCGTTCAGGGTGAGCTGCCTGCGGCCGTTGAGGCCGAATCGGCTCTGCACGATATCGGACTCGCGCCGCGACAGGTTGCCGAGGACATCATTGATGTCCGACCGCATGACGTTGGCCATCGCCTCCTCCTCGGGAGAGCGGCCGGCCTGATCGCGCACCGCGTCGCCGAGCTCCGCAGGAACATCTTCGTCGAACGCCGGCGCTTCCAGGGAGAGCAGGTTGCGCGACACCGTCATCAAGTCCGCGACCCGCTGCACCGGGAGGTCGAGAAACAGGGCGATCTGGTCGGTCGTGGGCTCGCGGCGCAGGCGCTGGCGCAACTCGGAACGCGCCCAGCCGATCCTCTCCACCAGGCTGGCGGCATGTGCGGGCAGACGGATGGCGCGCGAATGTGCTTCAAGGGCCTTCATGATCGACTGGCGAATCCACCACACCGCGTACGTGGTGAAATGGTAGCCGCGCTCGGGATCGAACTTCTCCACCGCCTTGAGCAGCCCGATGTTCCCCTCGCTGATCAGATCGCCCAATGGGATGCCGCGATTCTGATACTGCCGCGAGATGTTCACCACGAAGCGCAGATTGCTGTTGATCAGCTTCTCCTTCGCCTTTCCGTCACCGTCGCGCGCGGCGCGCGCGTAGTACTTCTCCTCCTCTCTGGTGAGCAGCGGATGGCGCTTGAGGTCGCTGATGTAGTCAGCCAAGGGCGTATTGTCCATGCAACCAGCATGCCGACCGCGATTGAAGATGTTTTGAATACCCAGTTAAGAATCCATAACGTTCGCTGACATTGCCGGCGCAAATCAGCCGAACAGCTTGTCGAACGCTGCACGTGCCTGATCGGCGCGCCGTTGGGACCCGTCAGGGTCGTCACCACGCTTCTCGCGCAGCCGAAAGTAGTCGCAGAAGTTGGCGCGGTCCTTTTCGCGCACCGGCTCCGCGATCGACTCGCGGCAATCCCACTGCAGTCCCTGCTCGTAGAACGTACAGTTCAGACACACCTTCAGTGGCTTGCTGCAGGTCGGGCACTCGGTCTCGCGGAAGATCGGCAGATCGCGCGGCAACTCGCTGCCGCAGGCGTGACAATGGCCCATTACCCGACTATATCACGTGGCGCCGCAGCACCCTGCTTCGTACCTGAATCGGGGTGCAGTCCCGCCGAGTGGTAAGTGCGCTCACGCGGGTCGGCTCGTCCCCGTGGCGGCGTCTGAATGCACCCCTGACTCATGTACAGAGGGCAGTGCTACGCGATAACCTCGCCGTGATATGAGCAATACCACCCTTCGCGCCGGGGTCATCGGCGCTACCGGCCGGGGCAACTACGGCCATGGACTCGGCGATACCTTCACCGCCCTGGACCGCACCCGCGTGGCCGCCGTAGCCGACGCCGACGCCACCGGCGGCGCGGAGGCGGCCGAGCGGTTAGGAACCGACAAACACTACCTCGACTACCGGGAGATGCTCGATCGCGAGCGGCTCGACCTGGTCGCTGTGACGCCGCGCTGGACCGATCAGCGGCGCGCCATGGTGGTCGCCGCGGCGGAAGCGGGCGTGAAGGGGATCTACTGCGAGAAGCCGTTCGCCGCGACCCTTGCCGACGCCGACGCCATGATCGAAGCGTGCGAATGCCACGGCGTGCGCATCGTAGTGGCGCACCGCCGCGGCGCCGTGCCGGAGCTGCGCGTCAAGGAACTGGTAGATGCCGGCGAGATCGGCGACATCCAGGTAATGCGTGGCCACGGCAAGGGCGACCACCGCGCCGGGGCGCTCGACCTGATAATTCTCGGCACCCACATTCTGGACGGCATGCGCTACGTCGCAGACAGCGACGTAGCGTGGGCGCACGGCCACGTGACGCAGGATGGGCGGCCCATCACCAGGGGTGACGTTCGGGAAGGCGACGAAGGCGTCGGCCTGCTTGCCGGCAACCGCGTGGCTGCCTACTACGTGTTCGAGAACGGCCTCACCGCGCACTACGAGTCGTTCCGAGGCTATCCGGAGGATGCGAACGATCACAACCGGAACCTTGGCTTCGAGGTGTACGGCACCAGAGGCATCCTGTCCATCCGCAACTCGCCCGCCGGCGAGCTGTACCTGCACCGCCACGACTTGTGGATCCCCGACACCGATGCGCGGCCGTGGGAGCGAATCCGGTTTCCCGAGTGGGAGCAGGGGGATGTCGGCCTGGCCAGCAACAGTATCATCGTGGAGGAGTTGCTTGCCGCCATCGATGAGGAGCGGGAAGTCCGCCGCGTCTCGACCGGCGCCGACTCACGCGCCGCGCTGGAGATGATCATGGCAGTGCACGAATCGAACCGCCTCGGCACCAGGGTCACGTTCCCGCTGACCAACCGCGACAACCCCTACGCCACCTGGCTGGCCGACGAGCAGGCTTAGCGAGATGGAGTCGAGTTACACGCGGGAACAAGGATCGGCGGCGCGCGCCTCGCCGACGACCAGCACGAACGCCACCGGTAACCGGATCGACGGCGACCTGGCAAGGGACGTCGATGGACTGGAGTGCATTTCCGCCGAGTGGTAAGTGCGCTCACGCGCGGGTCGGCTCGTCCCGGTGGCGGCGTCTGCTCGTACTGCTACCACAGAACGGAAAATGCACCCGATGGACTGCGCTTTATCGGCCCGCTCCGGCTTCAGGTTCGATCATCGTCCCTTCAGCGACACTCTTGCCAGCTCCAGGCCGGCGTGGTGGGAAAGCCCGAGCGGCTCGTAACCGAGCGACTTGGCCGGACCATCGCCGTAAAGGCAGACCGTGATGGTGGGCCGGTCGCAGCACTGCAGACAGGCCTGCAACAGCGGCACGTAGTTCAGGATCACCCCACAGTTATGATGGGAGCCCCGGGGGGACGCTCACGATGACCGAGCACAATCTGCTGGTGTTTCTGGTGCAGGTCCTGGTGTTGCTGGTGCTGGCGCGCGGCGCCGGCGAGGTGCTGCGCCACTTGGGGCAGGCGCCGATCGTCGGCGAGATTCTGGTCGGCGTGCTGCTTGGACCGACGCTGCTCGGGCGGGCGTTCCCGGAGTTGCACGCGGCGCTGTTTCCGCCCGACGCGGTGCAGCGCAGCATGCTCGATGTGGTTTCCTGGTTCGGGGTGCTGTTTCTGCTCCTGGAGACCGGCCTGCACGTGGACGTAAGCGCGGCCTGGCGGGCGCGCGGTCCGGCACTGCGTATCGGCATCATCGGTGTGCTCGTGCCTCTGCTGCTCGGATCGTCGCTCTCCTTTCTGCTGCCCGACCGCATCCTGGCCGATCCCGACCGGCGCATCATCTTCGCGCTGTTCCTCGGCACCACCATGGCGATCAGCGCGATGGTGATCATCGCTCGCGTGCTGCATGATCTGGACCTGGTCAAGAGCGATCTCGGCTTGGTGACGCTGTGCGGCTACGCGGTCAACGACATCCTGGCCTGGATCGTGTTCAGCCTGGTGCTGGCCATAGCTACCAACGCCGCCCTCAACGTGGGGTCGATCGCGTTCCTGCTGGTGTTTACCTTCGCCTTCACCGGGCTTTCGCTCACCGTTGGACTACGCTTGGTGGACGGCGCGGTGGCGCGCATCGGTACGCGGATGAGCGAGCATCCCGGCGCGGTGCTCACCTTCGTGTGCTGTCTGGGGCTGGCCTGCGGTGCGCTGACCCAGGCAGTGGGGCTGACGGCGCTGTTCGGCTTCTTCCTGGCCGGAATCATGGCTGGTGAGGCGCGCCACCTGACCGAACGGACGCGCGAGATCATCGGCCAGATGGTGCACTCCATCTTCGTGCCGCTCTACTTCGCCGGACTTGCCCTGCACCTCGACTTCATCGCCAACTTCGACGTTGGCCTGGTCGCCTTCGTGACCGTCGTCTCCATCGCGGCCAAGTTTCTCGGCGCTTGGCTCGGCGCCCTGGGGCGCGACATCTCGCCGCCGGATCGCGTGTCGATCGGCATCGCCTTCACGCCTAGTGGGGTGACGGGTATCGTCGTCGCTGGCGTGGCGCTGGAGTACCGGATCATCTCCACGCCGATCTTCGTGGCAATCGTGTGCTCGGCGATCGTCTCCGCGCTGCTGGTGGCACCGTGGCTGTCCTGGTCGATCCGCAGGCGCAAGCCGGTCGATCTGGCGCGGCTGCTGCCAAAACGCGCCGTCCTGCCGGCACTGCGCGCCCACGAGCGCTTCGAAGCGATCCGCGAGCTGTGCCGCGTCGCGGCACCGGTGGCTCGCCTGCCGGCTGATCAGGTTGCCGAGGCGGTCGAGCAGCGGGAACAGCTTATGGGCACCGGCCTCGGCAAGGGCGTTGCCGTTCCACACGCACGCATCGAGGCGCTGCGCCGGCCGGTGATGGCGTTCGGCCGCTCACCGGAGGGCCTGGACTGGGACGCGCCCGACGGCGCCCCGGTGCGATTCGTGTTCCTGGTCCTGACCCCGGCACGCCAGGAGGGGCTGCAACTGCAGATCCTGCAGGCGATCTCCCACACCATGAGCGGCGACGGCGAACGGCGCCTGGCCGCGGCGGGCGATGCCGCTACCCTGCGCAAACGGTTGTCGCAATTCCTGCATCGCTGAGCGACGAGGCGCACAAGCTGAGCGCCACCACCGAGAACCACCGGGTGCGCAAGCGGCGCCGCTACGCGCCCTGAAACCGTCGCCTACGGCGCTCTTCCGGCCCAGCCGACCTACCTCCCGGGAGTCCGTCGCAATGGATACGGACTGCCGGGAATCCGAAAGCCCTGCTCCGGGCAGTGCATCCGTCTGGGCTGGCCCCCCCCCATCCGGCGCCATCGACGGCCGATTCGGCTCGCATGGCCCTGCGTCGTGGCGGCTGTGCGGTGGCGCGTCAATCAGCGCGCGGGGGGACTGCCCAGGGGAAAAGGACCGGAGGCCGCGGCCGTGCTGCGCGCGTAGTCGTATACCGCGTCCTGCACTTCCAGCACGCGCACCGCCTGCATCACGTCGGGGGTACCGATCCGCGCTGCGGCAATCGCCTCCAGCCCCCACCGGATGACGCGCCGCATCCGTTCACCGTGGCCGATGTCGGGCGTGATCGCCACACCTTCGCTGGTGTGCACCTCGATGAGCGGCTCGCCGTGGTCGCCGTAGCGTTCGAACACCGACGCCTTGCTGCCCACGAAGCGGAAGAAATGATCGCCCGCACGTGCGCCGGAGGGATAGTTGAAGCCCGACTCGATGATCCCGGTAACGCCGGCGGCGGTGCGGACGATGCCCACCGCGGTATCCTCCACCGCACGCCGGTGCAGCAGGTTGGCCAGCACGCCGCCCACCACGGTAACCGGGCCGTTACCGGCGAACTGCAGGAAGGTGTCGATGCCGTGCGAGGCCTCCACCACCCACGAACCGCCGCCCGAGTGCGCCGGTTTGTTGAGCCAGTGCGATGGGGTCGGATCGTACCGTGTGGGTGGGCCATTGTTGAGCCGACTGCTGTACAACACCAGATCGCCGAGACTGCCGTCGGCCACCATCTGTGCCACCTTCGCCACCAGCAGGCAGCCGCGGTTGGGCAGCGTGAGCGCGTGCGGTATGCCGGCTGCCATCGTCGCCTCCGCCACCGGGCGCAAGCGCGCCGCGCAGTCGGCGAACGGTTTGTCGAGCAGGTAGGGCACGTGGCGATCCACACAGGCCGCCAGATGCCCCGGAATCTCCACGTGCTTGCCGCACACGATTGCCGCATCCGGCTTTACCGCGTCCAGGCAGGCGGCCGCATCGGCAAAACCGGGGCAATCGAACGCCCGCTCCAGTTCCGCCCGCGGCCGCGGTTCGGGGTCCATGGCGGCGACGATCTCGTGACCCAGTTCGACGACGGTGCGGGCGATGCCACGGCCGTGGTGGCTGTAGGAAAGAACAGCGATGCGCATGGCGGCCATCCTATCAGAGCAGCTTGATCGCGGTCGCGCGCTGTGCACCGGTAGGAGGCAAACAGAGAACGGCGATGCGCATGGCGGTACCCTGCCCAGGGCCGCGCGACGCACGTCCGCGTTCGCCAGCGCTCCGGCTACTGGCGAGCCGCTGACAAATCGGGTAAGGATAACCCTGCTTTATGATGTTCCACGCTGGAGTGATCGGGGCCACCGGCTACATCGGGACCCCGTACCGAAAGGAGATGCGCGGCGCACCCGATGCCGCACGCATCGTTGCGCTGTGCGCGCGCCGCCGTGACCGGCTGGAGGCGGCGGCGCAAGTCGACGGCTGCAGCTTCATTACCGGCGACTGGCGGCAGGTGGTGGACCACCCGGAGGTCGATCTGGTGGTGGTGACGACGCCCGACCGGCTGCACCGCGAACCGGCCCTGGCCGCAGCCGCCGCGGGCAAGCACCTGTTCTGCGACAAGCCGGTCGGCGCCGATGTCGGCGAAGCCTACGAAATCTGGCGCGCCTACCGCGGCAGCGGGTTGGCGCACTACGTACCCTACTGGACGCGCTACGAGCCGAAGTTCCTACGTGTCAAGGAATTGCTCAATGGTGACGCGCTCGGTGAACTGAAGGTGATCGTGTACCGCTGGCACAACCCGCGCCCGGCCGCAATCCCCTATACCTGGCGCGACGACGCCAGCCTGTCCACCGCCGGCAGCGTCGCCGACGTGGGATCGCACGCCTACGATGCGGTGCGCTGGCTGGTCGGCTCCGAGGCACGGCGCGTGGTCACCCAGGCCGGGGTCCTGTCGCCTCCCAAACCCGATCTCGGGCCGATCGACCTCACTGAGGCGCTCGATTGGGGAGCGGCAAATCCCACGTCCGCTGCCACACGCACCCGCGCCGGCACCGCCTACGACTACGGAGCGATCATCTGGGAGTTCCACAACGGCGCCGTGGGCGCGATGCTGCTGTCGCACGCCCCGGCGCTGCGCAAGGGGTTGGCGCCGGAACTGGAACTGCACGGCAGCGAGGCATCGGTGTCGATCGACCGGGTGCGCCACACCGTCAACCTGGTGGGTGCGGACGGCGAGGTGACCGTCGAGGAGATCCCCGAGAATCGGGTCAACCGTTGGGCCAGATTCGTGCTGCCGGCGCTGGCTGAGCGTGCCGCGGGAGCCGATTGCGATCATCCGGGGTTGTACGATGGCTGGCGTACGCAGGTGTTCACTGAGGCGGCGGTCGAATCGGCGAAACGCCGCGCCTGGGTGGAACTGGCAGAAATGGACGCGGAGGCGTGATGAACCAGATGAGCGATCACCGTATCAACCGCAGCATCGAGCTGCTGGCCGATGATCAGCCGATCTACTACACCGGCGGCCATACCGGCGCGGTGCTGACCCACGAACAGGGTGTGCAGGACGCGCGCACCTGGGCCGACTACGTCAACGTCGGCATGGAGCACGGCTGCTTCGACCTCGCCGGCCTGGCCCACTACATGGCGGGTCTGGTCGCCGGCGGGCCGACCGCAAGTGGCCATCGCACGCCCACCGTCATCGTCGAGGCACCGGTCGACGGCACCAGCGAGTCGGTGATCCGCTACAATGCTTGGCAATTCCGGCAGATACTGGCGCGCGGCGTGCACGGCATTCTGCTCTGCCAGGCGGAGACCCCCGACGCGGTACGCGCCTTCGTGGAGTCGTGCCGCTACCCGCGCAACATGATCGGCGTCGGAGCAGGACTGGAGCGTGGTACACGCGGCGTCGGTTCCGAACCCTCGGCGGCGCCCATCTGGGGTGTAGACATCGCCGAGTACCTAGCCAGATGCGACCCGTGGCCGCTCAACCCGGACGGCGAGCTGCTCCTGGGCATCAAGGTCGAATCGGTGCGCGGCGTGGCCCACATCGAGCAGATGCTGGCCGTGCCCGGACTGGGCTTTGCCGAATGCGGTCCCGGCGACCTGCACATGTCCTACGGAGTCGACCGGGTGGCAGGACAGCACGATCCGCGCGTGATCGAAGCCGCCGAACGGGTACGCGCCGCATGCGCCGCCAACGGCGTGGCGTTCCTGGAGGTGTGCACGCCAGCCAACATAGCCAGCCAGATCGATCGTGGCGTGCGCGTGGTCTCCGGAGGGCGCGAACAGATCGCCCGCATCGGCCGCGCCCACAGCGGCCGCACCCTGCCGGTCGGCTGACCGTACCCGGGCCGACTGCCGGTCGTAGACGAATACCAGCCCCAGCGTCCGTACCGATCGATGCGTGAGGCTCAAGCAGCTCAACCGGCTGGTCATCCAGTATGCCCCCGTCGACGAGCCGATGGTATTCCGCCACCGTCCAGGTTTTCGTCATTAGGGCCATGCCACCTCCTGGCTCAAGTCGACAGCAATCGACTCTCCGTCCGTTCTGCCGGTACAGGCGACGGCGCTCGGCGTATTCCCGCTCCCGAATACGACGTCGGCGTCGGCAAGCACGGTCTCCATGGCCGCTCTTCAGCATAGCATAACCGTCACCTGCCGAATGACGGCTTGCACCGCGAGGCACGGGCCGGCGAACGGGAATGCACCCACCGGCAACCCGTTCACCAAATGTGGTCCGTTGGTGTAA
>CAYFXT010000043.1:0-6170 GCA_964346995.1 uncultured Spirochaetaceae bacterium | reverse complement strand
GAACGGGAATGCACCCACCGGCAACCCGTTCACCAAATGTGGTCCGTTGGTGTAAGGTGATGACCGCCAGGAGGAACTGCTATGGCACTGCGAATCAACGACACGGCGCCCGATTTCAGCGCCGAAACGACTCAGGGATCGATCAACTTCCACGAGTGGGTCGGCGACGGCTGGGCGATCCTGTTCTCGCACCCCAAGGACTTCACGCCGGTGTGCACCACCGAACTGGGCGTGGTGGCCGGTCTGACCGCCGAATTCGCCAAGCGTAACTGCAAGGTGCTGGGGATCAGCGTCGACGGCGTCAGCGACCACGAGGCGTGGTCGAAGGACATCGAGGCGTCACAGGGGCACTCGGTCACCTACCCGCTGATCGGCGATCCCGACCTGTCGATCGTCAAGGCGTACGACATGCTGCCCGCCGATGCCGGCGACACGTCGCAGGGGCGTACCCCGATGGACAACGCCACCGCGCGCAGCGTGTTCGTGATCGGCCCCGACAAGAAGATCAAGGCTACCCTCACCTATCCGATGAGCACCGGCCGCAACTTCGCCGAGATCCTGCGCCTGCTCGACTCCTGTCAGCTCACCGCCAGCAAGCAGGTGGCGACGCCGGCCAACTGGGAGCAGGGCGACAACGTGATCATTCTGCCGTCGGTGTCGGACGATGCGGCCAAGGAAACCTATCCGGACGGCTGGGAGCAGCCGCTGCCCTACATCCGTATCGTCCCGCAACCGAAGTAGCGAACCGGCAGCGGCTTGGCCGCGCCCGCCGTGGCGTGGCCGAACCTGACCGCCGCCTACCCGGCGTCGAACACCACCATGCCGTGACCGTCAGGCACGGTTACCGTGACGTGCGCGTAGCCGTCGCGGTAGTCGACCGGTAAATCGACGCCGTGCGGCTCCAGGTGCGCCCGCATCGGCGGCGCACCGAGCTTCACGGCCAGCGCCTGATCCACGAGCGGGAACGCGTCCTCGACGATGTCCAGCCCGCTCGGCCGCCCGGTGCGCTGGTCGAACGACTCGGCGCGCCGCTCGCGCGCGAAGCACAGCAAATGCACTACCGTGCGCAACCCCGCACGCACCACCGTGGTCTCCAGCAGAGATGGGGCATCGGCGGCGCGCACCAGCGGCTCGGGCAGCAGCAGATCGATGCAGTTACCGAGCAGCCGGCGGTGTACCGGCACCGCGTGGCGGCCGTAGGTGCCGAGGATCGGCAGGGCGAAGGTGATCACGCGCCCGTTGCGCACCACCGCAGACCAGCGCGACAGCCGCTCCGGCGGAGTATAGGAGTGGCCTGAGAAGCGTGCGAAATGGCGCTCGAAGTAGGGCTCCACCACCCGCACCAGCGATTCGGCGCCGGCCACCGGTTCGATTCGGAAGCCTGACTCGTAGGTGACGTGGTCGTAGTCGGGGATGCCGTCGCTCACCGCCGGCGACATGCGAAGAAAGGTGTGCGTGAAGGGGCTCGGCCCGCCGGCGGTCACGCCCTGCTCCGCCAGCACCGGCTCGCCCTGCTCGGTGAATCCGGCCTGCCCGGAGAAGATCAGGCTACCCCCCGCAGCCAGATAGGCGCGCAGCTTCACCAGCAGAGCTTCATCCACCGGGGTGGTCTCCGCCACCAGCACGACCTCGTAGTCGTCCAGGCGGGCAGCGGGACCGACCACGTCGAACTGCTGCTGGAGCTGCTGCAGCGCGCGCGTGGCGCCGAGTCCGGCGGCGCCGGGGTTGTCACCGAGTTCCGGATCGACCACCAGGGCGATCTGGCTCTGCAGCACGCCGCCCGCGACGAACGGTTCGCATGCCTCGAGGTGCGCGTACGCGCCGCGGATCAGCTCGTACACCGCCCGTTGCGGAACGCCGCGCGGGTGCAGCAGGTCGCCGATGCCGCCGGTCATGCCCTGGCTGAGCACCTGGCAGCACTCGTACTTCAGGGCCGCGGGCGGCTTGAGGCCGCCGTTGTCACCCCAGCTCTTGAAGAAGCGGCCGGTGTGGGTCAGCGTCGGCAGGCCGAGCGGGCGCACGTAGCGGGCCACGTAGGGGAAGTAGGCGTAGCCCCAGCCGCCCGTGGGCAGCGCCTCTATCTCCACTCGCCGCAGGTACTTCTTCTCCACGTGCAGGTTCGTCTTGGGGCGCGAGTTGTACCAGATCCCGAAGTGGTCGGCACCCTTGCCGGCGTGCTCCACCATGGCCGAGAACCGCTCCATGTAGGCCAGTGCCACCTCGCGCGCATAGCGGTCGCGGTGCTCGCCGATGCGCGGATCCAGGTTGCGCTTCATCATCCCCTCTACCGCCCAGCGCGACACGCTTGGCTGGTCCCAGCACATGTCGAGGAAGATGCCGTCCACCGGCGAGTAGAGTGCCAGCACCTCTTCGATCTGCTCGGCGAGGTACTCCTGGTAGGGACTGGACATGTCCAGCACCTGCCAGCCGGCGTGCAGCGCCTGGCCCTGGTCGGGCGAGAAGTCGCGCGGCATCAGCTTGGCGTGTCGGCCGTCCAGCTGCACGGCCAGCCACTCGGGATGGGCGTTGGCGGCGTATTCGTTGATCTGGCCGGAGATGTAGATCGGTGCGCGCAGCCCGGCGCGGTGCAGGGAGTCGATCTGGGCGCCGGTCAGGTCCAGGTCGGACGGCAGGCCGGGATGCCGGCAGGGGTGGTCGGTACGGTAGTAGGCGTGCCCGTGGTGACAGGTGGCGAACACGGTGACGCTGTCGACGTGCGCCGCCTTGAAGGGGGTGGCGAACTGTTCGGGCTCGAAGTCCGCTCCCACGTCGGGCACGTCGGGGCCGGTGTGAAAGTCGAGGTGAATGGTTCGGCTGGGGAAGGAAAACGGTGGCATGGCGGGAGACTACCGGAGCCTGCCATGGCCGGCAAGGAGAACGATCCGACGCCGTTCAGACGACCGACGCCGCCGGTCGATCATCTGAAGTAGGCGGCGCGGTCGCTCCGTGATACGGCACCATGAGAAACAGAAGCACAGACCTCGGCCGCTGGCCACCAGGTTCGGGCCAGTCGGCACGGTTACTCCGTAACGCCAACGGACGAGGTAACCGATGCACGGGCAACGCCGGGTGGCCGCCATTGTCGGACCAGGCCACCGCATCATGACTGCCCGGGGCCGCATCATCCTGGCGTGCGTATTGCTCACCACCGTTGCCCTCGCCGGTGCGGTGGGCTTCATGCTGGTGGAAGGATGGTCGTTCGGAGACAGCCTGTACATGGCGGTGATCACGGTATCGACCGTCGGCTACGGCGAGGTGCATCCGCTGAGCAGCGCCGGCCGCGTCGTCACCGTCGGGGTGATCGCGGTCGCCGTGGCCGCCCTCGGTTTCTCCGCCACCAACATCGGCGTGTACCTGGCGGACGGCCACCTTCTGCAAGACTTGAGGAGGAAGCGTATGGAACGGGCGCTGCGCAGGCTGCGCGACCATTTCATCATCTGTGGCGGCGGCCGGTTCGGCCGCGAGGTGGCCGGCGAGTTCGCCCGCTCGCAGGCCAGCTATGCGGTGGTCGATCTGGACCCCGACCGCTGCCAGCTTTCCGGCACACCGGGGTTGCCGTTCGTCCAGGGCGACGCCGGCGACGATCGGGCGCTGCGGGAGGCGGGCGTGGAGCGCGCCCGCGGCCTGGTAGCGGCGCTGCCGGGGGATGACGCCAACCTGTACGTGGTGCTCACCGCCCGCCAGCTCAACCCGGATCTGGTGATCATCACGCAGGCGGCGGAGCAACGCTCGATCGACAAGCTGCGCTTGGCAGGCGCCGACCGCGTGGTATCGCCCTACCTGATCGCCGGGCGCGCCATGGCGTCGGCACTGTTGCGCCCCTCGGTGGTGAACTTCCTCGACGAAGCCTTGTACCGGGAGACCACCGCGCTGCAGATCGAGCAGCTCCGGATCCCGGAGCGCTCGCTACTGGTCGGCCAATCGGTGCGCACGGCCGACATCGGCGCCACTACCGGCGCCACGGTGGTGGCCATTCACCGCCCCGACGGCACGCTGGTGAGCGCCGCCGACGCTCTCACCACCACCGTCCGCAACGACGACATCCTGGTCGCGGTCGGCACCACCGAACAGCTTCAGTCGCTGACCGACCTGGTCGGATGAACGGGCGTTGGCGCGGACGGGCGCCGGGTCGGCACCGGCCACCCGTCGCGAAAGAATCCGCGCCGGCGGCTGCTATGAGTCGGCACGGTCACTCCGTGGCCTGGGAGGCGATGAAACCGATAGAGCCATCCCTTGCTGGCCGACATTTCGGATCAGTCCGTCGGATTGCGAACGACTCACAGCGCGGCCTATGGGCCGGTTGGACCGCCCGTTGTGCGGCCCTCGGAGCGGCGCCCCGTAAGCGACGGTTGCGGGGCGCCTGTGCCCCCCAAGTTCCTACCCGCGCGCCGCGCGCCGTTGCCCGGACGCGCCACGCCACAGGTAGCCGCAGGACTGCGCCAAGTGCCCGCTATCGTTACGGCCTGCTCCATGCGCGGCGCTTCGCCGTCGGCAGCAACTCTACCGCCCGTCGGTTCCGTGTAAGAGATCTCCGACAGGACGCCGCACTAGGCGGCGAGCATTCCGTGCGGGTCGATGACGAACTTCTTGGCCGCGCCGCGGTCGAAGTCCTTGTAGCCCTGCGGCCCCTCGTCGAGCGAGATCACCGTCACGTCGACATTGTCGGCCACGCTCACCTTGTCGTACAGGATCGCCTGCATGAGCTGCCGGTTGTAGCGCATCACCGGGCACTGGCCGGTGGTGAAGTGGTGCGACTTGGCCCAGCCGAGTCCGATGCGGATACCCAGGTTGCCGACCTTGGCGTTGTCGTCGACGCCGCCCGGGTCGCCGGTCACGTACAGTCCGGGAATACCGATGCCGCCGCCGGCGCGGGTCACTTCCATCACCGAATTGAGCACCGTCGCCGGCTGCTCCACCGCCGCGGCCTTGCCGTGACCGCGCGCCTCGAAACCGACGCAGTCCACCGCCTGGTCCACCTCCGGCTCGCCGACGATCTGCTCGATCTGCTCGCCGAGGGTAGCGTCCTGACTCAGGTCCACGGTTTCGCAACCGAAGCTGCGCGCCTGCTCCAGCCGTTCGGGGATCATGTCGCCGACGATCACCACGGCCGCGCCGAGAAGCTGGCAGCCGGTGGCGCAGGCCAGCCCCACGGGACCGCCGCCGGCCACGTAGACGATCGATCCCGGACCGACTCCGGCGGAATAGGCGCCGTGGAAGCCGGTGGGGAAGATATCCGAGAGCAGCGTCAGATCGCGGATCTTGGCCATGGTCACGTCGCGCTCCGGCAGCTTGAGCAGGTTGAAGTCGGCGTACGGCACCATCACGTATTCCGCTTGGCCGCCGACCCAGCCGCCCATGTCGACGTACCCGTAGGCGGCACCGGGACGCGCGGGATTGACGTTCAGGCAGATCCCGGTCTTGCTCTCCTTGCAGTTTCGGCAGCGCCCGCAGGCGATGTTGAACGGTACCGATACGATGTCTCCCACGCTGACGAACTCCACGTCGTGTCCCGCCTCGATCACCTCGCCGGTGATCTCATGGCCCAGGATCAGTCCCGCGGGGGCGGTGGTGCGACCGCGCACCATGTGCTGATCGCTGCCGCAGATATTGGTCGATACGATCTTGAGAATGACCCCATGGTCACACTTCCGGTCGCCAAGCGCGAGCTTCGGAAAGTCGATGTCCTGGATCTCTACGACTCCAGGCTTGATATAGGCGAGTCCTCTGTTGTCAGCCATCCGTATACCCCCGAAAGGTTGTCTGAGCGAATGCTACACCGGAACCCGCGGCGCCGCCAGTCCCCGCCGTGCTGACGGACTACCGCGCCGCTTCGACCCCGGCCTGTTCGTCCTCATCGTTCTCGACGGCCTCATCCTCCACGTCTCCGGGAAGATTGAGGCCGCGGTATTCTGCGATCAGCGTCTCCGCGTCATGTTGAACCGGATTGGCGCGCCGCTCTCGCTTGCGCTCTCGCCGTTCTGCTCGCGCCAGTTCCCGGCGTCGTTTCTGTGCACTGTGTTTGGAGCGTCTAGCCACGGATCCTCCATCGGGTCGTTGTCCCGCCAAGCGCTGAATCCCGCCTCCGGGATCGAATGTTCCCTGCAGTAAGCGGCCGGCGCCTTCACTATGATAACCGAGGTTCGGCTCCGTCTCAAGCGCAAATCGGACGC
>CAYFXT010000042.1:0-15120 GCA_964346995.1 uncultured Spirochaetaceae bacterium | reverse complement strand
AGCGCCAGGCGCCGTCCCACCAGTGTGTAGATCGCCACCAGGCTGATCGGGATGCCGCGTTTGGAGAGTATGACCGACACCAGGTTGCTGTTGAGTGGGTTGTAGAAGTCGTTACGGTTGCCGCTCAGGCCGCGGTCCTCGAACAGGAAGCGAGCCAGGCTCAACGCGTCGGACCGATGCCCGGAGGCGCGAAAGTCAGCCGCCAAGCCGTCGAGGAGGTCGCCCGCGGAGAGCGGGAAATCGACGCCGAGCTGGAACCGGACGATGAGGCTCAAGGCGGCCTCGATCTGGGCGCGACGCCCCTTGAGCGCCGCCCAGCTCGGCCACTGCTCGCGCAGCCACGCCTTGCGCTGGCGCGCCAGCACCCGCCGCAGACCACTGTGCTGATCTGCGTTGAGCTGGTCGAGGTACGGCTCCGCCAGCATCTCCAGGTCGGGACCCAGTTCCTCGAGGGCGTGCATCACCCGGCGTCGCACCGGCGCGGCGTCATCGTCGAGTAGCTGCAGCAGGTAGGGGATTTGCTTGCAAATGTCGCGCACCGCCGGTACCTCCGCTGTCCCGCAAGCCTACACCCGTCCGCCGGGCGGAATCAAGGAGTCTGTCGGAATGCCCGTCGGATTGCGACACACTCCTTGCTGCAGGAGGGGATGGGCCGATAGCGGCGATTCGGGGCGCAAGGGCGCGGTGGCGTGGTTCGGAGTCATTCGGGCAGGAACGCCTCCAGATCCTTCTCGATCTCCGCCTCGGAGAAGCCTATCCTGCGGTCGTAGCGGATCGTCCTGGCAACCCGGCGGTCGCGTTCCGGGGAGCGCTGGTATTCGTGCGACAATAGCCCGTTCGCCAGCGCCTCGTCGACCAGCGCAGCCGCCTTGTCCGCGGTCATCAGGTAGCGGTCGCTGAAGCGGCGCACGGCGTGCGCGCACCAGTGCAGCGCCATGAAGGTGACCGCCGCCGAGACCAGCGCGATGGCGACGTCCTGAATGCGCACCGTCGTGCTCTTCCCCTCCCAACCGATGCCGGCGCCAATCGCCAGGGAGGCCAGCACCGAGGCGGACAGGAGCCAGGTCGCCAGCCGCCAGCGTCGCCAGTAAGTTCGGTGCGTGGTCGTGGTAAGCGTATACGCTTCGCCGCCGCCGGCGCGTGGTGTCGTCATGGGGGCTTCTTTCACGGCGTCGTGTCCTTGTTTCAGGGTACCGTGATCGCCGGTGCCCCGCCACCCGTCCCCTGGGGTGCATCCCGCCAAGTGGATAGGTGCGCTCACACGCGGTCGGCTCGTCCCGGTGGCGGCGTCGAACTGCTACCACAGAACGGGAATGCACCTCATTTCCGACGGCCGTGGGGCCGTGGGCGAGAGTCAGAACCGGACTACCGAAAGCAGGCCCGTGGTCAGGACCGGCACGTACGTAATCACCAGCACCACCGCCAGCAGCAGCAGCAGGAACGGCACCACCGTGCGGTAGATGCTGACCAGATCGCGATCGAAGCGATAGGAAGCCAGGAACAGGTTGATGCCCACCGGCGGCGTAAGGTATCCGAGTTCCAGATTGGCGAGAAAGATGATGCCCAGGTGGACCGGGTGGATGCCGTAGGAGACGCCGAGCGGTATCAGCAGCGGACCGAGCACCACGATGGCGGAGAAGATGTCCATCAGCGCACCGGCCGCCAGCAGGGTCAGGTTGAGCAGGATCAGAAACAGCAGTCGGGAGCTGATGCCGTCGCTCACCCATGCCACCAGGCGCGTCGGCACTTCGGCATCCACCATGAAGTAGGAGAGCCCCTTGGCCACGGCCAGAATCACCATCACCCCGCCGATGATCGGCGTGCACTTGGCGAGCACCTGCGGCAGGGCGCGGAACGCAATGTCGCGGTGCACCACCATTTCGACCAGCAGCACGTAGATGGTCGCCGCCGCAGCGGTCTCCACCAGCGAGGTAACGCCGCCGAAGTAGAGCGCCACCACGAGCACCGGCAGCGCCAGCTCCCACGCCGCCCCGCGCACCGCCCGCAGGGCGGGGCGCAGCTTGAAGCGGCGCGCGGCCGGATCCGGGCGGGGTGCGTCGGCGGCGGGCCGCCGCAGCGCCTGAAAGACGCCGATGGCAGCCAGGGCCAGCACCATCACCACCCCCGGCAGAAAGCCACCCACGAACAGTTGGCGGATGTCGATCTGGGCGATGACGCCATACATGATGATCGGCAGGGCGGGCGGGAACAGCAGGCCGATGCCGCCCGCGGCGGTCAGCAGGCCGATGCTGAACCGCTCGCGATAGCCGTTGCGGACCAGCATGTACAGGAGCAGCCCGCCGAGGGCGAGAATGGTCACCCCGGAGGCGCCGGTGAAGGTGGTGAAGAATGCACACAGCAGTACCGCCATCACCGCCAGGCCGCCACGGAACCAGCCGAACCAGGCCCGAAACAGAGCGATCAGCCGTTCCCCCGCCTTGCTCTCGGAGAGCAGGAACCCGGCCACGGTGAACAGCGGCAGCGCCGGGACCTGCGGCCGCGAAAGCATGGCGTAGGCCTCGTCCGGGACCACCTCCAGCGCGCCGCCGGTGCCGAGGAACTGCAGCAGGGTGAATCCGCTCAGGATCACGAAGATGGGAGTGCCGATGAACGCCGAGGCCACCAGCGCCACGACCAGCGGCACGCGCGCGACGGTGGCGGTGGCGGCGACCGCATCGACCAGCGCGTAGCTCGGAACGTAGCCGGGCATCAGCACTTGCAGCGCGTTGACCAGCGCCCCGCTGCTGATCAACAGGCCGATGGGAACGGCCAGCAGCACCGCCGCGCGCGCCACGCGCTGTCGAAACGCCGTCACCGCGAAGTGCGCCGTCATGCCGGCGAACCCGAGTGGCAACGCGGAGGTGGCCAGCCGGATCGGGACGCCGCCCACGTCCTGCGCGGGATCGAAGGCAAGCAGCACCAGCGACAGCGAGCTCACCGTCAGGGCGGCGGAAACCGCCACCGAGAGCGCGCCGGCCGCGGCGCGGACCCGTCCTCCCCACGGCTCCGACAACTGGTGGAGACCGCTCGACAGGGCGAGATGGGTGCCGTGCCGAGTGGTGACGACACCGCCGATGAGCGCCACCCACAGGGTAAGGTGGCGCACGTACTCTCCGCTGGCGGCCAGACCGCCCCCGAACGACAGGCGCAGGAGGACGGTAGCCGCCGGCAGCGCGGCGAGCAGCACCAGCGCCACGGTCACGACGCCGTTCTCGGCGCGCGCCAGCAGCGACGTAGCCGGTTCGCCGCCGGACGCAGTTTCTCCTGGCGGTGGCGGCGCGCTCCTCAATCTGCGGCGCGAGCGCGGTAGGCCGCGACCTGATCGGTGACCAGCGCGTAAGCCTCTGGATCGATTTCGTCACCGATCAGCCCCTGGAAGTGGTGCGCGACGATTTCCTGGAATTCCTGCTCCAGAGCGTCGGTTGCGTCGTGCACTTGCAGGCCGTGTGCCGTCATGATGTGCACCGCCAAGTCGTCCAGCTCGTAGGCGCCTTCGCTTACCCGCTGCGCAGCCGCTATCGCGGCTGCACGCAGGCGCGGGCGCAGGTCGGCGGGGATCCGCTGCCACGTACGCTTGCTGATCAGCACCGCCCCGAACAGCGGCGCGAAGCGCAGATCGGTCATGTGCGATGCGATCCCGAACCATTGGAACGCCGCGGCACCCGAGGGGCTGGTCAGAAACGCGTCGATCATGCCGCTCTGCAGGGCGGTGGTGACCTCCGATATCGGCAGCGCCACCGGGTTGAACCCCGCCTGCTGCCATGCCCGCAGCACGCCTGGACTGGCGGCCCCGATCCACAGCTTGTGACCGCGCAGGTCGTCAGCGGTGTGCACCGCCTCGCGGGCAAATAACTTCACCCAGCCAATCGGCGCCCACATCAGCGGTACGAAGCCGCGCTGCTCCAGTTGCTCATTGAGAAACGGCGTCATCGCCTTCAGGACGGCTTGCATCTCCTCATCGGTGCGAACCAGCATCGGGGTGGCGATCGCCAATACTCCAGGGTAGACGTCGTTGAAGCTGATCGCCGGCAGCGCGGCGGCCTGCAGTTGGCCGATGCGCATCTTGCGAATCATGTCCGCGTCGTTCCCGGCAATGCCGCCCGGAAAAATCTTCACCTCGATGTCTCCGTCGGAGATGCGCGCCCAGTCGGCCGCAAGGCCGCGCAGCGCCAGATCCCAGGGCGTATTGACCGGAGCCAGGCTGCCGAGCTTGATGGTGAGCGCGGAGGCGCTGACGGAACAGCACAGCGCCAGGGCGGTCGCCAGCACGATGCGCCGCAGCCGTCTGCAGGTGCCGGGATGGCTGGGGGTACTCTCGTCATATCTCAAGAAACAGATCCTCCATGTGGTCCAACAGCCAGGTGGCGTATTGCTGATCGAGGGTATTCTGAAGTCGATACTGCGCCACGTCCAATTCGATCTCCAGAGCCCGGTTCAGGAGACTCCGGAACAGGTCGGGATTCTGCTCGGCGACGGCGACGCCGGCCATGGCCAGGTAGGGACCGGCGCGCTGGTCGCCGGAGGCCGCCACGGCGCGCGTGAAGTGCTGTCTGGGGCGTTCCATGCCGCCGCCGAGAGCGGCCCCGATCCCGGCATAGTAGATGATCAGAATGTCGTGCGCCGCGCCGCCGTGGTAGGTCTCGTCCCATTCGGTGACCAGGTGCAGCATCCTGGCCGCGTAGGGCGCGGTGATGAGGAGCTCCAGGTCGTACGGATCGGTGGACAGGGCGCCCAGGCGCGCCGCCGCGGTCCAGTACAGGTAGTCGATGCTCGAAGCGTCCACCAGCGCCAGCGCATCCTCGATCTGGCGCGCCGCTACCAGCTCGCGGAATCCCGGATGGCGCAACTCCAGGCCGGTCATGAGGTAGTCGCGCCCGCGCAGATAGAGTTTCTTGGCGCGCCGCAGCTCGCTGATGCGGCGGTCGATTTCGCTGACCGGCATCTGCTCGGCGGGGCGCTGCACGAACGCGTTGGCGTAGGCCACGAAGCTGCGCCCGGTGGCGAGGTGCAGTCCGGGGTCGTCCGGCGCCCCGGTGAGCAACATCTCGTACAGCTTGAGGGCGAACGGTAGCGCGTCGCCGACCAACTGCGGGTCTTCTTCGCTGGCGAACACGTCGCCCTCGCCCTGCTGGCTGACCAGACCGGTGACCGTACGGATGGCGAGCTGGTTGAGCGAACAACCGGACAGGATCACCGCGACGAAACTCAGCACAGGGAGCAGACCGACGACACCACGCCGGCTCGATGGGGGCGCAAACGCGCGTGTCTGCGCGGCAAGTTCAATCATCGTACTTCCGGGGAGAGACGCGGAAACAAACGTACCGCGTTGCGGGTAGTTTGCAAGGCGATCAGACCGGTGCCGGTGCCGCGCAGCGCCGCCAGCCGCGTGGCGACGTGGCCGAGCAGCGCGGGCTCATTGCGGCACCCGCGCTGCGGCTCGGGAGCCAGGTACGGGGCGTCGGTTTCCAGTACCAGGCGGTCTGCGGGGGCGGCTGCCGCCACCGCGCGTACCTCGTCGGCGCGGCGGAAGGTGAGCATGCCGCCGATGCCGAGGTAGAACCCGGCGCCGACGGCGAAGTCCGCAGCCGCCTGACCGGCGCCGAACGCGTGCAGCACGCCCGGCGGATCGGGCAACGGAGCACGATCGCCCCAGGCGCGCAGCCGGGTCAGCAGGTCGGTGGTCGCCGCGCGGTTGTGCAGGATTACCGGCAGCGCGGCGGCCGCCGCGACGTCGAGCTGGGCATCGAGCCAGCGTTCCTGGAGCGCCGGCTCCGGCCCGCGCAAGTAGTCGAGGCCGATTTCGCCGATGGCGACCACCGCCGGCTCGCGGGCGAGGGCGTGGAGTTGCGGAAGTACGTCGGCCACGGCGCCTGCCTCGGTGCACCACAGCGGATGCACGCCCACCGCCACGCCGATCCCGGGGTGGCGAGCGGCGAGGGCCAGGGCGGCGCGGGCGCTGGCCAGCCCGGTGGCCGGGATCACCATGCCGGCGACGCCGGCGGCCCGGGCGCGTGCCACGACTGCGTCACGATCGGCGGCGAAGCGGGCGTCGTCCAGGTGGCAGTGGGTGTCGACCAGTCCGCTCACGCCGTTGCCGCACGCGCCTCGTTCAGCACCCGGCGTGGCATCACCGGGGTGGCGCCGCGCCGGGTCGCCACGTAGGCGGCGTACCGGTTGGCCGCCACCGCCGTCCGTTGCAGGTCGTGCGAGCGCAACAGATGGTGGAGCAGCGCCGCGGCGAAGGCGTCGCCGGCGCCCACCGTATCGGCCACCGGCACGTCGATGCCGGCGTGCTCGGCGGTTCGGGGCGCGGTGGCGGCAAAGTCATTCGGATCGCCGCCATCGGGCCGACCCATCATCAGACAGCCGCGTTCGCCGCGCGTCAGGCAGGCCATCTGAAGTTGGTAGCGCTCCAGCAGGAGCCGCAGCGTGGCGCGCTCGTCGCCGGCCGGCAGGCCGACGGCGTTCGCCACCACCGGTAGTTCCTGGTCGTTGAGCTTCAGCGCCGTCGCCGCCTGCAGTGACCTGTCGAGCAGGTCGGCGGACCAGAAGTGCTGCCGCAAATTGACGTCGAGCAGGCGCAAGCAATGCGGCGGGCAGGCGGCCACGAACCCCCTGATCACCGTGGCGGCGGCCGCGGTGCGTTGCGCCAGGGTGCCGAAGGTAACCGCGTCGGTGCGCGCGGCGAGCCCCTGCCAGTGCGCGTCCAGCTCCGGATAGTCGAACGCCACCGACTCATGGATGGTATAGCTGGGCGCACCGTCGTTCAGGGCGACATCCACGGTGGCGGTGGGGTGGCTGGCATCACGCTGCAGATGGCGCCCGTCCACGCCCAGCTCACGCAGCCGTGCGACCAGCAGATCGCCGTTGCCGTCGCGGCCGACGCGGCTGGCCAGGACGCCCCGGTCGCCGAGTAGCGACGCGTGGTAGACCAGATTCGCGACCGCGCCGCCCAACTCGCGGCGGCCGTCGGGGAACACGTCCCACAGCAGTTCCCCGATACCGACGATCACGAACGGGCCGCTGCCCCGCACATCGTTGCCAACCGGCGCTGCCTGCGCATCGCCGTTCGTCGTCTTCGGTGTCACGGAGCTACCTGCCGAGTCATGGCGATTCGCCCACCAGCCATCACCATTGTTATCGGCCGATAGTAGCGAATCGCTTTCAGGAAATACCGAGTGCGCGACGGCGGCACCCCTGCCACGCCGCAACCGCCTTCTCCGACACCTGTGGCGCCTGCCACAGCGCCCAGTTGAGACAGGCAATGAGGTCGCGTTCCTCCTCTACGCCGATTCCCAGCCGCACCAGGCGGTCGACGCCGATCCGCCGCACCTCACCGGGGGCCGTGAAGTACTCCGACACCGAACGATGGTGGTTGAGCTTAGTGGCCAGACCGTCGAAGCTCAGCGCGTAGCGCGGCACCCCCGTCATCGCCAGCACGTCGCAGAAGTGGCGCGTCTCGTCCTCGTCGGCGTCGCGCAACCGGAAGCTGACCATCGAACCCGGCAGCCGGTAGTGGCGGGCAACGGCGGCGGCGTCGGGATGATCGGGCAACGACGGGTGCAACACCTCCGCCACGCGCGGATGGCCGGCCAGAAACCGCGCCACCGTGCTCGCGGTCGCACAGCGCCGCTCGAACCGCGCGCGCGCGGCCTCCAGGCCGCTCGACACCGCCTGTGCGCGCCGCCAGTCGAGAATGCCGCCACGCATCGCCTGCAGGTCCATCGCCTCGTTGAGCAGGTCGACCTGGTTACTGGCCAGATAGCCCCACATGTCACGATCCTGCCCGGCGAGCGCCTTGGTGCCGCTGGCGACCACCAGGTCTATGCCCGGCACCGACAACAGCGGTTCGCGCAGGCCCCACGGAGTGGCGATGGTGTTGTCCACCACTACCCGCAGGCCGGCGGCGCCGGCGGCGCGCGCCCGCGCCGCCACGGCTGCCAGGGCGGGCGGGTCGACCGCGCGCGTGTGCGGGTTGGTGTAGGTCTCGGTGAACAGCACGGTGGTCTCGGGTCGCAACGCCTGCGCCACCGCGTCGAGGTCGCCGTCGTCGACCAGGGTAACCTCCCCGCCCTGCCGTCCGGCGAGGCGCTGCAGGTAACTCCTGGTCTTGTTGTACACGCTGCGCGTCACCACGGCGTGGCTGCCGGGAGCGAACAGCACGTCGCAGGCCAGGGCGCACGCCTGCATGCCGCCGTCGGTAAGCACCGCTCCCGCCGCCTGCTCCAGGCGGCGTACCGCGGCGATCAGCCGACGGCCGCTGTCGGTGCCGTAGCGCCCGTAGGTCTGGGGCAGCTCCGACCACGGCTCGCCGGCCAGCAACACCGCCGCCGCCTTGCGCTCCTGCCACTGCACCATCGCCCCGCTGCCGAACAGATCGAGTTGCAGCGTCTCGCCGTCGGGGTGCAGGTAGGGCTGACCGAGGCGGCGCGCGGCGGCGTCGATGGCGTCGTGCAGCGACCGCGTAGCCGCTGCCATGGCGGCACGCGGCGGCGGGTCGGCGGGCAGCGCACCGGCGTCCGGGTGGAGGTAGGCGGGGTCGAGCACGGCGCCGGGCTCCACCACGCCAAGCAGTGTCAGTTCATGCTCCAGCATCGGGGTCAGCACCGAAGCACCGATCGCGGCGCGTAATTGTTCAGGCGACCAGAAGCGGACTTCTTCGATCTCCCCGGGGTCGGGGCGGAACGGTCCCTCGCTGCGCAGCCGAAAGGAAGTCACGTGCTCGGTCTCCACCGCCGAGCGCCACACGTACTCGTGCACCGGCTCCAGGTCGGCGGCGGCGACGGTCAGGCCGAGCTCTTCCCCGGCTTCCCGCACGGCGGCGGCGACGTAGCTCTCGCCCACCGCCAAGTGGCCGCCCACCGAGGTATCCCACTTGCCGGGCTGAATTTCCTTGGCCGCCGAGCGCTTCTGGAGCAGCAGGGCACCGCGGTCGTCGTAGACCAGGACGTGGACGGCGCGATGGCGCAGCTTCGGCTCGCCATGTACGCGGGAGCGCGGGACCGTGCCGATCACCGCATTGTCGGCGTCGACCAGATCCAGCAGTTCCTGATCCGGAAACGTCGGCTCGGCGGACGATGCCTGCGCATCGATCTTCATCGTCTTCGGTGCCACGGAGTGACCGTGCCGCCTCCGTCAAACCAGGTCGCAGGCCTCCGCGGGCATCCAGTGGGCGTCCTGGTTCTTCCACTTGACGTTGCAACCGATCGGATTGGTCAGCGGAACCTCCACCTCGCGGCCCGCGAGCACCGCGTCCAGGGCGTCACGCAGCTCGTGCGTAGAGGCCCCGGCGGGAGCGCGCGGATTGTCGTCCATCCGCCCCGTGTAGCGCAGCTTGCGCTCGCGGTCGAACAGATAGAAGTGCGGCGTGCGCAGAGCGCCGTAGGCGAGCGCTACCTCCTGACTGTCGTCGCGCACGTAGGGGAACTGAAAGCCCTTCTCGGCGGCGCGTTCCTGCATGTGCACGAAGGAGTCGGTGGGATGGCCGTCGGTCTCGTTGGAGTTGATCGAGATGAACGCCACGCCGCGGTCCTTGTAGTCGGCGTAGAACTCGTTGAAGCGGTCTTCCGAGCCGATCACGAAAGGACAATGGTTGCAGGCGAACACGACGGCGAGCGCCTCCGCGTCGGCGAAGCAGGCCAGCGAGTAGTTGCTGCCGTCCACGCCCGGCAGGTTGAAGTCGGGCGCCTTGGCGCCCAGTTCGAGGGTAAATGCCATGAGGGTCTCCTTGGGGATGGTAACTCTGATAGTATGTCCGGTATACCGCGAACCGGCCCGCGCGGGCAAGGTTGCCGGGCAGTGAGTGCAGTGCTGCAGTGCGCACGACGATCAGAGCAGTAACCACACGTCCGTTTCACATCAACCTGAACCGTCCCATCGGGGATGCCAACTTTCCGCAGGGACGGCGCGGCTTCGCCGGGCTCATCGTTTCCGTGCACAGCGACGCCGGCGTCGCCGGTGTCGGCTTGGCGTCGGCCGATGCGGGCGCCGCCATCGACACCCTCGCCGAGCTGCTGGTGGGTGCCGACCCGCGCGGCGTGCGCGGGTTGTGGCAGCGCATGAACGACGCCCTGTTCAAGGCGGGTGCGGTGGGGATTGCCGGTGATGCGATGAGCAGTCTGGACGTGGCGCTGTGGGATCTGAAGGGCAAGTTGGCCGGTGAGCCGCTGTGGCGCCTGCTCGGCGCCAGCGAGCCGCGCGTACGCGCCTACGCCAGCGGACTGGACATGCCGCTGAGCGATGCCGAGCTGGCGGCGTACTACCGGCGCATGGCCGGCATGGGGGTAAGCGCCGGCAAGCTCAAGGTGGGCCTCGATCCGGACCGCGACCGGCGTCGCCTGGCCGTTGTCCGCGATGCCCTGGCCGCGGCGCCGGGTACACCGGCGCTGATGATCGACGCCAACGAGTACTGGTCGCCGAAGCAGGCGGTGCGCCGGGTGGCGGCGTTCGAGGAGCAGTTCGACCTGACCTGGGTGGAGGAGCCGGCGCGGCGCTGGGACTACACCGGCCTGCGCACCGTGACGCTCGGCATCCGCGCCGCGGTGGCCACCGGTGAGAATCTCGACCTCCTCGCCCAGTATCGGGCACTGGTGGAGCACGGCGCGGTCGACGTCGTGCAGGTGGGCACCAACGCCGGCGGCATTACCGGCGCGTTGCAGGTGGCCGAGCTGGCCTTCGCCTTCGATCTGCCGGTGGCGTTGATGAACTCGCCCGGCAGCTTCCTGGCGCACGTGGCGGCAGCGCTGCCCAACCACCTGATGATCGAAGTGCTCGACGCCGGGCGCGGAGCGATCTTCGAGCGCGACCTGGAGCTGCGCGACGGCCACGTGCACCTCGGGCAGCGGCCCGGGCTGGGCATGGTGCTCGACGAGGGACGGCTGGCGGCCGCGCAGGAGGCGGCGCGCGCTACGCCCGCCGCCGATGGCGCGCCGGCGACCGGTGCCGGATCGCCAAGCCGGCGCGTCGGCGCCGGCCTGATCGAGGTGCCGCCCGATCGATGGCCGTGAGCCGCCGCGCCGGGGGCCGGGTACATCGCGCGGCCCGCGAACGGGGCCGGCGCAGCGTGTTGCCGGCCGAGGGCGCCGACGCAACAGAACGGCGCGGCGGGTTGCCGCCGTGGCCGGCCGGCGCGGCAGTGCTGGCGGACGACCTCACCGGCGCGCTGGACGGCGGCGTGCAACTCCTGCCACGGACCGCCGTGGAAGTGCTGGTGAGCAGCAGAGACGGCGTCCGGACCGGGACGCCGACCGACCTGCCGGAGTGTCAGCCCGGTCAATCCGGGACCCGTAAGAAGCTGAAGATCAATGTGCCGTCGTCGTCCGGGAACGCGCTGTCAATGCCTGACGCCGCGCGCCACGGCACGCCGGGAACGGCGCCCGGCGCCACGGATGCCGCAGACGCTGTCGTGATGCCGGTGATCAACACGCAGTCGCGCGGTCTGGCGCCGGCCGCGGCCGCCGCGCGCGTGAGCGCCGCGTGCCGCGCGTTGCGCTCCCAGGGCCGGACGGTATGGTTCAAGAAGCTGGACTCGGCGCTGCGCGGCAACGTGGGCGCCGAGCTGGCGGCCTTGCACGAGGCGCTGGCCCCCTGCGTGATCATCTGCACCCCGGCGCTCCCGGCCGAACGGCGGACGGTACGGGGCGGCGTGCTGCGGGTGGCGGGCGAGCCGGTGATGGCCACCCCCTATCGGGACGAAATCCCCGCGCGCGACGGTAACGCGCAAAGCTCCGCGGTGATCGATATCGTGCGCCGGCAGTGGCCGGAGTGCCGGGCCATGCAGGTGTCAGCGCTGCCGCGCGAGGAACTGGCAGCCGCGCTATGCGGAATGGCCGATCTGATCGTGGTCGATGCGGCCAGCGACACCGATCTGAATGCGCTCGCGGCGGCCGCAGGCGGCGTCGCGCCCGGCGTCCGCAAGCTGGTGTGGGCCGGCTCGGCCGGCCTGCTGCGCGCCCTCACGCGGACCGGCACGCAGCCGCAGTCGACGGCGGGGTTGCGGCACCGCACGCCCGCGAGGGTCACCGCCGCCGATCGCCCCGGTGACGAACCGCCGCTGGTGGTGATTTCCGGCTCGCGCCGCGCCATGGCTCGGCGTCAAGTGGATAAAGCCGTCGCCGCATCTTCGGCCCTCCTGCTTCGCTTGCGGGGGACACATGGCGGCGATCGGCACGAGCCGAGCTGGCAAGTCGCTGACACTGCGGATTGTGACAAATCCCGTGAGATTGACACTGTGCACGCGGCAACGCTGGCAGCATCGGCCCTTGACCGCCGGCATGACCTGTTTCTGTGTGCTCCCGTTCCGGTGTCTGACGCCGCCACGCACCAACCCGCGCGGGCGGTGGTAGCGGCGGAACTTGCGGCTCTCGTCGGCGACGTGCTTGCGGCGGCTGCAACTCGCCCGCGCGCGCTGCTCATCGTGGGCGGCGACACTGCGTACGCTTGCCTGATCCGTCTTGGCGTTCGCCGGCTGAGGCTCGCCGGTGAGGCGGCGCCTTACGTCCCGTGCGCCCAGGCCAGCAGTGGGCCATGGGCCGGCCTCAAGGTAATCACGAAGGCAGGCGGTTTCGGCGACCCGCACACCCTGCAACGCATTTGCGCGCAACTCCGTGGCGACGGCAATTGAATGCCCGGAGACTACGGAACGGACTCCGCTCTCAACTCGGCAATGAACGGGCGGCCGGTCCGTATTGACGCCCGCCCGAGTATGGCCGTACCGTCAGAGTATGGCTGTTACGACGATCAAGTCGACCTATTCACTGGATGTCGAGTCGGTGCGCGTCCTGGAAGATCTGGCGCGCCGGTGGGACGTGTCGAAGTCTGAAGTGCTGCGGCGCGCTATACGCCGTGCCGCAGCGACCATGGCGCCGGGCGACAATGCGGCGCTCGATGCGCTCGACCGGCTGCAGGCATCGGTGCGCGAACGCAGGGTGGTCATCAAGCAGTGGGAGCGCGAGAGCGCGGTCGAGCGTGAAGCGGCGGCGCATCGAATGTCTACATGATCCACCTCGACACCAGCTTTCTGATTCGGGCGCTGCAAACGGAGTCGCTTGAAGACCGCAGGCTCCGCAGTTGGCTCCGTGAGGGCAGGCGCCTGGGAATGAGCGCGGTGGCCTGGGCGGAGTTCCTGTGCGGCCCGCTCAGCGAGTCAGAGCTGGCGTTGGCGACCGACATCGTCGGACCGTGCCGCGAGTTCACCCGTGAGCATGCAGCCGCGGCCGCCACCCTGTTCAACCGTTCGGGCCGTCGCCGCGGGTCCCTGATCGATTGCATGGTCGCGGCGGCGGCACTCGGGGAAGGCGCAGCCATCGCCACTACCAATCCAGACGATTTTCGTCGTTTCAAGGATTCCGGTCTGGAGATCGCGTAGTGCTTGTCCGTCTTGGCGCTGAAGCACCGCGCCACCGCCAGGACCGACCCATCGATCCAGGGATACTCTGACGGCGTGTTCTGGCAACGGAACGCCCTGTCCGACCGGTAGTGCCGATCATGAAGGGTCTGCTGTTCACGCAGTACTTTCTCAGCGACGGCATCCGCACGACTCCTGAATGGGAAGCTGCGGCGGCGACGCTCGCCGACTTCCGCCAACGTCTGGGCCAGACGTATGAGCGATTCCGGTCGCTGCAGCAGCCCAACGAGGCGGTGACCGAGCAGGACTTCATTCGCCCGGTGATGGAGTTGTTGGGGTGGACCGACTACCTGCCACAGCAGGGAGCCGCCGGCCACGAGGATGTTCCCGACCATCTGCTGTTCGCGGACGCCGCATCCAAGGCACGCGCAACCGCTCGCCTCAACTCCGAGGATCGCTTTCAGGACGCCTTGATCGTGGAGGAGAGCAAGCGCTTCGGGCTCGCGCTCGATCAGCGCGATCGCACCGACGGGCTCCGCGGCGGCTCCCCGCACAGCCAGATGCTGCGCTATCTGACGACCGCCGACGTCGCTTCGGAAGGACGCATCCGGTTTGGAATCCTGACCAACGGCAGCGTCTGGCGTCTGTATGACCGCCGTGCCCGGCCGCGGGCGACCGGTTTCTTCGAGACCGACTTGGCGGAACTGATCCAGCCTGGCAACGAGGATGGCCTGCGGATCTTCCTGCTGTTGTTCGGTCGCGCCTCCTTTACGTTGCAGGGGACGGCCACCACCACCTTCCTGGAGGCCGCCATCGCGGAAGGGCGCCGCTACGAGCAGTCGGTGGCACAGGACCTTTCCAACGTGGTGTTCGAACACGTGTTCCCGCGACTCGTGGCGGCGGTCGCCGATGCCGCGGGTGTCGACAGCCTGTCCGATGTCCGCGCCGCGGCGCTGATCTTCCTCTACCGCCTGTTGTTCGTGCTCTACGCCGAGGACCGTGGTCTGCTGCCGGTCAACGACGCGCGCTACGATGACTACGGCTTGCGCAAGCGCGTGCGCGAGGATGTCGCACGACGCATGGCCGAGGGCGACACGTTCTCCTCCACTGCCGCCCACTACTACAACCGCCTGACCGAGCTGTTCCTCCAGATCGACCGGGGCGACGAGTCGATAGGGCTGCCGCCCTACGACGGCGGCCTGTTCGCACCCGAGGCGGCGCCGGTCCTGGAGCGAATCCGGCTGCCGGACACGGTAGTCGCCGACATCATCTACGACCTCAGCCACACCGCCGCGGAGGCACCGGGCGACGGCTCCCGCCGCTTCGTCAACTATCGGGACATGTCGGTGCAGCAACTCGGCTCCATCTACGAGCGCCTGCTGGAACGCGAACCCACGCGGCGCGGAAGGCGCGTGGAGATCCGGCTCGACTCTTACGCCCGCAAGGACAGCGGCAGCTTCTATACACCGCAGGAGCTGGTCGACCTGATCTTGGACCAGACGCTGAAACCGCTGGCCGAGGAGCGGCTGCAGGCGTTCGAGGCCCGCGCGCAGGAGCTTGCCAGTGATCGCCGCCCGAAGGCCGATCGCATGGCCGCGCTGGCGCGGCGGGATCCGGCGGAAGCGGTGCTCCGGCTCAAGGTGCTCGACCCGGCTATGGGGAGCGGCCACTTCCTGGTGAGCGCGGTCGACTTCCTGTCCGATTACATCGCCGAGTTGATCGAGTACGTTCCCGCCGTGCCGGAGTGGCTGGACGGCGCCTATGAATCGCCGCTG